>DNXB01000590.1 GCA_003506995.1 Verrucomicrobiales bacterium
CAGCTCGGTCACGCCCTGGCCCATCTCTCTGACCGCGACCGCCTCCTGCTCGACGGCACTTCGACGCCTCAAACACCCGCGCAACGCGTGGCGCTGCATCGCGCCCGCACACGTCTGCGCACTCTTTTAAACCAACCCTGATCCCACCATGAAAACCCTCGCCTTCACCACCCTCCTCATGCTCGCGGCGCTGTCGCGGGCGGACACCGTCATCAACGTGGACAACACTGTGCTGCGCCCCGGCGTGCAGCGTTTCGGCATCGGGCTGGCGCAACACAATTACTACGACTCGGCGCAGATGATGAAGGAGCTGCTCTTCCGCAATCCGGGCTTCGAGGGGCTGCTCTTCCAATCCGTCGTGCGCCTCGGCCCCGGCGGCATGGCCACCAGCGCCATCGAGGACCAACCGTTGACGCAATGGCCCAGCGGCTTCTGGGCGGACGCGGCGTATGAAATCATCTGGGGCGCGGCGAAAGGGCGCGCGGGCATCGTGACCAATTCGCTCGCGCCCAACCGCGCCAACCCGCCCAACGACCCCAATGGCAGCACGCAGGGCACGACGTATCTTTTCGACCAAAGCGGCCCCGTGCCCGGCAATGGCGACTACATCGTGCTGCGCAAAACACACGAAGGCGGCACCGGCGGCGGCGCGGCCACGGGCAGTTGGCAGGTGAGCGGCAGCGGCACGGTGACAAGCGAAGCCAGCGACCTGCCGCTGCGGCCGGCTGATTATCCCGCCGTGCTGCCATGGAGCCGGCAATGCGTGCGGCTCACCGCGCTCACGGCGGGCCAGCAGGCCAACGTGACCGGGGAGTTCGACACGCTGCAAGGCTTCATCCGGCTCAACAGCGCGTTTCGCGTGGCGTTTAAGGCCAAGGGCGTCGGCGGCGCGAATCAACTGCTCGTCACCGTGCGGCGTGGCACGCTTACGCCCTATTTGAGCCAGACCGTGCAGCTCACCGGCGGCTGGGCGGACTATGCGCTGCCCTTCACCGTCTCCGAGCCGGACACCATCTCCGGCACGGTGAGAGTGAGTTTTTCGCCGGTGAACCAAAGCGCCGCGCTGCTCGACGACGTGAGCCTCCGCCAGACCGACAGCGACCCCGCCAACCCCACCGAGTTCCGCGACGACGTGGTCAACGCCCTGCGCGGCCTGCGCCCCGGCATCCTGCGCTACGTGAACTGGCAGGACGTGGGCAACTCGCTCGACAACGCACTCGCGCCCGTCTTCGCCCGCAAGCGCAGCGCCTACAACGTCTATGCCACCACCGAAAACAACATGATGCCGGGCCTGCACGAGTTCTTCGTGCTGTGCGAACACCTCGGCAGCGACCCCTGGTATTCCATCCCCGTCCCGTGCTCGACGCAGGAAGTCGCCAACCTCATGGAATACCTCGGCGGCGCGACCAACACGCCCTACGGCGCCATCCGTGCCGCACTCGGCCATCCCGCGCCGTGGACGGGCGTATTCCTGCGCATCCACCTCGAATTCGGCAACGAAAACTGGAACAACACCGCCTTTCGCGGCGCGGTCATCAGCGCGTCCGTGCCCTGCGGCAACCGCGCCAGCGAACTGTTCGCCGTCATCAAAAACTCGCCCTTCTACAACGCCGCGCAATTCAACTGCCTCCTCGGCGGCCAGGTGGCCGGCACCGGCAACAACCTGCAACTCCACGACGCCTCGACGCAGCACGACAGCTTCTGCCTCGCCCCCTATATGTCCAGCCGCGTGGACAACTTCGCCAACAACGAAGAACTCTTCGGCCCGCTCTTCGCCGAGCCGCAATGGTGGTCCTTCAATCCCTCACCCACTTCCGGCTTCATGCGCGGCAATTTCAACAACCTGCAAAACTCCAGCCGCCCCGTGCCGCTGGCCATTTACGAAGTGAACCTCCACACCACCGAAGGCGCCATCTCGCAAGAGGCGCTGGACAACTACACCCCCTCCGTCGGTGCCGCGCTCGCCGTCGGCGCTCATATGCTCGTCATGCTCAAAGAACTGGCCTGCCGCGACCAGGTGTTCTTCTCCCTGGCCGGTCACCGCGCCACCCGCACCGACGGCAAAACCGCCGCCCTCTGGGGCAGCGTGCTGGACATGGGCAAAACCAACCGCAAACGCCCCCACTACCACATGGTGCAACTGCTCAACGAAGCCCTCGGCGGCGACCTGCTGCGCACCATCCACACCGGCGACGACCCGACGTGGAACGTCACCAACCTCAACCGCGTCACCTACACCGGCGCACACTACATTCAGAGCCACGCCTTCCGCCACAGCGCGATGCGCTCGCTCATCGTCTTCAACCTCCACCGCACCGCCGCGCTCGACGTCACCTTCACCGGCCCGCAAGCCCCCGCCGGCGCGGTGACTTTGAAACGCCTCACCTCGGCCAACATCACCGACCACAATGAAACCGCCGACATTGTCACCCACACCATGCAACAACTGGCGGACTTCAACCCCGCCGCGCCGCTGAGCCTGCCGCCCTTTTCGATGACCCTGCTGCAGTGGCACGCCGACCTCGCGCTGAACATCCGGCAGGAAACGCCCGCGATGGTGCTCGAATGGCAGGCCATCCCGCGCCGCCCCTATCAACTCGAACACAGCCCCGACCTGGCGCAGTGGTTCAGCCTCGGCGCCCCGCCCCTGAGCACGCCGGAAGACCGCCTGCGCTTCGCCGACGACGGAGCGCGCACCGGCACTCCGCCCCTGCAAGAACCCCGCCGCTTCTACCGCGTGCGCATCCCCGCGCCATGAGCGTTACTCTCCCGGACGACAAGCTGCGATACATCAGCAAACTCAAACTGACAACTCAAACTGACTCCCCAGTCCACCTCCGCCATCCAGAACATCATTTTTTCCTTTTACAGATCCCTTCACACCCCGTCCGCGCTCCACGTCCAGGGACAACTGGACCCAGCCCCTCAAAAGCAATTTCCAAACCCTCAGTCATTTAAAGTTGTTTTGTTGGCACCTAGCCTCAAACGCTTGGCATCAAACGCTATTGATCTTTTCGCGGAAAATGTGGCGCTCGATTCGCAACGAGCAATAACTGTCAGAGGACAGGATCCGTCCATCCTTCTCCTATGTGCCCTCAGTGTCCTTTGTGGTTTAATTGCCAACGCCGCTAAGCTCTTCCATGCTTTTAAAAAGATGCCAGGCGTTAAAAACATGACTCAACCCCTCAATAGCAATTTCCAAGCAGTTAGCCTGTCTAGTTCAAGTAGCGGAACTCGGCGCTCGCCAGGAGGGCTCGGCAGAAGGAGGTCCAGACAGTTGTCGCGTTGGCGCTGTTGTTTTTGGGAAACTTCGTGAAGAACTCGGAGGCCGCCTTTTGCTCAGCCTCACTCGGGGAGCGGGAGAAGACGAGTCCGTAGGCGAACTGCACGCGCTGAGCCTGGGAGGCCGTGGTCGGAAGGCTGGTGAGCACGCGCTCGGCCAGTTTTTGCGCGACGGTGGCCAGCATGGGTGAAGTTCAGCATGCAGGGCACCTGGTTGGCGGGCTGGCCGCCGGTGGTGCCAAAATTGTCCGGCGTATGTACCAGGCTCTGGCCGAAAATGTGACCACCACAGCCACGACGTGACCACAGATGCTCAGCAGCCTGCAGACAACTTTCCTTGCTGATCGGAGAACAGGAGCGTCCCTTCTGGCTTTTTTGTCTCGTGAGGAGCTTGAGAGATTGATATCGTTTTTAAAAAGTGGAATCGAAGAATTGACCATGACCAAAATCCTCTTTGCGTTCTCTGCGCTCCTTTGCGGCCAATACCTCTCCGCCCAGGATCTCGTCATCTATGGCTCCACGCCCGGCGGCATCGCCTGCGCGGTGCGGGCGGCGCGGGAAGGGGTGGACGTGCTGCTCGTCACGCACGCGCAGCATGTGGGCGGTCTGCTCAGCAGCGGACTGAGCACCATGGACGCGCTTTATTCAGGCAAACGTGCTCCCATTTACGACGAACTTCGCGCTGCCATCCACGAGCACTACCGCACGACCTCCGGCAAGCATTCGCCGCAGCATCGCGCCATCCTGCCGGGAAATGCGAAACCAAAATACGAGGCCCATGTCGTGGAAAAACTGTTGGATGAAATGCTTGCCCGCGAGCCGCGCATCACGCTGAAAAAAGGCTGGTATCCCGTGTCAGCACAGCGCGAGGGCACGACGATCCGCTCGGCGACCTTTCGGAAGATGGACGGCGAGGAAACCTTCACGGCGTTAGCGTGCGTCTTTGCCGACTGCTCCTACGAGGCCGATCTCGCCAAGGCGGCCGGGGTGCCGTGTCGCGTGGGGCGCGAGTCGCGCGAGGAGTTCGGCGAGGAGCATGCCGGCGTCCTCTTCATGCGCTCGGTGAAGTGGCCTCCGGCGAAGGTCGATCCCGCCTACCTCGCCGAATATCGGAAGCTGAACCTCGTGCATTACAACCGCTGGTTTGAGATCATCCGGCCCGCCAGCACCAGTGCTGCCGATCCGGCCGTGCAGGCCCACAACATGCGCACCGTGCTCACCGACGATCCCGCCAATCGCGTGCCCATGCAAAAACCGGCGAACTACGACCGCGCGGCGCTGGTGAAGCGGTTGGAGACAGATGTGAAGTGGTCGGCAGGCATCCCCGGCAGCGTGCTGCCGAACCGCAAAACCTACTGGAACCTCCCGGAGCTGATCGGTGTGCAGACCGCCTACGTGGAGGGCGACTGGGCCACGCGCCAGCGCGTCACCCGCGAGCATGTCGAGTTCACCAAGGCGCTCCTTTACTTCCTGCAAAACGACGAGTCCATCCGTCCCGATCTTCGCGAAAAGTGGCGCGAATGGGGCCTGCCCAAAGATGAGTTCGCCGACAACGGCCACATGCCCCACGAGATCTACATGCGCGAGACGCGCCGCATCACCGGCCGCGCCATCTTCACCGAGCACGACGCGCGGCCTGCGGAAGATTTGAAGCGCGCGCCCGTTCACGCCGACAGCATCGGCATCACCGACTGGTTTCTCGACTCGCACGCCTGCACGCCGCGCAAGGTCGAGGACAGCCACTGGGAGGGCGAGCTGCTGCTCAACAACATCACCACGCCCGGCCAGGTGTCCTGGCGCTGCCTGCTGCCGGAAGGCATCGACAACTTGCTCGTGCCTGTCTGCCTCTCATCCTCCCACATCGGCTGGGGCGCCATCCGGCTCGAGCCAGCCTGGATGAGCTACGACGAATCCGCCGCCCATGCCATCGTGCTCGCGCAACGCCGGAACATCGCGCCAGCCGCCCTGGATGCCGATACCCTCGTGCGTCATCTCGCCGCGTCCGGCATCATGCTCGCCTTCTTCAACGACGTGAAGGGCAGCGAGCACAAGCCCTGGTATGCCGCCGTGCAGTATCTCGGCACGCAAGGTTTCTTCGGCAGTTACGACGCCCTGCCTGGAAAGCCGCTGACAGACTCCCTGGCGCAGGCATGGGCGAAGCACACCACCGCGAAGTGGCAGAAGCAGCCTCTAGATGCCAACACCGCCGCTCGCGAATCGTGGAAAGCGGAGCCACACAGCGGCGAACGCATCACCGCCCTCGCGTTCGCTCAAATGCTCGACAAAGCCTGCGATACCGACCGCTTCACAATGCAGCTTGCCTCGCTTGAAATCGCCCCAGACGCGTCCATCCACCGCGCCAACGCCTGTCGTTTGATCTTCGCGGCGACCGCTCCGAAACCGTGAAAACTGCTGAAGGTGAAGCGCGGAGATGTTCTATGCGGTTGAAATGTCAGAATGAAGACACCCTGTGGAGTCTCCACCGGCGCTCACCGCTTGGGCTTCAAAAAGAGCACCTCACCCCGGTTGGTCCAGCGGCTCATGAGCGCCACGCGCCACCATCCCTCGCCATTGGGCGGATTCACCCGCACACCGGAGCGGTCGCCGAGTTCCTTGAGGTCGTAATGCCCCCAGCTTTTGCCGAGGTCCGGTGAAAAGAGAAAGCCGCAGTCATCAGGGTCGGCGTTGCCGTATTTCGGCGCGACGATGACGCCGTCATGAATGGTCATCGCCGCCATCTCATATTTCACCGGATACAGCAGGGTGTGCTTCGCCTTGTCAGGGAGATCGGCGGGTGCGCAACGGAAAATGCCACGGTCATAATCCTCGCGGATGGACTTGGGGCCGTTGGCGTCGGCCACCCAGTAAATCTGCCCGTCCACGCAGTTGATCCCGCCCGATTTGAAACGCGAGTTCGCATCCGAGGACACGATCACCTTCCAGTCCCACAGGTCGTTTTTCGCATCCCAGGTGCCGCGCAGCCAGTGGCATTCCAGCCCTGCGCCGTTCTTGCGGTCAATGTCGCCGGTGCAGGCGTAAAAGGCGTTCTCTGGGGCGTTGTAGGACACGGAATGAATGTGCCGGCAGACGACAGGATTGTCCTTGTCTCCCAGCCACTCGGACGGATCGGCGTCCTTGTGCTGAAACGCTGGATTCCGGCCAAACGCGTAGGCGATTTTCACCGTCTTGCCGCCGTCCGTTGAATAGTAGATGTTGGCTGGCACAGGACCGGTGCCGACATTGCAGTAGTTGCCCCAGATCAGCATTTCACGTCCCTCGACCTCGAAGGTGTGAACACCGTCGAGCGAGTAAAAATACCAGCCAGGCTTCTCTCCCTCGCGCAGCAGGTGCGGGCGGTATTCCTCTCCGTGATGATCCAGCACGGTGACTTCTTGGATGCCCGTGAGATCCTCGTTGCCCGTGAATATCCGCCGCTGCGTGGCGAAAACGACCCGGCCATTTCCCAACAAACTGCTGAACTGAATGTCTTCCGCATCGGCAAAGTCGGCCTCGTGCTTCCAGGTTTGCGCGTTGTCCTCAGAAAGATGGATTTTACCCGCGCTGAAGCCAAAGGCCCGGTTGCCGCGCTGCGTGTCAATCCATGGTCCGCCCGCCGGAGCGAGCCGATAAAGAAAATGCTCCGTCTCACCGACCTGCCCCGGTGCCAACGCGGCCAGACGCATGCTGCCAGAGGTGGCGAAGGCGGCCAAGGACGCCGTTTGGAGGAAACGTCGGCGGGACAAGGCAGGGTGCGAGGTGAATGCGGGATCGTTGTTCATGATGCCAGCAGCATGACGGAATCCGCGACGGCTGACAAGCCTCCATCCTCATCAGAACCCAGAGCGTCAGACTTGACAATGCCCGCCCGTCTGGCGAACGAAGCGGGTGAAGAAACAAGCTGATCAAGCGCACGAACTGCCCCTCGGACCGGACCTGCCCAAACGCACGCAAGAGCAGACTGGGGCACTGCTGGTGATGGTGCCTGATGGGAAGCAACTCAGCCCGGCGCAGACGCAGTTCAACAAGCTGATGAAAAAGCTCGAAAAGGCGCGCAAGATGCATCAGCAGGAGCAGCGTCGGCTGGACCAACTGCTGGGCATCTGCACCCTCCGATTGCTGCCCCTGGTTGAAACGCTGCACCGGCTGAATTTTCAGATGGTCCATCTGGGATTGGCCGCCATGGCGGAGACCAAGCTCACGGCGCGGCGGCGTGCGTCCCTGGAAGATTTGCTGCGACACAAAGCCCTCGATCTTTCCTTCGATTCCTGCGGGCTGGCTGAGGAGGATTTGACACGACTCAATGAGCTGCTGGCGAGTCTGGGCGGCGCAAAGTCTGAAGCGCTCGAAAAGGAGGAGGCGGCCGCTGCCTTTGATGAATTGCGTGGAATGATGGAGAACGCGGCGCGTGAGGCGGGTGTGCCTTTGGATTTGAGTGATCTCGATCTCCATGGCGATCCCGCCGAGTTTGAGCGCATCCTGAAGCAGCGGCTGGAGGCTGCGACCGCTGGCGGGGGCAGGCAGTTTGGTGAGTCCGCCAGGCGGGCACGCAAACCGACGAAGGCCCAGTTGAAAAAAGAACTCCAACAGCAGGAAGCCGAAGCGGCCAGGCGGCGTGATTTGAAGTCGCTCTACAAGCAGCTTGCCAAGGTGCTGCATCCCGATCTCGAATCGGACCCGGAGCGCAAGCTGCACAAGGAGGAGTGGATGAAACGGCTCACCACCGCGCACGCTGCCTCCGACCTGCGCGAGCTGCTCGCCATCGAGATGGAGTGGCTCGGAGAGGAGGCGTCCAACCTCACCGCCGCCACCGATGAGAAGCTCAAGGTGTACTGCGGCGTGCTCAAGGAACAGATCGACGAAATGAAATACCGCACGCAGTCGCTGATTGGCGAACCGCAGTACGCGGCGATGAGCCGCTTCGTCCACCCCTACTTCGGCTTCATCAGCCCGCCTGAAATCATCGAAAACGACCTGCGCGATGAAATCGACCGGCATGAGCACATGTTCGCAGTGCTGCGTTCCGGTGGCGAGCATCGCCGCCAAATGATCCATCGCTGGGCCGATGATCATGCCCGTGCGCTGAAGGAAAACGATACGCCGTTTTAATGCGTCGAAGGATCGACTTCACCGCAAGCGCCTTGCCGCGGTGCGTTTGTTGATCCAGCCTGTTTTTGTCATGCCCACTCCCAAATCCGCCAAGCCGAAGTCCAAGAAACGCGCCAGGAAAAAGCCCTCCACCATTCCACTGCCATCAGCAGGAGACTGGCGCAGCACGGATGAGATCGAAGTGCTGCGCCGCATCCAGCGGGCGCGTGAGGAGAAGCATGCCATCGCCAATCTCCATCCAGAGCATCCGGTCTTCTCCATTTTTGAAGTGAAGTCGCCCAGCGGCATGACTTATCGGGTCGAGGCGCGGGATGTTGCGACGCGCTCGTTCTCCTGCACCTGCCCGGACTTCCGCACCGCCGGACTCGGCACCTGCAAGCACATCGAGGCCTCGCTCATCTGGCTGAAGCGTCGCCACAAAGCGGACTACAAGCTCGCGGAGACTCGCACGTCACCGCATCTCCATCTCGTGCCGGATGGCGAGCGCCTGCGCATTGAGCGGGACTTCAAACGACTGCCCTCCTTGCTCCGTCCCTTGTTTGATGACGATGGTTTCCTCATTGCCGACGCAGAGGAGGCGTTGCCCAAAATCCGTCGCACCACCAAAGTCCGCGTCTCGCAGGATGTGCAGCCTTTCCTCGAAGCCCGCCGCCGTGCGGAAGAGCGCCGCAGCCTGCGCCGCGACTACGAGACCGGCGTGGTCGAAGGACGCCATCCTGAGCATGTCACCCTGTATCCGCTCTATCCGTATCAGCGCGAGGGCATGCTGCACCTCGCCTTTGGCGAGCGCGCCCTGCTGGCCGATGAGATGGGCCTCGGCAAGACCATCCAAGCCGTGGCCGCATGTGCGCTGCTGCATCATCTCGGCAAAGCTCAGCGTGTGCTCGTGGTCACGCCCGCTTCTTTGAAGACAGAGTGGGAGGAACAGATCAAGCGCTTCACCACGCTCGGCCTCCAGCTCGTTTTCGGGCCACGCACCGCCCGACTCAAAGCCTACACCGCCTCCACGCCGCCGTTTTTCACCATCGTGAACTACGAGCAGGTCGTCACCGACACGCTCGACATCAATCAGCATTTCAAACCCGACATCGTCGTGCTCGATGAAGCCCAGCGCATCAAAAACTGGGCCACCAAGACCGCTCAAGCTGTGAAGCGCCTGCAAAGCCGCTTCGCCTTCGTCCTCACTGGCACACCCATCGAAAACCGCATCGACGAACTCTACTCCATCGTCGATTTCCTTGATCCCAGCCTGCTCGGGCCGCTCTTCCGCTTCAACCGCGAGTTCTACCAGCTCGATGCCAATGGCCGCCCGCAGGATTATCAAAACCTCGCCGCCCTCCGCGAGCGTGTGCGCCCCGTCCTGCTCCGCCGCCGCAAGCACGATGTCGAAACCGAGCTGCCCATCCGCACCGACCGTCAGCACTTCATCAAGCTCACCCAGGCCATGCGAAACGAGTATGATGAGATCAAGCAGCAGGTGTCCCAGCTCGTGCAGAAGTCCATGCGCCGTGCGCTGACCAAAAAGGAGTCCGACATCCTCATGATCCTCCTCGGCATGATGCGCATGATTTGCGACTCCCCATCCATCATCAAAGGCCACGACTGCCAGGACTGCCCAAAGCTCGACGAACTCGCCGGCGTACTCGATGAAGCCCTCGCCGATCCCGATGTGAAAGTGATTATCTTCTCCGAATGGGAAGGCATGTTGAAAAAAGTGCGCGAGTGGGCAGAAAAGAACAGCATCGGCTTCGCCTGGCACACCGGCTCCGTGCCGCAGCAGAAGCGCCGTGGCGAGATCATGGCCTTCCGCAATGATCCCACCTGCCGGCTCTTCCTCAGCACCGACTCCGGCGGCGTGGGCCTCAATCTGCAAAACGCCAGCGTCGTCATCAACTGCGACCTCCCGTGGAATCCCGCACGTCTGGAGCAGCGCATCGCCCGCGCCTGGCGCAAGCATCAGAAGCGCCCCGTGACCGTCATCAACCTCATCGCCGAGAACACCATCGAGTCCGCCATGCTCGAGACCCTCGCCACCAAGATGACCCTCGCCGAAGGCGTGCTCGACGGCTCGGCAGAATCGCTCTCCAAAGCCAAACTCAAACGCGGCAACGACGCCAACCTCGCCCGCCTCAAGCAGTTCATCAGCGAGGCACCGGCTCCCACCACCACTCCAGCGCCCAAGCCACCACCCAGCGATCCCGCGCTCGCCTTCGCCGACCGCGCTGCCAGCGTGCTCGGTCAAAGCCTCATCCATTGCCAGGAAGCCATCCTCCCCGGCGAATCCAGCCCCGTTGTCCTCACCGTGCTGCGAGATGCCTCACGCAACGCCGCCGTCAGCGCCCTCTTCCACGAGACCGACTGGCGCGGCAACACGCCCAAGCTCCACGTCCTCGACGAGCCAACGTGGCAAAGCCTCCAGCGCCTCACCGAGATCGGCCTCATCACCTTCAACACCCGCGCCACCCGCCACCTCAGCGGCGAACAACCACCGCCCGCGTCCAAACCCGCCCTCACCCCCGAGCAAATCCAGCGCATCACCGACCTCCGCACCTTCGCCGCCAAAAAAGAAAAAGTCGCCAAACTCCTCATCGCCGAAGGTCTGGAGGACGAAGCCGCCCCGCATCAACAAGCGGCCGAGAAGGCCCTTGAAGAGGCCGCGACTATTGACGCCATGCAATAATCGTTCGGACGCGGGATAATGCTTTGTAGGGTTGTGAACTTTACGCGCCCGTAATAAAAGTGTTCATGCCAACAGCAGACTATCTATACGAAAAGCTGTCACAACTCCGTCCACATCACAGGCCATGGTCTTTGGCTGAACTGAGGGCTGGTGAAGGAGTGTATCGAGAATTGATTCAGTGGGCAGCCGAACTGGGCCGCTATGATTTTGATTTCCTTGCTCATCAGGCACCGCTGAAGGCTGGTGCTTTGCTCTTGTGGCTGCACGCGGAGATCACGCGCAGGCATGGACATGAGGGGCAGCTTTGGATGGTGTTGGCGAATCGACAGAAAGTGCCTTGGCAGGATCAGACATGGGGGCGTCTTTATAATCCGGCTGGCAATCTTCACGCATCGCATGGCAGGCTTTTGGAACGAGCCGCACGAATGCTGGAATTGCGTCATGCCTTCGATGTAGAAGACGCGAACCAGTGGTTCCGACTGATTCATCTTCAGTTTGGGTTCACCCATGAGGATGCTAAATGTCGTCTCAAGGCATGGTTGAGTGGGCAAATTCTTCCCGTGGCCGTTCAAACGTTGCTCCATGAGCGAGATCCTGGTGCATTGGAGTTTCAGCGGATGTGGCATCGGCTGAGGCAGTTCCGCTTGGGTAATGTGTCGAAGACTGGTATGCAGGAGCACCTGAAGTCCTGCTGCTGGGTGCTGCCGGAATGGACGGAAGATTTGCTGAAAGCGGCGCTGGCGGCGGATGTCGTGCCGTTGGCGGATGATGAGGAAGACAGTGTCAGCCAGTTCCACACTTCGCCGCAGTTGAAGTGGGACGGTCAAAGTGTGCCGTCTTTCAGCATCGAGTTGTGTTATTTGAACGAGATCGAAGCGCAGAATGATTTGGAACTGCGGGTTCAGGGAATGGTGCTGGCTAGGCTGCTCAAGCAGAAAGATGGAGGCTTCATCTCTGATACGGAGGGTGCCTTGATACTTGGGGAGGGAGCGGCGCTTCGTTCGCGACTGGATTTGCGCTTGGTCACAAAAGACGAAGCAATGGTTCGTCAGGCCACGGTCTCGCTTTGGGACGCTGATGCGGAGGTTTCTCTGCTGAGACCGAGCGACGGCATGGGGGTGGTCGAATCCCAACTGAGGACTGGGCAGGCTTTCGATTTGATCACGGCTAGCGATTTGACGCTTCAGCCTATGCCAGCGGCTAGCACACCCATCGGAGCTGGGTATCGGCTTCACCGCTATGAGAACGGCTGGTCGGGAGTGATCGAGGCACGAATGGATGATTTGGTGCTATGGACCAGCGCAGGGTTTGGCAAACAGTCGGAACCGCCGCCAATGGAGACTGTGAGGGCACGATGGACTCAGGCTTTGGACTTTACAGGCACAGCAAATCACACCTGGCCGTGGATGGTTTCGCTCCAAGTCGAGGTCTTGGATGAAAATTGGCACATTGCGGGTCTGCGCTGGACTCGTGCAGATGGCAAGCTCATGAGCTTTCATGCTCCGCCTTCGGAACTCTCTTTGGTGGAGGGTGACATCGCCCGTCCGGTCACGTTACGGGTGATGCTTCGTCATGGGAGTGGTCGGCTGGCAACCATTCCGGTGAAACTGCCACCGCCCATGCAAGGGTGCGCGCGGTGGAGTGAGGATGGAAAGCCCGTGATTCAGCGAGGGGACAAAACATTGCTCATTAGTGAGGCGAGTCGTGCGATGTGGAGTTTCATGCTGCCGGAGCGACGAGATGGGAGTGGGAATGTCGTGACGATGGAGGAGCAGCGCTGTTCGTTCATGGAGGGAGACTTCGTTCGCGGTAGTGTGCGATCGCGGGCGATGATCCTGCCAAGGTTGGGAGGCTACGGTGCGCCAGCGTGGATCAGCGAGGATCCCTACAATGGGAATCAGCACACAATGGAAATAGCCTCGAGGGTAATCGATGGTGGCGTCATCGGCCATGTGCGAGTGGATGCTGAGTCACAGAAGGTGATTATGACCCGGTTGGGTGCTTTTGATCTTACTGAGAAGCATGAGGTGCTGGCCTGGATCGCGCTGCCTGAAAAACCGGGAGGCGTCGTGCGGTTGAATCCAGAACTGCTGACCAGCACTGCATCAGGTTGGGAGTTTCCGTTTCCGCAGGGAGGATCACTGCTAGCGCTAGCGCTGCTTTATGAGGGCTCCAGGCTTGGGAGTTGGTTTAGCAGTTCGCGATGGTCACATGCCCTGCTTCATTCGCCGCCAGCCGAACCCACGCAGATGGCGGCTCTGTTGAGAGTCTGGAAAGCTCCTCTGCTTCAAAGTGTGGGGTCCGAGAATCACCGTTCACAGGTGGTTGATTGGTTGCAGCAGCATTGGATGGCGGTGCTGCCGGTTTGGTTGACCTCAAAGGGCACTTTCAGCTTGCCAGGTATAGAACAGACGCCAGTTCTGCCCCTAGATTCTGAGTGGAGGCGGGTTGTTCAAGCTCTGCTCATTGATTTGCAGCCGAGGATCAGCCCCGAACAGGCAGCCGCTTTTGTAAATGGGATGGCTGTTTTGTGTTCCAGCCAAAGCTCTGATGAGCGCCTTGGCTACAGCCTCATTGAACTTTCAGAAGCTTGCCCGCTTTTGGCTGCAAGAACGCTGACAGCCGCTCTGCTAAGCCCACTTGCTGAAAGTTTGAAGGGGCGAGGAAAGTCTGTTCTAGCTCTGATGCGGGCTTGCTTCACTTGTCGTGAAGACGCCGCGACGGAACTCGCCATCCGCCATGGGAACCGCGATAGCCATTGGCTGCGCTTGAGCATTCCAAGTCTGCAAAGCCTGGAAGGTGGCAATATGCCGCTCCCGTTGTCCTACCGACGCCTTTCTGGCTCTGACGAGTTCCGAAACTTTGCCTTTGGCGTCTGGCTGGAGGAAATCAGGCAGCGTTTTCACTTATGAGCCAACTCAATACCCTCAATCTTCGGGACCAGCTTATCCAACGCATCACCGACTTTGCCCTTGATGGGCATTTCGTTAGTGATCCTGACCTTGGTGCTGTAATGCGAGAAATCTGGGCCGGAAAGCCCGAGCTTGGCGGGTTGGGCAGCGAACTTTGGGTGGAGGGCGCTTTCCCCTCTGAGCAGGCCGGTGAGACGATGGGTCGGGTGGCAGAGCGCGGAGTCATCGCGAATGGTCTGGCGCGGCAACTGGACCATGTGGCAGCCTTTCCACTGACTCAGAAGCCCTACCTCCATCAGTTGGCGAGCCTCGAAGCGGCGCATGAGTGCCGTGATGCCGCAGAAGGCCAGCCCGCCATCGTGGTCACGGCGGGCACAGGTGCTGGCAAGACAGAGAGCTTTCTATTCCCCATGCTGGAGCGGCTGTGGACGCAGCCGCCAGAGCCGGGTGGCGGTGTGAGCGCGATCATCCTCTACCCCATGAACGCTCTGGTGAATGATCAGGTGGGGCGGCTGGATAAGTGGCTGGAAGGCCAGAGCCGCATCAGCTTTTTCCACTTCACCAGTGAGACGCCGGAGAACAAAAAGCGTGCGGATGAGCGGAATCTGCCCGAGGCGACTGCGGCGCGTTTCCGCACACGGCAGCAGGCGAGAGGTTTTGAAGACCGGCAGGGAAACCGTATCGAAGACGGCTCTGGGCCTCAGCCGCAAATTCTGGTCACCAACTATTCGATGCTGGAATACATGCTGTGCCGCCCGCAGGACGCGGTCTTCTTTGGTCGCAATCTGCGGGTGCTGGTGCTGGATGAGGCGCACATCTACACCGGCAATCTAGCGGCGGAGATCACGCTGCTACTCCGACGAGTGCAGATGCGTTGTGGTCGAAGGCCTGAGCAAGTGCTGCACATCGCCACGAGTGCCACCATCGGCGGCGGAGCGGCTGAACTGCGTCCGTTTGCCGCAAAGCTATTCAGCAAGCCGGAAGAACTGGTGCGGCTGATCGAAGGCACGCGCTGCCTTCCTCCATTGGAGGTAGAAGCTCACGAAGGCTTACTGCCCATGTCTTTGGCAGAGAGGCTGCTCCAAGAGCCACTGCCGGAGGAGGAAACGCTGCGCATCAATGCGGAGGGCGGGCCAGAGTTCGCCACTGCCAGTGCGGATGCCTGGAGTCGCTGGGCGAGTCTCTTGCCGCATCTGGCACCTGCTTCCCTTGTAAGGGCGACGATGGAAGGTGGGGAGCATTTTGTCGCCCCCATGCTGGCGGAGATTCTCCGGGCCTCTCCAGCCATCGCCAAGCTGCAAGGCATCCTATGGGCAAACGAAGAGACGCTGCGGCTACCCCTGCCTGAATTGGCTGCGAGGCTGTTTGGCGAAGATACGGACCAGACGATTCACGCCACTCGTGCGCTGCTCCAGCTCGGTGCCGTGTCACGCGATCATGCGAAAGGCTGGCCACTGGTGCCAAACCGTGTGCATTACCTCATGCGTGGGCCAGAAGGACTGCTGCTGTCACTGCGGCGGACAGCTTCACCACCTGCTTATCGTGCTCTCGGCAGCATCGGCCATGTTTTCAGCATGGGGGCTGATCCCTCCGCCTGCGGAGAGGATGATGACCATCCGCTGACCCTGGTGCGCTGCACGAACTCCGGCTGGTGGGGCGTGGCAGGCCGCTTAGTGGATGGCAGACTGGAGCCTGTGCCTACCTCAATCGTGCTGCATGGGCGCAACGAAGATGGCGAGGAGCTTTTTGATCCCGAGAACCCGGACAATCCCGCTGTGGGGAGGGTCAGGCTTTTTTCTCTAACCGAAGTCGAAGGAAGCCCCTGGATGTTTGATCCGCCCACGGGCCGCTATTCCGGTGATGGCGCAGGCGTGCCGCTGTGGGAGGTGAAGCATTGTCCCCTAAGTGGTGATGTGCTCGGTAAGCGCACGGTAGGCTGGTTTGCCGCGCGAGCACGTCTGCAACTGAGTGTGTTGGCGGAGACGGCGTTGGCCGCGATGCCTGCTTTTCCACATCCAAACAACGTGTGGAAGCCGGCGAGAGGGCGTCGCCTGCTCATTTTCTCCGACAGCCGTGCTGAGGCTGCTCGCTTGGGGCCAAGGCTCACGCGGCAGCATGAGATGCAGATTTTTCGCGCGGCGGTGGTGCAAAGTTTGCAGAGCATGACTCTTGGTGGTGATTCGGCGGATGCGGATGAGCTGCGTGCGGAGTGTGAGAGGCTGCTAGCACGTCTAGCCGCGCCTCAGCTCAGTCCTGTGATGCGGCAGTCCATCACACGACAGCTAGCAGAGATGCAGACGGCGCTGGATGGACTTGTGGCTGGCGGCAGCGTGCCGCAGTGGGCAGAGACGTTGCAAACCTCACCTATCATCCAAGAGCTGCTGGATCCGGCCACTGCCGAAGGCCATGACCCACGCGATGAGAACCGCGAGCAGCGCTGGTCGCGGAATGCTGCGCGTGTGAATGAAACGCTCACTCGCTTGCTAGGCCGTGAGCTGGCCAGACGCCCCACTTGGCCGCAGACGGGGCTGGAAACTCTGGGGCTGGTTGAAGTGGTGTATCCACGGCTGGGCGAGCTTATGATTCCACCGGCACTGCTGGGCACGGTTCCTATGCAGGTAGCAGAGAGCCTCCGCCAATCATGGACGGACTACTTGGCGGCTTTGCTGGATGCGCTGCGCAATCAAGGCTGCATCACGCTGGGGGATGAAGACGCTGATGACGATTATCAGTTTGGCGGTTCATTCCTTGGCAAGCACTTCTCAGCTCGTGACAGCTACAAGCGCTCCATGATTTCTCTGATCGGAGCTCAATTCGATGGCGAGAGGGTCTCTCGTAGAAATGCCTTCACGCGTGATTACCTGATCGCCTGCGGCTTGCCGCGTGATGCAGCCGTGCAGCGAGCAGGCGAGGTCATGCAGATGGCATTTGATGCACTTTTGGAGGCCGCGCGGACTGACGTCTGCCATTGGCTCGAAGTGCGAGACAGCTCGCAGACGCACGGGGACCATGTGGTGCCATCGTTGCGGCTGCGTTTTCCCATGCTGGGACTGCGCCGCCCTGCACAGCTCTATCGTTGTGAAAACACAGGTCAGGTTTGGCCCCGATCAGTCTGTGGAATCTTTCCTGGTGCACTGCGCTCATCTTTGCGGCTCATCGAGCCGAATGAATTGGACATGGATGCCCGCTTGGGCCGCTTGCGGCGGGAATATCGTGAATGGGATGGCTTCCGGCTTGGCTTGTGGGCGGAGGAGCACAGCGCCCAGCTCTCGCCTCAGGAAAATGCACGCCTACAAGACCTGTTCCGAGATGGAATGCGGAATATCCTGAGCAGCACAACCACTTTGGAACTCGGGATCGACATCGGGGGCCTGAGTGCGGTGCTACTGGGCAATCTTCCGCCCGGAAAGGCGAATTACCTCCAACGTGCGGGCCGTGCAGGCCGCCGTGCGGATGGTTCCAGCGCCGTGCTTGGCTTTGCCCGGCCCTCAGCCTACGAGAGAGAGGTGTTTCTGGATTTCCGCCGATATTTGTCACGCGAACTGAGGCGGCCCACGGTGTTTTTGGATCGCTCCGCCATCGTCCGTCGCCATGCTCATGCCTGGCTGCTGGGTGAGTTTTTTCGCAGGCACTATCTCCAGGGCGACCACACCGGCGCGATGGATGCGTATGGCAAAATGGGACCGTTCACCGGCGCAGTCTTACCGCCCAAATGGGATAGCGATGCCCCTGCCAAGCCTCCGCTGCCTGACCCTGTGGAGCATCCGCTCTCCACGAGTTTCCTCGACGACCTTGATGCGATGGCTACTGCACCTCCAGCATTCTTGCTTTCGAATCTGCAAAGGCTTTGGAGAAACTGTCCCGAGTTGGAGACAATCCTCGCTGCGGGAGTGCAATCGTTGCCCGGCATTCTTCAACAGGTAAGGCAGGAGTTTTCAGCGGCTTTTGCCACCTGGAGAGAGGATGTAACGGCCCTGACTTTGGCCTGGAGCGAAGTGCCTGCGACGCCTCCGCCTAGCATGACACTTTCAGCCCTCAGAGCGCAAGCGAACGCCATCTTTTACCAAATCCGAACGCTACATCAGATGACGGTGATCGAATCTCTCGCTGATGGCCGAGTGCTGCCGCGCTATGGTTTCCCCATTGGTCTGTGCAAACTCCATGTCCAGGTAGGGGGCCGTGATCCACACACGGGGAGGATGGTTCTGCGTGAGGAGGATCAGTTTCGCCTGCAACGTGACTCCATGATGGCGATGCGGGAGTATGTTCCCGGCTCGCAGTTGCTCGTGGGCGGCAAGATCATCACATCACGCGGCCTGCTGAAGCATTGGACTGGAGCGGCAGTCGCCAATGAGTCTTGGGGGCTTCGTGGTCGGTTCAAGCGCACCTCCAGTGGCTACTTTGATTACAGTATTACTTCGGAGGAACCTAGCCCACCTCCGAATCCATCCCTCACAGATCGCCTCGAAAGCGGTGAAATGATTTTCCCGAAATCTGGCTTCTGCACCTCGGCCTCAGAGCCTCCCAGACACGGCAGTGACTTTGAAAAAGTCGGCAGCGTGGAGATCTATACGCTGGCCTTTGAGAATCTGTCTGCTTGTGACGCGCCACAGGCTGGCTTTGGCGGCATTGCTGGCTGCACCGCCACATATCGCCACGGTGGAGAGTTACTTCTACTCAACAGTGGCGCGGATGACCGTGGTTTCGTCATCTGCCAGCTCTGTGGTTACGCGGATAGCGAGTGGCATGCCTCTGGTCAGGGGGCCGTGAACTTGCCCAACCGCTTTGAATGGCATTCACCTCTGCAAACCACCGCCAGGGGGCGTGACCGCCGCTGCTGGACGGATGGGCAGGCACCCGTGTGGCGGCATCAGCATCTCGCCGCACGGCAAACAACACATCTGCTGAAACTGGACTTTTCTCACTGTGTTCAACCAATGAGCCGCGAGCTGTGTGTGACGCTCGGCCAGGCATTGCGCCTCGCAGCAGCAGAAACGCTGGAGCAAGATTCTCGTGAAATCCGAGTCATCGAGCCCGTGCCAGACTCCTTGAGCGGAGCCTATAATAACATCATCCTTTACGACACTCTGGCAGGCGGCTCAGGACATCTTGCTCAACTTTCCCACCCCAGCCATCCTGAACGATCGCGTGAATGGTTCCGGCGCACTATCGAACTACTCACGGTCACCCCGGCCTACCCGGATAGCGTCCGCCGGCGTGAGGCCATGCGGCGTGTGCTCACCTCAGATATGGCGGATGAACCCATGGTGCCGCTGGATGCACTGGACTTTCTCCTGCGTGCTCAAGCTGCGGACGTTCCGGTGGAGCCTGCTCAAGCCGTTGTTCATGTAGTGCCGGATGATGCCTGGACCTTGGAACGTTTGCTCGCTGACGAACCACCAGAGCTATTCTATCTCTGGTGTCCTGCTATGGATGTGGCAGACCTGGACCGTTCATCGTTCTTGTGCCAAAGATGTCACGCAAAACCTCCCGCGCTGACCCCTGTCATCCTACGGCATGAGCAACTGCCAGGCGGCATTGCCGTGGGCCGCTGGTTCGCCCGTGAACTGGAAGGTGGCATCTGGCAGGTGCGCCTCCGCAAATCACATGGCAACTCTCCGCAGCTTCAAATCAGCGCGGCTGAATACGAAGCCTTGCTTCCCCTTGCCTTCATCCAGCCTCCTGACTGAAAGCCATGGCTCAGCTCATTCCACATCATCACACTTCGCAAATCGAACAGCCCGGAGAGCGCCTCGTGGCAGAAGCGCTCTGCGCTCAGTTACCATCCGAGGTCGTCATCATACACAGCTACCCTTGGCTCCGCCCCGAGAGGAATGACCGTTCCAGGAAAGACAATCTGCAAGAGGGTGAAGCTGATTTCGTCATCTTGCATCCCCGCTTCGGAATCATGGTGGTCGAGGTAAAAGACGGCCATGTGTATTATGACCAGCGAACCATGCGCTGGGAGCGCCGTGGCGGGCAGCATCAGATTAAAGATCCCTTTGTGCAGGCTGCGAAAAACCTCCACGCCATCGAAAAACGGTCTGAGCATTATTTCAAAAACGGCCTGCCTTTCACCCGTGCTTTCTGTGTCGTGTTCCCCCGTTGCGAATGGAGCGGAAATCCTCCGCCTGGAGCCGTGAATGCTAACCTTTTCGCCGCCAGCGACCTCCCCCGTCTTGGAACACGGATCGAGACGCTTTTCCGTGCTTTCGACCGTCGTTCGCAGCACACGATGCTGCCTGCCCCGGTGCTCGATAACCTCATGCGCACTCTCACATCGGAGTTCAAGCTCACTCCGGCGTTGTGGCAGGAAGTGGCGGAGCAAGAGCGCATCATTTTCCGATTCACCGAGGATCAGCTCATGATCCTGAACCTGCTCCAGCAGCACAAAAGAGTCGCCATCCAGGGCGTCGCTGGTTCGGGCAAAACGCAGCTCGCCTTGGCAAAGGCCAGAGCATTTGCGGATGAGGGCAAGAGAGTCCTGCTGCTCTGTTACAACCGTATGCTGGCTGACTGGCTCTCTGAGCAGGTTCAAGAGCAAAAGGAAAGCATCACTGCCATCAACTACCACCGCATGGCTCGAGAATGGTGCGCCCGAGCCAAGCTGCCATTCCCAGCCAGCTCAGATGACGATGAATTCTGGACCAACGGGGCCGCGCACCTCTTTGAAAACGCCATCGAACGGCTGGATGGAGATCGCTACGACGCCGTTGTGGTAGATGAAGGACAAGACTTCCATGAATCCTGGTGGGACAGCGTGGAATGGCTCAATCGTGACCTGTCAGACGGGCCTCTCTACGTCTTTTTTGACCCCTCGCAGCAACTTCAACACCATTCTGATCAGCGTCTGCCGAAGCTCGGAAACCCATACCTACTGCCCTGCAACTGCCGCAACACCCAGCGCATCACCTTGCTGTGCGCAACCGCCATCAAACATGAAATTCGCTTCAAACCAGGCCAGCCAGAAGGTCGGGAACCTATCTTCAAAGTGGCTCCCGATGAGGCTGCGCAAAGAGCGGAAATAGCCTCCTGCTTGAAGCACTGGCTATCCGGTTCTGGCGGCATCACCAAACGCCAAGTGGCAATCCTCTGCCCCGCCTCAATCGCCCAAAGCTCACTGCGTCAACTGACCGCACTCGGTGGTGTTGGCTTTACCGATAATCTCGATGACTGGCGGGCCGATAAAGCCGTATTGTTGACAACTCTCAGGAGGTTCAAAGGCTTGGAAGCTGACGCGGTCATCCTTTTCGATGTGCCTGAGTTCGGGGAATCATTCCAGGAAACAGGGTTCACGAATCGGCACTTTTACGTCGCTTGCTCACGCGCAAAACACCTGCTTTGTGTGATCGCCAAGTCGGAGCTAACACTATAGGATTTGCAGCTCAAATGATCAGAACTGACTTCACCATTCTTCCTTTTGCTCTCCTTGCGTTCCTTTGCGGCCAAACTCATGCAGAAGAGGTCGCGACGAACATCGAACAAGCCTGGGAGGTCACTTGGAGCCGATTTTATCTGCCGCAGGTGCAGACTTTTGGCGATTACCTCAGCAGCTACGACAAAGGCAAGGAACAAGCCCATTTGCCAACTGCCGACGAGGTGAAGCGGCAATATCCAAATCCCTGCGGCTACAGCACGGGCATGGAGGATGGTGCGATCCTCGGTGGTGCGATGCTCAGTGTGCTGTGTGATCGTTTTTCAGTCACCAAGGACGAGTCTCTGCGCGAAAAAGCCGCGAACGTCTTCGCCGGACTCAAACGCTGCGTCACGGTACATGGCGTGCGCGGTTTCGTGGCCCGCAATGTGTGCCCGGAGGACGGCATGAGCACCTACATCAACTCCTCCCGCGATCAGGTGACACACTTCGTTCACGGTCTGTGGCAGTATTTTCACAGTCCGCTGCCGGATGAGGCCACGAAGCAGCAAATCCGCGTCATCCTCGCCGATGTGGCCGAACGCATGATCGAGACGGTGACGCCCGAGAACGACTACGACTTCCTCCGCGCCGATGGCCAACGCTGCCCGCTTGGCATCTGCCGCATGTGGAATGTGCAGCCGCATGAAGCCGCCCGCCTGCCGATGATCTACGCCGCCGCATGGGATGTGACGCGCGAGGAACGCTACCGCGAGCAATGGCAAAAGTATGCCACGGAGGCCATCGAGCAGTCCGCCAATCCCGGCGAGCACAAGCCTGCGTATGCTTTGCTCCAGATGCAGTGCTCGCTGGAGATGCTCCACGCTCTGGAACCTGATCCAGTGCTCAAAGCCACAATTCACCAGCGCATGATGCATGTGCGTGATCTCGCCGCGAAGCGCTTCACGAGCGTCCTGGCCCAGATCGCGAAAAAGAGTCCCGAGGACATGCAGATGCTCGGCCCCGACTGGCGCAAGGTTCCCGAGTGGAAGAACCAAAAAGGCTACCCAAACCCGCAGTGGGGACCGTTTCGCGAAATCTGGCATCTCACCCGCGAAACAGGCGAATCCGCGCTCATCCTGCTCATGGTCGATTCACCGACACTCACCACCGAACAACAAACCGCGCTGCATAAACTCCTCGGCAGCTTCGATTACACGCACAACGCCAGTTGCGGCCTCGTTTACCACCTCGCCGCCTATTGGAAGACCCGCCACCACCATCTCATTCCATGAAAACACCGCTCATTGCTCTCGCCATCGCTTCATCGTTTGCCTTCGCCGCCGATCCCGTTCCGCCCGTCACGCAGACCTGCCAGCCAGACAAGCTCATCGCCGCCGAGGCATTTGATAAGCCGGAGTCCTTCGCGAAGGAGAAGCAACCCGGCAGCGACGGCTGGCGCGGCGGCATTGGCACCTGGAGCATCAAAGACGGCGCGGCCTACGCCGTGCAGGAAGGCCCGAGCGAGAAGCGCCCGAACGGCCATGAAGCCGTGTGCGAGCACATCGTGGACCTCGGCGACTATGTGCTGACAGGTGAGTTCAAGCTCGGCCCCTCGCCGCAGATCGGCTTCGTGTGCCGCGACACGAACAAACCGAACCTCCACCAAGGCCGCGTGATGATCACGCCCACGGCCATCTGGATTCAAAAGATGAGCGGTATCGCGAAAGAGACCCGCCGCGAGGAATTGAAAAAAATCGAGGTCAAACTCGATCCCAACACCTGGCATCGCATCACCGTCGAAGTTTGCGGTGATCGCTTCTTCGCAAAGATCGACGATCACACGCTGGAGGGCACGCATGAGCGCTTCAAAGACCGCAAAGGCCGCGTTGGCATGGTGGCGAAGGTTGAAGGCGCGCAGTTTCGCAACCTTTCACTCTGGAGTGCGAAGCCGAAGTCGTGAAATCCATCGCCTGCGCCCTCCTCACCCTGCTACTCCCGCTTTCAGCGGCTGAATCCATCATGAACCACGCCACAGCTTTATCTGCCTACGTCGAAAAACTCAACATGCATTCGTGGGATCGAATCGCCCCGCATGTCGCTGAGGATGCCGTCTTCATTTTCACGGAGGACACCTTGGTCGGCAAGGCGGCGGCCAGGGCGGCTTTCGAAAAAACCTTCAAGCTGATCGAGAACGAAGTTTTCAGTCTGCACGACATCGCGTGGACCGTCCTCACGGATGATGTGGTCACTTGTCACTACGAGTTCCGCTGGAAGGGCCTCATCAGCGGCCAGGAAGCCTCGGGCGGCGGGCGCGGTACCAGCATCCTGCGCAAGGTCGATGGCCGCTGGCTCATCGCCCACGAGCACCTGGGGCCTTATCCCCGCAAATCATGATGCATTCTCGAATGCCGGCCCGGGTTTTGTAGAGGAAGACGTGAGTCTTCCCGGCCTGGACGGCGTTTGCTTGGAGGCAGGGCTGGCAGCAGGGCAACTCCAATTCTCAGCGTTGGGCCGCAGCCTGGCGCACCTGCCAGAAGTCGTCAAAAAAGTCTGCGGCGACCACCTTCCCGGCGGATTCTGCGCTGGGAGGCTGGGTGATGTCCAAAATGGCCCAGTCCGGCAGCTTGGGATTTTGCAGGGAGTTGGTGCGGTCAT
>DNXB01000534.1 GCA_003506995.1 Verrucomicrobiales bacterium
ACACCGATCATTTTTCCGAATGGTGCTCCACAAGCGCCGCCGGAACGAGGCTCCGTGCGAGATGTGCGAAAAATGGTGTGGAGGTGTTCACCACGATCATCACGTCCCAGGAAAGTTCTGAAGGCTGGTTTGCCCTCATCAACCGCCATCCACCGGGGCAGCAGCAGGTGCCGATCTACGGACTTTACCAGCGCAGCCAGAGTGCCTTGGGTGACATGTTCATGCTGCCTTTTGATTATGAGTCAGCGTTGCGTTTCGAGAGTGCGCGCCTGCTTCGTCTGCGGGTGGGCACGATGGATTTGAAGATTGCGGCGATCTGTCTGGCGCATGCCGCAACGCTGCTTTCCCGCAATGCTGGCGACTTCACCAAAGTCCCTGGTTTGCAGTTTGAAAACTGGCTCGATTGAACCTTTCCCGCCATGCTCTCTCTAGATCTCTGCACCTTTGATCCCGGCCTGCGCGTCAAATCACCCGCCGCCTTTGCCGCCGAGGTGACGGAATGTGTGGAGACGTCGTGGGATGACGGGGCGGACATCGTGCTGCTGCCGGAGTTCACCTGGATGGGGCTGGAGCCGTTGGTGGAGCCGGCATCCCTGCGGCGGGTGGCCGAGTGCTTCTGGGTGGAGCTGTTTCCCACGCTGAAATCGCTGCTTTGCCGCCCGGACAAGGCGGTGGTGCTGGGTACGGTGCCGTTTTGGGACGCGGAGCGTGAGGTGCTGCACAACCGGGCGCCGATACTCCTGGGCGACCGTGTTCTGCATCAGGACAAGCTGCACCTGACGCCGTGGGAGAGCGCGTTTGTCCCAGGCCGTGAGTTGCGCCTGTGGGAGTTCGCGGGGCTGCGTTTTGCGGTGGTGATCTGTCTGGACATCGAGATTCCAGAGCTGAGCGCCCGTCTGCGTGGCGCGGGTGTCGATGTTCTGCTGGTGCCGAGCGCGACGGAGACGGTGCTGGGTGTCGAGCGCGTTGACCGCTGTGCTTCGGCACGGGCGGTGGAGCTGGGCTGCGTGGTCGGGGTCAGCCATCTGACCGGGAAGGCGGCGTCAGAGTTGATCGACGAGAACGTGGGCCGCACGGCGGTTTATTTTCCCTCCCAGGCGGCATTTCGTGACTCGCCGCGCTGGGTGGAAGGCGAGATCGTGGCCGCTGGTGTTCACAAGCAGCGGGTGGTGCTCGAACCGCGCGCGCTGGAGCGGATGCGACGCATGCGGCAGGAGACGAACCCCTCGTTGCTGTCGGTCTTGCCGCACTTTGAGATCGTGCAGGAGTGATCCGCAGGATTTCTCAGGCCCGTGACTTCGTTTTGACCGAGGTCTGGCCGACGACCTTGTCCTCGGGCTGGGACACCGCCGTGGGAGCCCGGTAAAGGATCGTCGCCGGTCCGAGTTTCGTCCTGGCCTTCGCCTCGTTTTCTGCGGCGCGTTTCTTCTCGCCCTCGCTCGGGACGACTTTCGCGATCTCAATCGGCAGGCCCTGTGCGTCAGCAGGCGCTTGCAAGGCAGGGGAGCCATCGTCGGTCACAGGCGGCTCCGTGGCACCGCGAGGCAGGTGGTTTTTGGTGATGACGACGTTGGCACCGATGTTCACCGTGTTGAACAGATCGACCACATCCTTCATGCCCATGCGCACGCAGCCGTAGCTGGCCGGACGGCCAAGGTTTTTCTCCTCGGGAGTGCCGTGGATGTAGATGAAGCGGTTGAAAGTGTTGCGGTTGGTCTTCTCGGTGCCTTTGAGCCAGAGGATGCGGGAGACGATGGGGTCACGCCCCGGAGCGTTCGGTTTCAACACCTCGCCATTCCAGCGGCGGCTTTTCAGGACGGCGCCGGCAGGCAGGCCGTGGCCGATTTTTGCCACGATCTCGCATTTGCCCAGCGGCGTGCGGTTGCTGCCCTTCTGATCTCCCAGCCCGAACTTTGAGGTGGAAATGTCGTATTGCTTCGCAAGTTTTCCATCCGTGCTGTAAAGGCCGAGCTTCTGATCTTTCACACTGACGACCACGGCACCCTTGGGTGACGTGGAGGTGCATTGGCTAAGACAACCAGCCATCACGAGACAAGCGGCAGCCTTGAACAGGCACGACGCTGATCGGAGAGATTCGGGAATCCGGTCAAATAACTGCATGTGTTAGAAGTGTGATATAAACTAAGATATTCGCAAGCCTGAATTAACGCCGTGTTTAACGTTGTTCACACCGTGTTATTTCGCAAGACCCGTGCCATTTCAACGATTGAAGGCTTGCTCGAACCTATGGTAGCCTCCTTTTCGCATCTTTCCACCCCCGATCCTTCATGAACGACGCCCCGCTCATCATCCGCCCCTACCGTGCCAGCGATCTGCCCGAACTGCGGCGCATCACGGTCGAATCCTTTGGCAGTGTGGCCCTGGAGCAGATGCTGGAGCACAAGTTTGGAGTCTGGAACGGCCGGGACTGGAAGGCGCGGAAGGCCGATCACATCGACGATGACGTGGCCGCATGCGCCGAGGGCTGCTTTGTCGCTGAGCGTGAGGGGGAGATTTACGGCTACATCACCGTCCGCCTGGACCGGATCAATGGCAAAGGCCGCATCCCGAATCTGGCCGTGGTCGAGGCCGCCCGTGGTCTCGGCCTGGGGCGCCGCCTGATCGTGCATGCGCTCGATTTCATGCGGGATGAGGGGATGAAGCTCGCCCAGATCGAAACCATGGCCTCCAACGCCATCGGCCAGCACCTGTATCCGAGCTGCGGATTTGAGGAAGTCGGCAGGCAGGTTCACTACGCGATGCGGCTCTGATCCCTCTGCGGGTTTGCATTGTCCCGCAAACTGGCCGATAAACCCCGCCTTATCTCTCCAGACACGCTTGTGACCACCCCACGCCGCACCGATTCCGCCCCGAAGAAAACCTCCATGCTCAGCCGTCTGAAATCCGGTCTGAAGAAAGTGCTGCGCCTCGGCAAAGGCAAGAAAACTGAAAGCAAGGACCACGCCAAAGAGCCGCCGCATCACGCGCCCACCATTCATGCTCACAAACGTCCGCATGACGCCCACGGAGAGCACAAACCACAAGGAGAACGCCCGTCCCGCTTTGAAAAACGCGATGACCGCCCCCGCCGTGCTCCTGCTGGCGAACGCGGTGAGCGCCCAGAGCGTGGCGCCCGCCCGCCTCGTGGTCGTGAGCGTGGTGAACGCTCCGGCGGCGGCGGTGGACGCGAGCGCGGCCCGCGTGAGGAACGCCCTGCCCGCGAAAACCACGCCCCCGTCGCCCCGCCTGCTCCGCCCTCCGTGCCGGAAGGCCCGTATCCCGAGGCCTTTGAAGTCCTCGGCCTTTCCCCCGCTGTCCTCGCCGCTGTGCGTGAGACCGGCTATGAAAAGCCCACCACGATCCAGGAGCTTTCCATTCCGATCATTCTTCAAGGCCGCGATGTGATCGGTGCCTCGCAGACCGGCACCGGCAAGACCGCCGCCTTCGCCCTGCCCACGCTGACACGTCTCGGCGCGCCTGGAAAATTCCGCGTCCTCGTCCTTGAGCCCGTGCGCGAGCTCGCCGCCCAGGTCGTCGAACAGTTTGAAAAATACGGCAAGCACACCGGCCTGCGCGCGCTCCTCGTCCATGGCGGCGTCGGCTACGAAAAACAGCGCAAGGGTCTCCAGGAAGGCGTCGATATCGTCGTCGCCACGCCGGGCCGCCTGCTCGACTTCATGGGCGAAGGCATCGCCGACTTGCGCAATGTCGAAGTCCTCATTCTCGACGAGGTGGACCGCATGCTCGACATGGGCTTCCTCCCCGACGTGCGTCGCATCGTCGAAAAGACGCCTGCCACCCGTCAGACGCTGTTCTTCTCGGCCACCATGCCGCCGCAGATCAAGAACCTTGCCGATTTCGCCCTCAAAGACCCGGAAAGCGTCGAAGTCGGCATCCGCTTCTCCGCCGCCGAGACCGTCAGCCATTACATGTATCCCGTTGCCGGTGATCAGCGCGAGGAACTGCTGCTCGCCATCCTCAAGCAGACCCATTTTGAGAGCGTCATGATCTTCACCCGTACCAAGGTGCAGGCCGACAAGCTCTACGCCGCCATCGACCGCCTCGGCGAGTACAAAGTCGCCGTCATGCACAGCGACATCGGCCAGAAAGACCGCGAGCGCGCTCTCCAGGGCTTCCGCAGCGGTGAATTCGAGATCATCGTTGCCACCGATCTCGCCGCCCGCGGCCTTGATGTCAGCGGCGTCACCCATGTGATCAACTTCATGGTCCCCGAGCACTCGGAGGATTACGTCCACCGCATCGGCCGCACCGGCCGTGCGCAGAAAGAGGGCGATGCCTTCACCTTGTTTGCTGCGGATGAAATCATGAACGTCGCCTCCATCGAGCGCCTCATCGGTCAAAAAATCGAGCGTCGGAAGCTCGACGGCTTCAAGTACACCTTCACCACCGTGCTTGATGATGAAGACCGCGCCCGAGCCATCCTCACTGGCAAGAAAAAGAAACGGCGGCGGTAAACTTGGCCCTTCCGAACGGTACATCGCCCATCGGCCTCCGAGTACTCCCTGTCAGAGGAACACCCGCGTCTTCCGCAGCGGACTGGTTCCTGTGCATCCACAGCGGCAAGACATGCCCCCAGCTTGTCCACGGCACCGCGCTGGCTGTGGTGGGATGTGAGGTGATCACCGCTTCACCGTTCGTACGGCGACGATTCGTCGCCTCACAGGTCGATTGTCACATCAGCCATCCCCACGTTGAAACATGCCTCCCCATGCCTAGCGGTGAAAATATTTCCAGGGCGTTTTAGCATTTGAAAATCAATCCTTTGGTTAGGTCATCTTAAGTTGTATGACGATGTTACTGGAGGGCGGTATTGATCTCCGATCCGCATTTGAGGTAATCTCATTGGAAATTCGGGAAAAATCATGAGCACCGTTTCTCCAACGATTCATCGGTTCGCGGTTCGCGGTTCGCGGTTCGCGGTTCGCGGTTCGCGGTTCGCGGTTCGCGGTTCGCGGTTCGCGGTTCGCGGTTCGCGGTTCGCGGAACTGACGGACAGGGCTGTCAAGGAGCCGTTTCAAACTGGGTGGTTGAGCGTTCAGATCGCGCGGTCGGAGCTTCAAATAGAGCCGTTGGACTCCCAAATGATGGCGTCGGGTGTCCAAACGTCACGGGTGCCTGCCCGAACGCCTCGGTTGTTGAGCCAGATGATCGGGTCGTCTTCTCCAGCCACCCGGTTGTTCGCCCAAATCGCCGCGTCGGCAGCTCAAACCATCCCGTCAGGAGAGGAAAGCAGGAACCACAGATGCACACCGCAAGCCAGGAACGCGGAGCGCGGACGCCCCCCCGTCCGCATCCATTCAATCAGCAGTCCAATGAGGAAGCCAGGAAAGCAGGAACCACTCAAGCCCGAAGACGGACTCACGTCCGCTGCTACGACAAACAACCGTCAACAACCGTCAACAACCGTCAACAACCGCAAACAATCGCCAACCACCGCAGCTTACGGCGCGGGCACGATCCACACGGGGCGGTTCGCCTGAGGCTGGGCCTTGATGAAGGTGGCGCGGCCGGCGCGGAGGAGAGGGGTGTTGTTTTGCGAGGTCTGGGCGGGGTCGAGGGGGGAGATCCAGACGGGCATGGGCTGGCCGGGCATCTGGAAGAGCCAATAACCCGTGTAGCCGCTGAGGGCGGCATCGGCGTCGCCGGACCAGAGCTGGAGTTGATCGGCGCTGGCGACCTGGGTGCTGGCGACGAAGCCCGGACCGGTCAAACCGGCGGCGGCGGGCGTGGTGTCGATGGGCCAGGGATTGGCGATGAGGTTGTAGCCGGGCTGCAAGACGCGGGCGAGCGCTGTGGTGCGCACGCTGCCCGTGAGGAGCACCGGCTGCGGCGTGGTGGCGGCGATTTTGAGCATCACTCCGGTGCCAGGGGGAAGGATCACACCGGACTGGTCGGCAAAGGTGAGCTCGCCTTCGAGCAGCCAGCGGCGCTGGGTGCCGTCGTCGTACAGCCAGTGGGTGAGATAGGCACCGTTCGCGTGCAGCAGCACTTGATCGGCGCTGCTGGTGGCGGTGTGGCCCTGGAAGCGGGCGGGATCGAACACCTCGGCGAGGATGACGTGCGGATGGATGTGGAAGCGTGCGCTCGTCCAGTCGATGGCGGCGGGAGCAATGGTGTGATGCGGTGAATCGGGGGCGAACAGGCAGGCGCTGGCGGTGATGCTCTGCAATTCGACGCGATGACCGGCCTGCGGGCCGCTGATGATCTCGATGTAACAGGGGAATGAAGGCCCGGTCACGCTGGCGAGCGTGCTTTGAACGCTGAGGGTGATGCCGTCGGCATTGACGCTTTGGGCCGTGCCGCTGAAGACGGGCGGATGGGTCAGATTGAGGCCGAAGCTTTGGATGCCGGCGCGTGGCGCGAGCTGCTGCCAGCCGACGGGCGTGGTGAATGCGGTGGAGCCCGTGCTCTGCGAGACGCGCAGGCGGACGATGCCGCGCGCGAGGCTCAGACCGGCCGTGTTTTGCAGATTGGACCAGGTGACGCGCTCGCGGCCGTCTCCGAGGTTCACGATGGAAGGGAAAAGCGCGAGCGGCTGCCAGTGGCGCAGATCTTCCGTGCTTTCGAGCGTAAAGGTGACGCCGCTTTGACCCGCCGGGCGCAGCAGCACGGCATCGACGGCGCTGTGCTCCCGGTGAACGAGCTGCAGTCCTTCGCCTGACAGGGCCACGCCGTTGTTGTTCGAGAGGCCGAGGGTGAGGGCGAGCAGATCATCCCCGCTGGCAGCAGGCGCGAGGCTGCGGGTGAGGGTCTGGTTCGCAGGGGCGGAAGCGGCTTCCAAGGGACGCAGGGCGCTGGAGGAAACCGCGCTGAAGGCGATGCCCGGACCTTCCCAAAACAGCCGCGCCACCGCGCCGCCGCCGTTTTCATAAAACTCCATCTTCACCGTCACCGGCACGCCGGCCTGGAGATTGAGCGCGATGGTGTCCCAGCTCTCGCCATGATCGGCCCAGTGGTTGATGACGAGCACGCCGTTGAGCCAGAGACGCACGCCGTCATCACTGCGGGTGGTGAAATCAAACGCGCCGCTGACAGGCGGGACGATGCTGCCCTGCCAGCGCACGCTGAAGCCATCGGCGGGCAGACCGGGCGCGGGCGAGGATGGCCAGTCGAAGTTGATGTTGGCATCGACGCGGTTGAGGGCGAACTGCTCGAAGTTCTTGCCGATGAAATAATCAGCGGTGACTCCGTTCGTGACCACGGGCGGCGGTGTGTAGGCCACGGTGAGCGTGTTGGAGGCCGTGTTGCCATTGCCTGCGGCATCCTGCGCGGTGTTCGCCGGCAGGGTGACGATCACATTGCCCGAGGCCGCCGGTGTGACGGTGGCGGCCCACACGGCACCAGCGGCGGAGAGCGCGGTGACGGTGCCGTTGCTGACGCTGAACTCGGAGGGCAGCAGGCCGCTGACACTCTCGCTGAAGGTGGCGGTGACGACGAACGGCGCGGTGACGCTCGTGGCCGTGGTGCTGAGCGCGACGGTGGGAGGCGTGGTGTCGGTGGAGCCGTAGTTCACGGTCAGGACATTTGAGGCCAGGTTGCCGAGCGCGGTGCTGTCGGTGGCGGCGTTGGCGGGCACGCTGACGGTGACAGGTCCGGGCGCGGTCGGAGTCACCGTGAAGGTGTAGGCCGAGCCGCTGCCGGTGAAATTGGATATGGTGCCATTGACCACCACGACATCCGTCAAAACGAAGCCGGTGGCGGATGAACTGAAGATGGCGGTCACCTGGAACGCGGCGGTGACCGTGGTGGACGATGTGCTGAGCGCGAGCGTGAAGGGCAGGGGAGCGGAGGTGGGCGCGTCGTCGATGCTGGAGACGAAGGCGACGAGCTTCGTCATGTCGGCGGCAGACAGAGCGACGCCTTGATGCGCGGCGATGGCCTCGGCGAGCGTGGCGGCGGAGCCGTCGTGCAAATACGGCGCGGTGGCCCAGGCACCACGCAATGAAGGCACATCAAGGCCGGTGAGCGGTGCGCTGAGGCGCGAGCCGCTGGAGGGCTTGAGCGTGCCAATGTTGGCGAAGACATTGAGGGCGCTGCTGGTGAAGGTGGTGCCGCTGTGGCAGGCCGCGCAGTTTTGCGCGCGGAAGATCTGCTGCCCGGCGGTGGCGTCGGTGCTCAAGCCACCGCTGCTGGTGCGGCTGGGACTGGTCCCGTTGGTCGTGAGTGATTTTACATAAGCGGCGAGCGCGTCGAGATCAGCGCTGCGTCCCGCGTTGGACGTGCCGAGCGGCGCATGAGGAGAACCGCCGGCGATGAGGCCGGTGCCGCCCGCGAGAGCGCGAATCTGCCCTTCAAAGTCCTGCACCTCGTCAAAATTTCCGGTCCAGTGCAGCATGCCGTGATTGCCATGGCCCTTGAGGGTGATGGTGTTGCGCAAACCTTCGCCAAAGCCGGTCAGATCCCACACGCGGCCGTCCTGGCCGCCGTCGTTGTGGCAGGTGGCGCAGCTCATGTATTCCTGAAGCGCGAGACGCGCGTCCTTGGCGTCATAGAAGAGCTTTTTGCCCTGCAAGACCTGCGCGGTGAGCTTTTCCGTGGTGATGGCGTTCAGCGTGGCGAGCGTGACCGGCGCGGCGGTGCCGCCGCTGAGGATGCCACGCACGTCATGCACGCTGATGCTGCGATCCATGAAGTTCTGCACATAGAGCGTGTTTCCATCTGGAGAAAGCGTGAGACCCTGCGGCGCACGTCCGGTGGGGAAGCGCAGGATTTCCTGCCGCGTCCAGGCGTCGAGAACGGCCACCTCGCGGCTGGCTTCCAAGGCGGTGAAGACATAGATGCCCCACGGGTCGTAAGCGGCGGCGGAGGGCATGCCAGCGTTGTCGATGTCCACGCGTGAAGGCAGATGCTCGGCCTGCGCGGTCAAATCGAGGCGCGAGACGATGGCACGCACGGTGTCCTCGTGATTGAGCGGCCTGGCATCCCGCAGCATGCCGCGCTGGAGGTTGTCCTGCTTCGAGGGCACCCAGGCGGAGAGTCCATCCGGTGAGATCGCCGCCGCGCCGAGGTAGTTTGGCAAACCACGCGCGGAGGTCTCGGTGTCGGCGGCGGTGCTTGGGTTCAGCAAGATCGTTCGCTGCACGGCGAGCGCGGCGGTGCCGATGACAACGACCTGTCCGCCTGCGCCGGTCAAAACCGGTGCGGCGGTGTGTTCACCCGGCACACGCGGCGTGATGAATCGCGTGGCATACAGACGTGTGCCATCGGCGGAGATGGAAAGATGCCGCACGAGGCCGCCGGCGTCGATGCTGGCGGTTTGCGAGCCATTCGACGGGTTCAGGCGCAACACACGGCCCGTGCCTTCCAGCGCGATCCAGCCATGCCCGCCGACAGGATCGAAGACGACGCCAAAGGGGCGCGAGCCACGCGGCAGCGTCACGGTTTTGGCGATCTTGCGAGTGCTGGTGTTGACGATGCTGAGCGTGCCGCTGTCGTGATTCACCACCCACAGCCGTCCATCCGGTGCAAAAGCCAGCGCGCGCGGCGAGGCGCCCACATTGATCTCGGTGTAACGCGCACGAGTGACGACATCGAAGGCGGTGATGCTGTTGTTGTCCGGATTCACACACCAGACGCGGTCGTTGCCGGTGGCGAGGTCTTGAAACGCGATGCTGGCGGAGGTGTTCGGCTTTTGGGCCGTCAGCGGCGCATGCACGGCCTGGTAGAACGTGCTGGTGATGGTGAGGCCGGTGTCGTCCGTGGCGGTGAGGGTCACGAGATAGCGGCCGGGATTGGCAAAGGTGTGCGAGATCGTGGCGCTGCTGCTCCAGGCGGTTTCCGGTGTGCCATCGCCGAAGTTCCACTTGAAGCGCGGGTTCACGGCGTTCGCCGCCTGCGCGGTGTAAGTTTGCGATGCGCCAGAGGGTTTGGGATTCGATGCGAGCGGCTGGAGTGTGATGCCGTTCGTCACCGTCCATACGAAGGACACGCTGGCAGGCGGGCTGAGTGTGTCGGTGGCGGTGATGGTGACGTTGAACACGCCTGCGGTGCTCACCGAGCCGGAGATGACGCCGGAGCCAGGTGAAATGGTGAGTCCCGTGGGCAATCCGGTGGCACTGAAGGTGAGGGGATTGTTCTCAGGATCGCTGGCGCTGATGGGAAGCGAAACCAAAGCGCCCACGAGCGTGCCCTGCGCGCCTGGATTCACGAGCTCCGGCGATTGATTCTGCGGTTCGCCGCCGCCTTCGGTGGCGTGCCGCAGATCACGCAGCGCGATGATGTCCATCGGCGCGAGCGGCGCGTGATGCAGCGTGACTTCATCCAATGCTCCGGCAAAGAAGGCCGAGCCCGGGCTGCCTGCCGCGCCGAAGACGAGCGGTTGCGAGGTGTTGATCTGATACACGCCGCTGTCCTCGGCGACGAGGACGCCGTTCACATACAAACGGCGGATGCCGGTGCGTGTGCTGGTGTTCGTCGTGTCAAAGGTGGCCGCGAGGTGCGTCCACTGTCCAGGCGTGACGGCGGGGCCGGTCAAGGCGTTCGCGGCGATGCCGGTGCGGAGCTGCCACCGGCCTGCCGCCGAGATCCACAGGCCATAACCACGCTCGGTGGTGCCGACGATCTCGCGTGAGGCCAGGATGCAGCGCTCGGTACCGTTGAGCGCGTCACAACGCACCCACGCGGCGATGGTGAGGTCGGCGGGATTCAACGCGGTGTTGAAGGGGACGATCACGCTTTGCGAGGTGCCGTTGAAAACCGCGCTGCGGCCCGTGCCGGGATTGCCGCTGAGCGCTGGATTGTTTGCGGAGGTGGTCGCGCCATTGCCTGCGGTGCCGTTGAGACGGTGGATGCCTTGGTCGGAGGCTTTGACCTCGCCGCTGGTGCCGTTCCACGCGCTTTCCTCCAGGCTCCAGAGGATCGCGGGATTCTGCACGGGCAGGTAAGGCGTGAGATAGGTGCCTGCGATGACGCTGATCGCGGTGTCGCCGGGCTTCTGCCAGCCGACAGCGAGATGATCGCCGCCATTGCCCTCTTTCACGATGGCCTCGATGTAGTAACGCGTTCCGGCATTCAGCGTGATCAAAGCGGAGGTCTGCTGCGAGTACCACGACCAGGCGCGGGGTTCCGTCCAATCGGGCTGGCTGGCGATCTGCACGGCGTTGGCGGGATTGGAGCCGCTGCTGAGCAGGAGCGTCGATTGATCATCGCTGCTGATGGCAAAACGATACTGCCCGGTGACCGGCACATGCAGAAAACCGCGCACGCGCTGACCGGTGCGGTCGTCCCAGTTCTGCGGCACTTCGAACTCAGCGAGAAGATCGCGGCCCTTCGGCGCCCCGGGGTAGGACGGATCGGCGGTGAGAGAGGCCACGGTGGTGCCGCTGATTTCCGTCCACCATTCACGCATGATCTGGCCGCTGCCGAGATTGGGCAGCACCACGATCCAGTTGAACGACACCGAGGTCACCTGGCCCGCCGCCGTGGCAAAAACCGTGCAGCGATACGTTCCCGGCGCGGCGGTGACGCTGCCGGAGATCAAGCCGTTGGCTGAGTTGATGGCAAGACCACCCGGCAGGCCGGTGGCGGTGTAACTGAGCGTACCTCCCGAGGCGCTGGCATTGATGGGCAGCGAGACAGCGCTGTTTTGCGTGACGTTTTGCGTTCCTGGATTGGTCACGACCGGCAGCGTGGCATTCGTGACCTGCATGATGCGGGAGACTGACCACACGCCGTTCGCATCCACGGCAAACATCATCCAATAGCCCGGCGTGAGCACATTGATGCTGGCGGGCGCGGTCAGCGCGTACTCGCCCGGCGCGGTGACGCTGTGGGTGAAGCGCAGGTGGCGCTGGTCGGTGTTCACCGAATGCGTGACCGAGGACAGCCGGATGAAGCTGAAATACTGCACGCCAGGCGAGGCATTGACCGTGAAGACCGCGCCGGGGCCGATGCGATCGGGTGTGGCGAGAATCTGCGGGCGCGGGGCCGCGCTGCCATCGGTCTGGAACAACTGCGGTGGCGTGAAGACCTGCGCGTCCTGGTGATCGACGCTGCTGTCCCCATACAAGCCGCCGCCGCCGGACCACACGCGTCCGTCTGGCAGCAGCAGCGCGAGCGAGTGGTAGTTGCGCGGCACGCTGGCATCCGCGACGGCCCGCCACTGGCCTGTCGCGGGATTCCAGATTTCCGGGGTGTAAATCGTGCCCGCGTCGCTGAAGAACGCGCCCACGTTCGTGCCACCGACGACCATGACCTCGCCATTGGGCAGCACGACGGAGTTGGCGAACGAGCGCGCGTTCGCCATCGGCGTTGCAGGTGTCACCACCGGTGTGGAGCCGTTCAAATCGACGGTGAAGGCACTTTTCACCACGGTGCCGTTGTCGATGGCCTGCATACCGCCGGCCACGAGCACCTTGCCGATGTCATACATCGCCCACGCGCCTTGTTTGGGATAATGCGTGCCGGGCAGGTTTGCGCCCGCAGAAGTGAGTGAGCCCGTGCCGCTGTTCGTGATCCAGTTCAGCGCCTTGTGCGGTCCGAAGTGCGCGAGACGGCCGTCTGGAGAGACGAGCAGGAAGGGATGCCAGTTCGGCTCGATGGCGTTTGGAATCGGCGCGTTGACCACGCTGGACCAGTTGATGCCGCTCATGCGCCGCCAGCCGGAGATGGCGTTCCATTGGTCGGTGGTGCCCGTGCCCTCGCCGCCGCCCGCGCCACCGGCGGTGAAGACCTCGCCGCCGGGCAGGGCCACGCTCGTGTTGTACCAGCGGCCTTCCGGCATGGTTTGCGCCGCGCTCCATTCATTCGTGCGCCAGTCGAACAAGCTCGCCAGCGCCGTGGTGCCGAGGATGCCGTTGCCACCGTTCACCATCACGCGTCCGTCCTGGAGCTGCGACAAGCCGCCGCAGAACATGTCATGGCGCGGATTGTTCAGCTCGGTGAAGACGCCCGTGGCCGGATCCCACACCGCCGCGTAAGTGAACTGCGGGCCGTCTGGAAACGAGGTGCGTTGATTCGAGGCGAAGGTCAGCAGTCGTCCGTCTGCCAGCAGCGCCGCCGAGACGGGAATGTGCGGATCCCAGGAGATGACGGGAGTCCAGTTTCCCAAAGTCGCGTATTCCGCCGGGGAATGGGCGCTGATGTTCATCTCCACGGCCTGTGCCGCTGGAGCCAGACGAGCGGCTTCCATGAGCAAGGTGTCAGCGCCCGCGTGATGATCCACGTCTGCCAAGGCAGCGCAGGACGATGACAAAATCATCCCACATGCCAGAAGGCGTGTTAGCCCCGGCTTGTACGAGTCTTGTAGGAGATTTGCAAGACTGCGATTCATGGATGGGAGAATTCCAATAAGTGGCGATCCTTAGCGTTTCACGGCTCTCTCACAATTCAGGAGTTTGAAAAATTGCTCACCGACTCCGAACCATCGGCACAGGCTGATTGTTGGCGGGGGCGAGCTTCGCGCTCTTGCACTCACCTGCGCACGCTCTATTCTCGCGGCCCTTTCTCCCTTTTCATTTCCCAGCCGTGGCCAAAAAGTCTTCCTCCAAAAACACCGAATCCCACTCGCCCATCCTGCCTTCCGCCGCGCCGGTGGAGCACAAGCCTGTCGATGATCTGTATGGCGACTGGTTCCTGGACTACGCCAGCTACGTCATCCTCGAACGTGCCGTGCCGCACATGCACGATGGCTTGAAGCCCGTGCAGCGCCGCATCCTGCACAGCATGGACGAGCTGGAAGACGGCCGGTACAACAAGGTCGCCAACGTCGTGGGCAACACGATGAAGTATCACCCGCATGGTGACGCCTCGATTGGCGACGCGATGGTGCAGCTCGGGCAAAAAGACCTGCTCATCGACACCCAGGGCAACTGGGGCAACACGCTCACCGGCGACAACGCCGCCGCGCCGCGATACATTGAGGCACGGCTGTCCAAGTTCGCGCTGGATGTCGTGTTCAGCCCTAAAGTCACCGAGTGGTCCTCCTCCTACGACGGACGCAACAAGGAGCCGGTCACGCTGCCGGTGAAGTTCCCGCTGCTGCTCGCGCAGGGCGTCGAAGGCATCGCCGTGGGCCTGTCCTGCCGTATTTTGCCGCACAATTTCATCGAGCTGTGTGATGCGAGCATCGCCGCGCTGCGTGGCGAGGAGTTCAACCTGCTGCCGGACTTCTTCACCGGCGGCATCATGGACGCCAAGGACTACAACGGTGGTCTGCGCGGCGGTCGGGTGCGCGTGCGGGCCAAGATCGAGGAAGGGCCGAAGAAAAACACGCTCACCATCACCGAGATTCCCTTCGGCACGACGACGGGCGGCTTGATGGACAGCATCGTCGCCGCCAACGACAAGGGGAAGATCAAGATCGCCCACGTCGATGACAACACGGCGGAAAAGGTCGAGATCGTCGTGCAGCTCCCCGCCGGCACCGATGTGGAGCAGACCATCCAGGCGCTGTACGCCTTCACCGACTGCGAGATCAGCCTGCCGCCCAACGCCGTCGTCATTCATGATGACAAGCCGCGCTTTTTGAATGTGAACGAGCTGCTCAAGATCAGCGCGGAGAACACCAGGCGGCTGCTCGGTCGTGAGCTGGAGATCGCGCTCGGCGAGCTGGAGGAAAAGTGGCACTTCAGCTCCCTGGAGAAGATTTTCATCGAGCACCGCATCTACCGCCGCATTGAGGAATGCGAGACCTGGGAGGCCGTGCTCGACGCCATCTGGAAAGGGCTCAAGCCGCACCTCGGCCTGCTCAAACGCGAGATCACCAACGAGGACGTGGCCCGCCTGACCGAGATCAGGATCAAGCGCATCTCCAAGTTCAACAGCTTCGAGGCCGACGAGCAGATCCGCGAGCTGGAGGAGGAGATCGGCCAGGTGCAGAGGTTCCTCAAGCAGCTCACCAAGTTCGCCGTGGCGCACTTTGAGCAGTTGAAAAAAAGCTACGGCGCGGGCCGTGAGCGCCGTACGGTCATTTCCAGCTTTGACCGCGTGTCCGCCGCCGAGGTCATCATCCAGGGCGAGACGTTGTACCTCAACGCCAAAGAAGGCTTCGCTGGCACCGGCTTGAAGAAAGAGGGCGAGCCGATCTGCAAGTGCTCGCCGCTGGACGATGTGATCTTCTTCACCCGCGAGGGCACCATGAGCGTCACCAAGGCCGCGCCGAAGTTCTTCGTGGGCAAGAACCCGCATTACATCAACCTCTTCAAGAAGGACGACGAGGCCGTTTACACGCTGATTTATCGCGACGGCCGCCAGGGCAGCCTCATGGCCAAACGCTTCCGCATCGGCGGTGTCACGCGGGACAAGGAATACGTCCTCACCAAAGGCACGCCGGGCAGCAATGTGCTCTACTTCATGCGCCATGAGACGGAGGAGGAGTCGAACGCGCAGAGCGTCATCGTCCATCTCAAGCCCGCGCTCTACCTGCGCAACCTCACCATCAAGTTCCCGTTCAACTCAATGGCCATCAAAGGCCGCGAGTCGCAGGGGAACATCATCACGAAGCATGCGGTGGACCGTGTCGTGCGTGAGCCGAAGAGCGGCGAGGTGTCGGCATAACGGGCGGGCTGGCCATCTATGAGGGAACGGCATGGGTAGCAGAATGGGGGGGCAATAGAATGGTTTTATTCTGCTGTCCCC
>DNXB01000030.1 GCA_003506995.1 Verrucomicrobiales bacterium
ATGCTCGACGTGCATCTACCCACCAGCGACGGGCGGGAGATCATCATGGCCCGCCACACCCACCCGGAGAAAGACCTGCAACTCATCCTCGACCAGCTCAAACTCACCCTCCCCGAGCAAGCCCCACCGCGCATCACAGGGCCGAAAAACGACGGACCAAGGAAGCAGGCCGAATGCTCGCTGTAGTGTAAACTCTCGAAGCACCCTGTTGGAAACTCAAGGCCCCGAGCCCCAGCCACCCTTCCAGTCCGCGAAGTCGGGTTAACTCCACTCCTTCAATCTTTCCGGGAACGGGCAGTTGGCGCAGGCGGAGTCGTCCTCCAGGCAGAAGTCCTCGTAAATTTGCAGCAGGCCCTGCTGGTGATGCAGCTTCTTGGTGAAGTCCTTGCCGCGTGGATCGTCGCCAAACAGGCGCAGCACGGCGCGGCGGACCTTTTGATTGTCGAGCAGGGCGGGGAGTTCGAGGTATTCGGCCCACAGGCGCGTGCGCTCGGGCACGAGCAGCGGGTAGGCGACGTTCGCGAGCATTTCCTGCACGCGCGTTTCACCGATGAGCGCGAGTGGCTTCGCGGCAGGATTGGCCAGCAGGGTGTAATGCGTGCTCCAGAACTCATGCGTGAGCGCCAGCAGCGACTCGCGCCACGCGGCCTGGCTCCAGCGCGTGGCATCGGCCAGCGGCGCGACGACTTGCGGCCACGCATTCAGCATCGCCCCGAGAGCGCCGAGCCGGCGTTGCGGATGATTGCCGGGTCGGATGGTTTTGAGCTTCCAACGCGGAAGCTGGCGCTCCTCCAGCCAGCGCAGGCAGTCGTTGCGGACCTTCCACCACTGGGACCAGAGCTGACGCAGGTAGGCGCGTGTTTCCGGCTCGGTGTCATCGCTGCGCATGTCTTCGAGAAAACCGGAGACGCCAAAGAGCAGCGCTTCACGAGATGGCGCGTCGGTTTTGAGCAGGCGCTTCAACGGCAGGCGCTGGCTGAGCAAAACGAAGGGCTGCTGGTTGCTGCTGTAGCCGAGGGCACGTGCCAGCGCCTGATAAACGGCCTCCTCACGGCCCTGCGCGGCCACGCAGCGATGCAGGCGCTTCGATTTCAACTCCAGCCGGTATTGCGCGGCAGATTCGATGATGGACTGCACACGCGCGGCCTCCATCTCATGCAAGGGTGTGGCGCAGCGGCCCAAACGTGCGGCGGCGAGTCCGCGATTCGGCTTCGCATCGCTGGCAAGCATCGCCGGATTCAAAACGACCTGCGTGATCTCGCGATGCTGACTCGTGCGCGTGTAGAAGCGCTCCTGCGGCGCATCAAAGAAGAGATGCAGCGCGACGCGGTCGTAATCGGCGTTCGCGCCGTGCTGATGCCGCTCCCAGTCGCGCGCATCGGGATCGAGCTCGATGTCGCCATGCAGGGTTTGATCCTCGACACTGATCGCGCAGCCAGTGAAATCGGGGCCGGGGCCGGAGTTCCAGGTGCCGAAGTCGGTGATGCGCACGGCTTTGCCATCCACGCTGGTGAATTCACTGCCGAAGGCACCCGCGAACCACAGGCTTTGCAGATCGAGTTCCGTCAAAGGCTCGGAGAATCCCGGCAGCCGCGTCTCCTCAATGCCGCTGAACACCGCATCGCGAAAGCGTGCGTAACGGTCGGCGAGCGGGAGCGGCGTCATGGGGTCACTCCGCTTTCAAAGGGGTGAGGAGGTAGGACTGGCCGTCCGTGCTGAGCTGGTGCCCGCTGAGGTCGGCCGCGTAGGACAGCGCGTAAGGCAGAGGGATGTTGCGGAGATCGAGGGTGATTCTGGCATCGGCCCCGCCGGGCTTCACGACGATGTTCACACCTTGCTTGGCAGGATCGAGGTCGCGCGACTTCGCCTTAAAGTATTCAGCGGCGGCGGCGATCGTGGCATCACGAAACTGGACGGTCGGGAGGACAATCTGATCCGCGCTGCCGAGAACAGGCGGCGGTGTTGCGGCGGGCGGCGCGGGTTTTTCCTCGAAACTGGCAGCGAGGACGACCGCGTGATTCTCGACCCGGTATTGCAGCCCGACGCGCTCGGCGCAGTAACGCACGACCTCGATCACCGGCACGTCCTTGATATCCAGGCTGATGGTGTCCGTCAATCCTCCCCCACGAAGGACGAAGGAGACGCCCTTCGCGGCCGGGGGTTGAGTGATGGTGTCAAGGTCGCGGCTTTTGACGCGGATGTATTCGAGCGCCTGTTCAATCGTGGCATCCTGGAACTTCACCGTGGGTAAGATGATCTTTTCGACCTTCTGCTGGACCGAGGGAGTGTCGGCAGCCTGCTGGGCGGTCAAAATGCCGGAGAAAGCGAGGACGAGGCTGGCGACGAGAAGTGTTTTCATGGTGCGGGGAAAGCGGATGCTATGAACTGGATCGGTGTAGTGGAAGAAGATTCTTCAAAGGATGCTGCGAAGGCGATGGCTTCGCATGACCACGATGCCAATTCAGATGCTGCATGTCCACCTTGCCGGAGGCACGGCGATGCGTGGCAAAGCGATGCCATTTTCCGTCGTGGAAGACCATCGTGGGGTCTTTGAGCGCCACATCGGGGTCAGCCGCGTTTTCGGCGGGTGTGATGAGTGGCGGTGAGCACCTCCAATGAAACTCGCCGGTCGTGAGCCACGCGGGACCGGCGGCGCGCAGCAGGCTTGGTAAAATGATGGTTCTCATGGTCTGTTTTAGATCACATCATTTTACCCGCCATTATTTTACCAACATCAGCTCGGAGATGCGGACGTGAGCGAGGGATTCGACGCGTTTCCACGCGCCTTCAAAATCGAGATGCCGGGTCATCGGTCCCGGCGCGACGATGCAGCGGATGCCGGCGGCCATCGCGGCGAGGAGGCCGTTGAGGGAGTCTTCGAAGATGACGGCCTCCTCGGGCTGCACGCCGAGTTTTTCGGCGGCGTGGAGGAAGAGGCTCGGATCGGGCTTCACCTTGCCGGTGTCATCGACGGTGGAGATGTGATGGAAGTGGTCGTGCAGGCCGAGCTGGTCCATCCACGAGTCGATCCACACTCGCGGACTGCTGGAGGCGATGGCGATGCGCAGGCCAAGCGTGTCGGCTTCTTGCAAGAGATCAGCTACTCCGGGAAGCAGGTGCAAATGCTGGCGCAACTCGCCCTCGCGGGTCTTGCGATCGAGTTCGATGGCCTGCCAGTCGAAGTCGCGGCCCGTGAGCTGTTCGAGATCGCGCCGCGGGTCGTAGCTCGTGTTGAAATCGGTGCCGATGACCTGGGCGTAGCGTTCCATGGGCAGCTCGTGGCCGTGCTGGTCGAAGATTTCCCTCCAGGTGAGGTAACCGGTGCTTTCAGTGTCAACGATGAGGCCGTCGAAGTCGAAGATGACGGCGCGGATGGGCGGGGGCATGGGCATGAATGGCCGAAAGAAACGAAAGAAGCAAAAGATTCAGAAACTATGAAAAACAGGCCGGGGCTTTTTTGATCTTTTCCGCTTCTTTCGTCCAGCAGGGTGTGGAAGCATGCTTCTCTATGCCCAGTCTGCAAAAACCATCCCCCGAACGACTGCGAGAGCTGCTGGAGTCGTGGAGTGATGCGCCGCTGAGTTACATGTCGCCGCCTCGGGATGGATTCATCGCGGATGAGCATGCGGTGAGGCTGGGAAGTGGCGAGGAGACATGGCGTGAGGCATGCGAGGCTTTGGATGCGTGGCGGATGTTTCCGGTTTGGGCGGAGGTCAGCCGTCAAGAGGTCAAAGGTCAAGAGGTGGGGCAGATCGTGGCGATGATGGTGCGCATCTGCGGGCTGTGGTGGGTGAATCCGTGCCGCATTCTGCGGCGCTGCGATTCAGCGAGCACGCATGGCTTCGTCTATGGCACGCTGCCGGAACACGCGGAGTGCGGCGAGGAGCAGTTTGTGATCGAAAGACGACCGGATGGCAGGGTGTGGTATGCGATCCGCGCTTTTCGCACCCCCGGCACTGGATGGCATGGCTCGCGTTTCCGCTGGCGCGTTGGTGGCAACTGCGATTTGTGAAGGATTCGCAGGCGAGGATGAAACAGAGCACTGAAACATGAAGGAACCTTTCTTTTTCACACATCCGGGCCGTGGTCTCGCGGCTTGGATCGTCATCACGTTTGTCTGGTGGCAGCCACATCCCGATGAACCGCGATGGATCATGCCGCTGCTGTTTTTTGCGGCGCTGTTTCTCATGCCATTCAGCCACGCCTTGCAGCGCGGCGCATCTGTGACCATGACGAGAGACGCGAAGCTCGAGGTGTTCTGCGCTTTCATGCTCGTGCTGTCGTTCGCCCAAGATAAGGTGGCATGGGCTGTGGCGCTGACACTTCCCTGGCTGGTCTGGCGTGCGTGGTGGGCCATGAGCAGTGTGCAAACTCTTCGCCATGTCCAATGGACAGCGGGCGATCTTGCTTTGGCCAGCGCCGGAGTGTTTCCCGTCATCGGGGCCTTGTGGTTGACGTTGCATCAGACGAACCGGCCCTTGTTTGGCTTTGATCCGCTGATCGTGCTGCTCACAGCGGCGCACTTTCATCATGCGGGATTCACCCTGCCGCTGATGGCGGGCCTGAATGCGAAAGCCACGCCGAATGGGCTGACGAAGTTCTCATGCGTGGCGATTCTGCTCGGTGTGCCCCTGGTGGCGATGGGAATCACCTGCACGCACTTTGGGGTCATGCCGTTCGTAGAGCCGTTTGGGGTGACGGTTTTGGTGCTGGGGGCCGTTGGAGTGGCCGTTTCGCAGATTCAACGTGGTTTGGAAAAGGAACGCAAAGCTTTGGCGCGGCTGGGTTTTGTCGTTTCCGGCGTTTCATTACTCGCCGCGATGCTTTTGGCCCTGGGGTTCGGCCTGCGATATTTGATTCCCAATCTGGCGCTGACGATGCCTCAGATGTGGGCGATCCACGGGACACTGAATGTGTTTGGCTTTGGGCTGTGCGGGATTTTGGCGTGGCGGAGCGTGAAGCGATGAAAAGGCTTCTCAAAGGAGTGCGTTTGATGCAGTCTCCAACACCATGAAGCACCTCGTCTCGTTCCTGTTTGCTGTTTGCCTCGTCAGCTCCGCGTTTTCGGCGGACAAAAAATCCATCGTCATGATCGCGGGCAAGCCCTCGCACGGGCCGGGGCAGCATGAGCACAACGCGGGCATCCAGCTTCTCAAAAAGTGCCTGGAGCAGGGCGCGGCGGATCAGGTGGACATCAAATACCATCTGAATGGCGAGTGGCCTTCGCAGGAGGAGCTTTCCAAGGCTGACACGGTCGTGATTTACTCTGACGGCGGCGGCGGACATCCGGCGCTGCAGGAAGGACGCCTCGCCCAGCTCGACACAGAGATGAAGCGCGGCTGCGGCTTCCTGACGATCCACTACGCCGTCGAACCGACGATCGAAAAGGGCAACAAGGAGTTCATCGACTGGATGGGTGGCGCGTTTGAGATCAACTGGAGCGTGAATCCGCACTGGGACGCTAATTTCAAAGAGTTCCCGGTGCATCCGATCAGCGAAGGCGTGAAGCCCTTCGCCACGAACGACGAATGGTACTTCTACATGCGCTTCCGCAAGGGCATGGAAGGCGTGACGCCGATCCTGAGCGATGTGGCACCTGATTCGACCATGAGCCGCCCTGACGGCCACCACAGCGGCAATCCCGCCGTGCGTGAGTCCGTGAAGAACAAGGAGAAGCAGCACGTCGCTTGGGCCTGTGAGCGTGCGGACGGTGGTCGCGGCTTCGGTTTCACCGGCGGGCATTATCACAAAGGCTGGGCGAACAATGATCAGCGCAAACTCGTGCTGAACGCGATCCTGTGGACGGCGAAGGCCGAGATTCCGGTGGATGGCGTGGCCTCGACCGTCACCGAAGAAGACATGGTGGCGAATCTGGACCTCAAGCCCGGCCAGGGGCTGCCAGAGAAGCCGAAGAAGGGGAAGTGAGCAAAAGCGAACCGTAGGTTGGGAGTGGCGACAGCCCGCCCGACTTCTTTGAGCGTGCGGTGGCCACCACGCACCCGCCAAGCAGACGGGCGGGCTGTCGCCACTCCCGTCCTACGTTCTGCTGCGAATGATCAGCGCCCCGATGATGGTGCCGACGAGGTTGGCGACGAGGTCCCAGCCGGTGTTTTCATAGCCGCCGACGTTGGTGTTCGGGATGGTGAGCACGGCGATAAATTCGATCACCTCGTTCAAAGCACCGAAGCCCATGCCTGCGGCGGCGCACAGGACGAGCATGCCAAAGGTGGGCCTCAAGGCACCGCCGTCGGGCTGGCGCAACGCGTTGCGCAGGATGTGCCAGCAGAGCAGGGTGGTGACGCCGAAACCGTAGGCGTGAACGACTTGATCGTACTTCAAGCGCTCTGGAATGAGCCACAGGCTGTAAAGCACCGCGTGATCTCCATCGTACGGCCAGCCTGCGGGCAGCGGGCAAAGGCCGCCGGCCATGTGAGCGAGGCCCCAGACGGAAAAGGCCCACAAGAGGCCGGTGGTGAGCCTCACCCGACTGTGGACGATGCCCATGACGCCAATCAGCACGAGCATGACCACGATGTAGAAGATGAACTCGCGATTGCCCTGCACGATGGCCCCGGCGACGGCTGCGGCCATGTAGGCGGCATTGAAGAGAAAAACCGGCAACAGCTTCGCGGGAGGGTGGGTGTTCATTCTGGGATGATGCCGCATGCGCCCGCCGCGTGGCAAGAGCTTCCTGCCACGCCGGTTGACTGGCATTCCCTGTGCTGCATCCTACGCCCCTTCCCACACGCATGAAATTTCTTCTCCCGCTTTCGATCCTGTCGCTGATCGCCACCCCATGCCTGGCCCAGGTGGCGGCAGATGCGGTGAAAAGCTTCGCGGACTTGGAGAAAGTGGCCTCGCAGCTCGCGCTCCAGCCCTACAAGGCCCCGGCGCAGCAGCTCGACCCGTTCTTTGAGGGGCTGAAGTACGACGGGCATCGCCAGATCCGCTACCTGCGGGACAAGGCGCTCTTTGCAGACCTGGGCGACACCTACCGCATCGAGTTCTTCCACCCCGGCTGGATGTTTAAGAAGCCGGTGATGTTTTACGACATGAAGGGGCCGCAAACGGTGGACGTGCCGTTTGACCGCAAAAACTTCGAGTATGGTGATCTGAAAGTGCCTGCCGACGCGAAGAACCCGCAAGGCTACGCGGGCTTCCGTGTGCTGGCACCTGACTCGCTGGTGGGGCGGCCTTTCGAGTTCATGGTGTTCATGGGAGCGAGTTATTACCGCGCCGTCACGACGCAGCTCGGCTACGGCATCTCCGCGCGTGGCGTGGCGGTGAACACCATCGGTGGAGAGCCGGAGGAGTTCCCCGACTTCACTCATTTCTGGTTCCAGCAGCCGAAGCCGGGCGACACATCCTTCAAACTGCTCGCGCTGCTCAACGGGCCGAGCATCACCGGCGCGTATGAGATTGAATCCACGCCGGGTGTGAGCACGGAGATGAAGATCAAGGCCACACTGCACCTGCGCAAGGCGGTGAAGATGCTCGGCATCGCGCCGTTCTCGAGCATGTTCTGGTTCGGCGAGAACTCGCACCCAAAACCTTATGATTTTCGTCCCGAGGTACATGATTCGGACGGTTTGCAGGTCGAGATTGCTGATGGCCCAACCATCTGGCGGCCACTGGATGTCAGCCGCGACCTGCGACTGAGCATTTTCGAGACGGACAAGCTCAAGGGCTTCGGCCTCGCGGAGCGTGACCGTGACTTCAACAACTTCCAGGATCTCGAAGCCAACTATCATCGCCGTCCGGCGGTGTGGGTGGAGCCGGTGAGCGGATTTGGCAAAGGGTCCGTCATGCTCGTCGAGCTTTCCACCGGTGAGGAAACCTGGGACAACATCGTGGCGATGTGGAAGCCGGACCAACTGCCCGCCACGCCTGCGGAGCCGCTGGAGGTCGAGTACAAGCTGCTCTGGCTCGATCAGCATGAGCCGGGCACGCTCTGCAAAGTCACCAGCTCGCGCCGTGGCTTCGTGATGGACTCGGACGATCATCTCTACGTGATCGACTTCGCCAAAGGCGGCGAAAATGGCGAGGGCAAGCCGAAGGACTGGACGCCGGACATCGACGTGGTGCTCAGCGGTGGCGAGGGCACGGTGCTGGACAAGCGCGTGATGCGCAACAACGAGACCGGCGGCTGGCGCGCCTTCTTCAAGCTCGACGTGCCGGAGAAAACGAAACTGCTCGAGATCATGATGGAGCTGAAGGACGGAACGAAAGTGATCTCTGAACGCTGGATGTATCAATGGCGCCGATGAAGCTGAGTCTCACCGACCTCGGCTGGAATGATTTTTTCGCGAAGTACTTTGAGCCGTTTCGCGAGCAAGGCTGGAAACCTGCACGGCTGATCCGTGACAACAAGATCAGCTACGGCGCTTTGCTGGAGGATGGCGCGAATGGCTTCGACGAGTTTGAGGTCATCCTGAGCGGCAAAGTGTATCACGATGCCGAAACCGACGCTGAACTGCCCGCCGTGGGCGACTGGGTGGCGCTGGAAGTCGGCGGTGAGAATGGCGACAACATCATCCGCGCTCGTTTGCCCCGGCAGACCTGCTTCTCCCGCAAAGCCGCGGGCGACAGCGCCGAGGAGCAGGTGATCGCCGCGAATGTGAACGCGGTCGTCGTCGTCACCGATGCGGGGCCGGACTACAGCCTGCGGCGAATGGAGCGCTATTTCACGGTCATCGGCCGCAGCGGGGCCAAGGCGGTGGTGTTGATCAACAAGAGCGATCTTTACCCCGACAAGCAGAACCAGGAGGCCGCGGAGGCCATTCGTGCGCTGAACGCTGACGCGGACGTGCATGTGACCAGCGTGAAGAAGCGCAAGGGCCTCAAGGTGCTCAAGGATTACCTCAAGCGCGGCCAGAGCGTGGCCTTCATCGGCTCCAGCGGCGTCGGCAAGTCGGCGATGATCAATCTGCTGCTCGGTGATGACTGGCAGTGGGTGGACGAGGTGAATGAAGTCACCGGCAAAGGCCGCCACACCACGACCGCCCGCGAACTGCTTGTCCTGGAGAAAGGCGGCATCCTCATCGACAACCCCGGCATCAAGGAGGTGCAGATGTGGACGAACGAGACCACGCTGCGCGAGCGCTTTGCCGACATCGAAGACCTCGCCCGGCAGTGCAAGTTTCACGACTGCAAACACGGCACCGACGTCGGCTGCGCCATCCGCGCCGCCGTGGAGGCCGGAACGCTCGACACCGAGCGCTACGAGGGTTATTTGAAGCTCGAAGACGAGATCGCCAAGCTCCGCAAGCAGCGCAAGAAGCGCCAGATGACCGTGGAGCGCCGCAACAAGCGCGATCACAAGATCAAGGCGCGCAATCGCGTCGATCGCGAGGACATCGAGCGTGATTTGAAGCCTCGGGCGTGAGATTCAGTCCCTGGTCACGCTCACGGGCGTGCCATTGAGCACCCACTCGTAGAAAAAATTCGCCGGATTCCCATCTGTCAGCGGCACGCGGATGCAGCCATGCGAGGCGGGATAATTGGGCACGCTGGTGAAGCCATGGATGAACACATGGCCGTTGATCTGCACGCTCCAGGGCATGGGCGCGTTTTGATAAAGGCTGGAGCGGTGCATCCGGGCACGATACGGCCCGGCGCGGAACTCGCCCGCCGGGGTGCGGCCGTTGCGGCCCGAGCTGATGCGCGTTTGCAGCACGAGACGCCTGCCCTGCCAGCCGCGAAGCTGCTGGTTCTTCAAACTGACCTCCACGCGCTGCGGAGACACCACCAGCGTGAAGCCACGGAAAAAGCCGCCCACTCGCACGCGGTATTCCGCATCCATGGGTGACACCTCCGCGCCAGCTTCCGCCAGTTGTTCCGTGCTCACCAGCTCCGTGCCGTCAGTCAAAGCGCGCAGGGATCCCGGCGGCAGAAGCATGTCCTTCAATTGGAAAACTTTCCCCATGTCATCCCGCCGCACCGGCCAGTCCAGCTCATCAGCCGCTTCGTCCAGGGGCAGAAACATCTTCCCCGGCTCGGCGGCGAAGGTGATGGCCTCGATCGCTCCTCCAATCACCGCAGATGTCATCAGCAAAAAAGCGAACAGGGGAAAAAGAAGCCGGGGCATGGTGGAAAAATGTGTTTTTGGGATACGAGCACATTCAAGCAGGTTTTGCCCGGTTCGCATGCCGCATCCAGATTCTCTGTGAGATTCCTCCGGCAAAAAGGCCGCTCATGCGCTAAGCCTGTTTCATGTCTCAGCCCCCGCCTACCCGAACCGGCCTCGCCCGCGCCATGTCCAAGCTCGGCTTCTGCTCGCGCAGCCGCGCCACGGAGCTGATCCGCATGGGCAAGGTGAAGGTGAACCTCGTGGTGCGGAAGAACCCCGAGTTCCCCGTCGTGCTCAAAAAAGACGTCATCATCATGGACGACGTCAGCATCAACCAGGCCCCGCGCATCTACGTCATGCTGAACAAGCCGCGCGGCCTCGTCACCAGCGCTTCCGACGAACTCGGCCGCGAGACGGTTTTCTCCTGCTTTGAGAATTCCAAGCTTCCACATCTCTCGCCCGTCGGCCGGCTCGACAAGGCCAGCGAGGGCATGCTGCTCTTCACCAATGACAACGTCTGGGCCGACACGATCACGAATCCCGACACGCACCTCGACAAAACCTACCACGTCCAGATCAGCGGCGAAGTGGATGCGCAGCGGATCGCGCAGATCAAAAACGGTGTTCTCGACGAGGAACAGGGCGATCACCTCTCCGCCAAGGCCGTTAAGATCCTCCGCACCGGCGAAAAGAACACCTGGCTCGAAGTCGTCCTCGACGAAGGCCGCAACCGCCACATCCGCCGCCTCCTGGAGGCCTTCAACATCGAAGTCCTGCGCCTCGTGCGCGTGAAGATCGGCATGCTCGTGCTCGGCAATCTCCCGAAGGGCCACTGGCGAGAGCTGACCAAGTACGAGGTCTTGAAATCGCGCGAGCCGCAGGCAGTCCGGCCAGTGTAAGCGGCAATCCAGGCTCCACGCGGCACAAGAACGGCAGAGCGGACACCCGGGCGCGAGGTAGGTTTGTGCTGTCATGAAACCGGACGGATGGTACTCCTTGTCTCACGCGCGCACTCCATGGCTAGGGCTGCTGGTGGCCCTCGTTTGTATCACTCCAGCAATGGCGGATGGCCCCACGTTGCCATCCAAAATGTATTGGAAGGCGATGGACCCGCCCGCCAAGGCCGCGCCACCCGCCGGGGCGAAAGTCGATCTCTTTCTGGCTCCTGGCGACATGCCGACAGGATGGCAGATGCTGAAAGGAACGATTGCCTGGTCCAAGGCGGATGAGTTCGGCGGAACGCGGCTGGACTTTAAAATGACTAACTCCGCGTATCAGGAGATCTACGGAAGCGCAGAGATGGCGGTGAGGCCGCCCAAGAATTTCTACAACCCGGCCTGGCGCATACGCGCACCCGATGACCGGGAGGTGATCTCCAATTACATCGTGCTCAGCGAGAGCATTCAGCCACGCTTTGAGGTCTTGCAGGGCGGTTACAAGATGGACCGGGTGATGTGGGTTGATTCGGATAAGCCGGACTTCCAGTCATCGGGGCAGCTCGTGACGTTTCTAGACCTGGGCCTGCCCAAGGACTTTCCCGGCTGGGTGGGATTCAAGACGGATGCCCAGGGGCACGTCCAGGCCGTGGCCTCAGCCTGCACCGCAGATCAGTTTTTCAAACTGGAGCTGATCGCGACCACGGCGGCCTTGCAGGCAAAAGAACGCCAGGGCCGGGACGGCAAGTACCACCTGGTCGATCTGACCGAGATCACGTTTGATCACTTCAAACAGATGGCGGCAACCGCCTTCAACAAGCTCCTGGGGCGCGGCAGCAAGCAGGACGACGGCTATGCCGAAATCATCGCGGTCCTGAAGAAGTACCGCCCGCTGTTGTTCAAGGACATGACTGACGCGGTGATCGCGGAGGGCCTCAAAGCGAAGGAAAAGAGCATCACCGGTGGTCCAGGCCCGACCCTGAGTCTGAGAGACATGGTCAAACGCATTGCCAAGACCCAGGAGTTTATCTCACAGCCGGTTGTCGGTGGTGCGCAGCCCAATCCCCTCATCAACCCGGAAACCAAGATCAAGGAGACCCAGGACGTGGCCTGGGAGATTGCCGAGGCCGTCCAAGACCTGCTGCCCGAGGCCGCCGGCAAACTGATCGGCTGGGTGGGCTTCTTCAAGGAGGCCAAGGAACACATGGAAACCGTGCGTGATGCGATCCTGCTGCCAGCAGGCGCGGAAGATGTTTATTCACGCTACAAGGCCGGACGAGGCCCTACCGTGGACCAGGATTCAACCAGCGCCTATGACCAAGCCGTCAGCGGGCGCTTTGCCCAGATGATTCGATCTGCCCCGGAATTTAAAAACATGAGCGACGAGAGGTTCACCCAGGTTTTTCGCCAGCGGCTGGAGGCGCGCTACCAGATGGAGCAGATGGAACTGGCCCGCGCCCAGATGGCGGCCGATCCTGAGCAGTTGATCCAAAAAATCGTGGGCAGCTATGACAGCAAGATCAACTCCGTCCACAGCGCCTGCGAGGAAATCGCCGCCTCAAAACGTTGAGACAAAGCCAGCTCTTTAAACCCGCACACAAGCCATGAGTGTTATCGATGAGATTGTGAAACTTGCCCAAGGTGCCGGCGGAATCCTGTCGGAAAAGAAGGGAGTCCACACGCTGGAAATCCTGGTGGCCGAACGAAAGGCGTTCCTCTCCCGCAAAAAGCTCACTTATCTGGCCAAGTTCCGCGTGGACGACGCCAGCAAGGAACTGCGATTCACGGAAATGCTCAAGGAGAGCGGATTCGGCATTTCCAGCGGAGACTCAGGCCTGTCTCCCGGCTTCGGATTCAAAAAAGAGTCTTACAGCACCGGCTTTGGAAAACCGAGGGAGGGCACGATCGAGGAACAGTCCAGCCTGTTCGGCAAGCAGTACCGCTACACCTTCGATTTTGGCAGGATGCGGAGCGCGTTTGAAACGATCGCCCAAGCCCACGGCTACGCGTTCAAATACCAGGTGATCCCCATCGGCTTGTAAAGACGCGGTCTGAAGCTTTTGAAGCCGGGTATTGACCTAGGGTGGCCGGTTTCGGTAAACTCCGAATATGAAAACGCACCGGCAGCCTGCTTCGCGAGCGTTCACCCTGATCGAACTCCTCGTCGTCATTGTCATCATCGCGATCCTTGCCAGCCTGGCGGCGACGCAGATCCCCAAGATCATCGACGACGGCAACCGGATGAAAGTCTTGAAGGAGGTGATGGAGCTGAAGAGCGGCATCGACGCCTACCATCTCGATTACAACCGCTTCCCCATCGAGCCGGGCAGCGCCGGTGGCAATGGCGAGGACACGCCCGAAGTGCTCACCGACGGCACCAACCCGCTGGTGGACGCCCTGCTCGGCATTCCTCCCGCCACGAACGGCGGCACCGTTCTCAGTCCCAAGCGTGTCCAGTACTCGACCTTCCCCACCGCGAAGAACGACCGCCACGGCCTCGTCGGCTCAACGCGGCCCTACAAGCTGAACGACATGTGGGGGCAGCCTTACCGCATCCTGCTCGACACAAATGGCGATAATCAGGTGAAGAACCCGGACATCCAAAACACAGACCCAAAGATCTCGCAAAACCAGGCTGAACATCTCGCGATGAAGTCCGCTGTTTACAGCAGCGGCAAGGACAAAACACCTCACACGAGCGACGACATCACCTCGTGGCGGCAGAAGTGAGGAAGCTTCACTTTCCCGCCGACTTGAACACCTCGGGATGATCCAGCAGCACCTTTCTCACCTGTTCCACCTGCAAGAACGGGCATTCGCCGGTCCAGGTGGCCTTCTCGATCACTTGGCGGCCGCCGATGGTTCCGGCAATGACGAAAGCTGAGAGCATGGTGCCCAGCATGTCAGGATGCGTGCCATCCTCCGCGTACAGCGGCAGGGCGGGATAAGCCTCCTGCACGAGCGGCCAGAAATCGCCCACCGGGCTGACGAGAATGTTCGCGCCAGGGTGTTTCTCCAGCACCGCCCGCACCGCGCTGGCGTTCGCACGGCGGATGCGGGCGTGCGCCTCGACGGCGGTGGTGCCGGTGGCGAGCGCGTGCTCGGACCGCTGTTTCCACAGGCGCTCATGCCGCGCCCAGACCTGAAAATCGACGATGAGCATCTGCGGATTCACCTCGCGGGCGAGCGCGACCAGCTTCGCCAGCCCGTCTTCCATCATCTGCTTCGCCTCCGGCTGAATGGCCGCGACGGCCGAGAGCACGCTCTGCTCCTGCACGACCAGGACATCCCAGGGCTTGCCATCATCCGCGCCCTGTTTGAGCAACGCCAGGGCCTCAGGATCGGCCGCATGCTGGGCGAGCTTGTAACCTTCCTGCAAGTAACTGCCGATGTGCGGCGCGAGCACGCCGGATGACAGCATCAGCTCGCCGACGACAGCCGGCAGGCCGTTGTGAGCCATGTGGCTGTTGCCGAAGAAAAGAATCCGCACATGCGGCTTGTCCTCCTCCGCAGTTGCCTTGCAGCCGAACGCCGAAACTCCCGCCAGCAAAAGCTGACGACGCGACCAGCGGATAGAAGAAGTCTGAAGCATGTCGCGTGGAGTGGTTATTTCAGCGCCGCATCAGCTTTGCCGTCGGCCTGGCGATACAAACTCGTCGGGATGAGCATCTGCGGCGGCAGTTCCTCGCCTTTCGAGTGGCGCAGGAAGGCGCGCACGACCTCGACGCCCATCTTGTCGGGGAACTGGATCGGATCGGCGTAGATTTTGCCGTCTTTGATCGCCTGCTTGCCCTCCGGCTGGCCGTCGAAGCCGATGATGACGACGTTGCCGGCCTTGCCCGCCTTTTCCAAGGCCCCACGCGCACCGAGCGCGGAGGGATCGTTGATGGCGAAGATACCGACGAGGTCAGGATGCGCCTGGAGCATGTCCTCGGCGGCCTTGTAGCCCTTGTCCTTCGCGCCGCCGCCATCGAGCTCGCTGACGATCTCGATCTTCTGCGCTGCTTTCGTATTGTGCGCGTCGAGCACCTCCTTGAAACCCTTCACGCGCAGGATGCAGGACTCGACCTGCTTCAAATCGAGCACGCCAATTTTGCCGCCCTGCCCTTTCAGCGCCTCGATCATCGCCTGCGCGGCCTCCTTACCGCCGCCGAAGTTGTCCGTGGCCACCTGCGTCACGATTTTCACGCCGGGCTCGTTGCACGGCACGTCCACCGTGAAGACCGGGATGCCCGCCGCGTTCGCCTCCTGGATCACGGGCACGATGGCCTTCGAGTCCGCCGGGCTGAGCACGATGGCCGCCGCCTTTTTCACGATGAAGTCCTTCACCTGGTTGCTCTGCCGCGCCACGTCGTTGTCCGCGCTCACGACCAGCGTGTCATAGCCATGCTTCGCGGCTTCGGCGGTGATGTTGTCGCCGATGACCTTGAAAAACGGGTTCTGCAAAGTCAGCAGCGAAACGCCGATGGTGCCCTTCACCGATGACGCGGCCGGTTGGTCCGAGGTTTTGCCACAGGCGGCGATGAACGTGATGCAGGCGAGAAGGAGGCAGCGAAATTTCATATGCGCATGCTAACACAGGAACGCCCCGTTCACGCAAGCGCTGGCAGTGTCCTAATTGGCATCCGCAAGCATATTGCATTTGATGGTTTATGTGGCGGCGTTGGAACTGCCGCCGATCGTCTCTCCACGTCATGCCATCCAGGCAGCGATTGCCGGCAATGCCACCCAAGCCGCTTAAATAAACACATCGCTCATTGCGGAATTACCCAGTTGTGATAATTATAACACTCGGCTGTCGGTTTCCAATTTGACAGCAGAATCGTTTCATGATGGACTCATTTTAATGATCTTGTGAATTTTTTCACAAGCTTAAAGCCGATACACGCAACACACAACCTCGACACCGCCGCCAATGACCATAGCTGATGCAGTAGCACTTTATCGAGCGAATGGCAGCGGTTCTGCCAGCCCAGCTTTGAGAGAGGTGATCAATCAATTGATTGATGGCAATGTGAAAACGGAGTTTGAAAACGACTCTTACCTAGACGCATTGACACTGACTGATGTGATGTTTCATCGCTCGAATACCTCGGTTCGATTGCTCACAGGCCCCGGTCTTGATGGTTTTTTAAGTGAATTGCAAAAATCATTCATAGATCTTTTGGATCGGTTGAAGAAAACAGGGGGAGCCGTGCGCATCTTGCTGTTGAGCAAGGATGTGCCGACGTGGCTTCATGATCTGACGAAGGCCTATGACAAGACTTTGACCATTCATCGGGCATTGCCCACAAAGCCGATGCCACATTTTATTGTGTGCGACTCTAAAATGTCGCGCCAAGAGGAGGTTCACGAGGCTATCACGGATGCTTCAGATGCTACGACAATCAAAGCTAGGGTCTCTTTCAATGAAACATCCAAGGCGGAAGTCTTAGAGAATTATTTTGACTTGATGTGGAAATCGGTCAGCGATTACCCAATCAATCAAGCATCATAATTCTCTGAATGGAAATCTACACTTTGGTAAGCCTGAGCATTGGCATCTTTGGAGCTAGCTACGCTGCGTTGAATGCCCTGCGCATCAATCTTGAAGTTGATCTCCGGGAAGTCTGTAATATTTCCAGGGAAAAATTGCAGGCCGTTCAGAAGATCAATGGCACGTCGCACAAGAGAAGCGGGCATTGCGCTACACATCATGCCAACATTGTGTGGTGGCGCAAGATTTGGGATAGGGCACAGATGATCCCAGCGGCAATTTTCTTTGTGTTCATGTTCTTCATTGCGGGGTGGGTGCTTTGGTCGTGGGAAGAAGTTACAAAACAACACCAAGCTGCCGATCTTCTTCTGCTTCAGGGCAAATGGCCTTGGACTTGGTTTCGAGGATCGTTATGCATCATGGCACTCATAGACTTAACCGTAGTTTTTTTGTCTCTCCTTGCCTTGATCAAATGCCGCACAAACGGAAAAAGCATCGCTGAACATCACGACACTTTAGAAGTGCCTGAATTTCAAGACCCTGCGCAAGGCACTTCAGCAGCCAGTGCTTGAAGGGAAAAAAGCGCAGCCTATTAAAGTCCATTTAAATTAGGACACTACCCAAGCGCTCAGATGCGCATGCGGCTCCCTCGCCCCGGCTTTGGGCATGGCTTCTTCAATTCACTCGATCCGGGGAGAGGGTTGGGGTGAGGGGCGCACCAGACCGCCACGAACCCGCCTGTCCCCTCACCTAACCTCTCCCCGCATCACGCTCAGTTCATGGGGCCGCCCACAGCGGGGAGAGGGACCAGAGTTTGATTTGTGGCGGACGCAAAAAAGCCGGGGACAGCGTCCCCGGCTTAGCAAAATCTTGGCGCGGTTTACTACTTCGCGGGCTTCCAGTTGCGCACGAAGTCGAGGCACTGGGTGATCTCGGGCACGCTGGTTTC
>DNXB01000545.1 GCA_003506995.1 Verrucomicrobiales bacterium
CGATCTACAAGAACGGCACCATCGGTCGCGCCAAGGAAGATCTGGAGCGTGTGCAGCGTGTGCTCGACACCAAACTGGCCGCCATCAAGGGCAAGGCATGGGTGTCGGTTAACAAGGCGCTCGTCACACAGGCCAGCTCCGCGATTCCCGTCGTGCCGCTGTACATCTCGCTGCTCTACAAGGTCATGAAGGCCGATGGCACGCACGAGGACTGCATGGAGCAGATGGACCGCCTCTTCCGTGAGCGCCTTTACAACGGCAATCCGCAGCCCGATGAAGCCGGACGTATCCGCGTCGATGACTGGGAGATGGCTCCCGCCGTGCAGGAACTCGTCGGCAAGCGCTGGGCCGAGGTGAACACTGAAAACTTCGCCGAACTCGGCGACTTCGAAGGCTACCAGTCCAGCTTCCTGCGACTCTTTGGCTTCGGCCTCGAAGGCGTGGACTACAGCGCCGATGTCGATGTGAACGTCCGCGTGCCATCGCTGGCGTGAGAGCCAGGCTTGCCGAGTGTGCCAAGCACCGGGGCGTTGAACTTGGCGCTTGCCGGCAACCAGCAAGCTTCAATGCTCTGCGGCCAGCAGGCGGTGTTCTTCAGCAAACAACGCTGCGCCAGAAGTATTGAAGGCTGACGCACCGGCGGCATCTCCCGCCGCACGGAAGATGATGTCATCCGGCGTGGCATTGTTCCATTGGGTGTTGCCAGCACCCATGTTCCAGTTGCCCGCGTCTTTCATCCATGTGCCCGAACTGCCAAATGCCTGTGGTGGATGCGACCGCCCAACAGGCTTGGCCGCGGGTTAAAAAAACCGCCGCCAGCACGAGGCTGGCGGCGGTGGCCTGATGTTTCTTCCGGTCAGCTTGATTACCTGCCCGACTGCGCGGCTGCCTTCTGAATGGCCGCCTTTTCCTTGTTGGTGATCACGCCACGGCTTTTCAGATCGTTGGTCAGGTGCGCCACGGAGCTGACAAACGCACCATGGTTGCCGGCCGCGCCTGCCAGTCCGTTGATGAGATCGGTGATCGTGCAGCCATCCTCAAACAACTCGTTGAAGACAAAGGTGTCCTGACCGCCGATGACCACCGTCAGGCTGAGGTCGGAGGTGTCGCAGGCGTCGGCGTTGTCGCCCACACCGTCGCCATCGGTGTCCACGGACTCGGCGGGATCCATCGGGAAGGCGTCACCGTTGTCGCCCACGCCATCGAGGTCCGTGTCTGCCCATTCGTCCGGGTCGTTGGGAAACGCGTCCAAATCATCTGGATAGCCATCGCCGTCGGTATCGACGATCGCGGGTGGATCGCAGGTGACGCCATTGCCATAAGCGGCATAATAAGTCGTCAACCCGCCGTTTCTGCCCGTGATGGTTTGGGTGAGCGTCGTGTCGTTGTTCAGGCCGGTGATCGTATATGAGATAACGCCGCTATATGGGCCGGTAGGCGGCGGGTTGTATTGAAAGCTGGCGACGACCTGACCATCTCCATTCTTCAAAGTCCAGGTATAGACGTTCCATCCCTGCCCCAACAGGGGAAAGTGGAGGGTTTCCCCCACTTCAAATCCTGAAATGGTGGTGACCACCGGGCCCGGAAGATAGGTGCTCAGGACGCCATATTCACCCGCGTAGGCGTTGAAGCCACCGGGGCCGGTGCCTGCCGCGTTCACTGCGTCTCTCGCAGGAGATGCCTGGACCTGTGACGCTCCGGTAAGCAGGAGCAGTCCCGCTGTGAGCCCCAGAAGGGCGCTTCTTGTTTTGCTTTTTGTTTTCATGTGTTGTTTGGGTTCGTGGTTGTGACGCGGTTTGAGAGTGCGCCACCTTCCAGGCCCGGTTTCTGGTCTTCCGTTTCATCAGCCCCCCAAGTTTTTCGCAAAAAAGTCCACGCCTGACAGAATCCTGACTTCCATTCGGATGCATCAGAGGTGAAAATTTCCGGCCGTTGGTGGTCTTCCTCTCCCAATTCACCCGAGATCTCCACCTTGCCCGCATGCCTGCCGCTGAAGCTTCACGCTATTCCGACTTTCCTTCGACCCACTGGACCCTCGTCCGGGCGGTGCAGGGCGGGAATGCCGAGGAGGCGGCACAGGCGATGGAGCAGCTGTGCAAAGGCTACTGGTATCCCATTTATGCCTTCCTGCGCCGCAGCGGCCATGCGGCGCATGATGCGGAGGATCTGACGCAGGCCTTTTTTCATCGGCTCATGACGGAAGACGCTCTCCTCTCCGCGCAGCAGGAGGCTGGGAAGCTGCGCTCCTGGTTCATCGGCGTGTTGAAGCATCTGCTCAGCGACCACTTCCGCCATCTCGGCACGCAAAAACGCGGTGGCGGCGTACCGCACGTCTCCTTTGACGAAATGGCCGCCGAGGAGCGCTACACACACGAAATGCAAACCGAAAGCGATCCCGAGGCCTTATTCACCCAGGTGTGGGCGCAGGATTTGCTCGCCGGTGTGCGCGAGAAACTGCGCGAGGCCTACGAGGCCGCAGGCCGCCGCGAAATCTTCGATCTCCTGCTGCCCTACCTCATGTGGGACCGCGAGCCGCCCTCCTGCCGTGAGATCGCCGAAAAAATCGGCTCCAGCGAGGTTGCCACCCGCATCCTCATCCACCGCCTCCGCGTGAAATTCCGCACCCTGCTCAAAGACGAAGTCGCCCGCACCGTCCTCACGCCCGAGGACATCCCCGGCGAGCTGGCCTGGCTGCAAAGTGTGCTGGCGGGAAAATAGCCCCCTTTCTTTCATCCTGCAGGTCTGCTGGACATAATGAGGAACGGGACCCTTGCGAGTCCCGTTCTTGAGGTTTGCATTGGGCGCAACGGGGAATTTCACCCTGCTGCGCCGTGCGTGGTAGCTTTGTTAGTTGGTCGAGTTGTAGAGCGTGCCACTGCTGTCGATGGCGGGCTTCTTCACGCTGTGGGGCACGACTACTTTCACCATGCCGGAACTGCTGCCTTCGAGGTCGGAGGCGGTGAAGGAGATGCGATAGACGCGTCCGTCGCCTTTGCCGGAGCGCTCGGCGCGCAGGAGCACGGTGCCGTCTTCACTGATGACGGCATCGACTGCGGTGTCGCCATCGCCGAGGCCGTTGGTGGGCTCGTCCTGGGTGACGCTGGTGATGGTGATCGTCGCGTTGTTGTTCGGATCGCTGACGCCGGTGATGCCCACGGCGATCATCTGGTGGTTCGGCGGCCAGAGCAGGGCGACCGTGGGCTGCGCGGCGGTGGCGAGCGGGGGATCGTTCATGTTTTGCACATGGATGACCACGCTGTCGGTCGCGGTGCCGCCGTAGCCGTCGTCCACCGTCAGGGAGAACGTGAGGTCCGCGCCACCGGCACTCACGAAGGGAGCGGTGAAGCTTGGCGTCGCAGTCGCGCCACCGGTGAGGGTGATGGCCGGGCCACCGGTCTGAGTCCACGCATAGGTCAGCGTGTCACTGTCGGGATCACTGCTGGCTGAGCTATCGAGCACCACCGCCGTGTTCTCGTCCACGGTCTGATCAGCACCAGCGGCAGCAATCGGCAGATTGTTCGTGTTGGTGATCTCGACTGTCACGCGGTCACGCACGTTGTCGAATGTGTAGCCGCTGGCAGGTGCATCGGCTGGGTAGCCATCATCCACGAGCAACTCGAAGACGAGGGTGGCTACCACGCCGGTCGCGCCTCCCGTGCCGGCGTAGGGAGCGGTGAAGGTCGGGCCCGAAGTGTCAGCGCCGGTGAGGGTGACAGCGGGGCCGCTGACCTGCGTCCAAGCATGGGTGAAGACATCGCTGTCGATGTCGAAGCTCGCAGAGCCGTCTAGGGCTACTGGGGAACCTTCGGCGATGGACTGGTCGGCACCAGCATCGGCCACAGGCGGGTGGTTCACATTGACGACGGTGACGCTGACGGTGTCCGTGGATGTTTTGCCGTTGGCCGTGACGGTCAGGTCAAAGCTGAGCGTCTCGCCACCGGGCGCGACGACTGGAGCGGTGAAGGTCGGACTGGCGGTGTTGGCTCCGGTAAGGGTCACGGCGGTGCCGCCGGGCACCTGCGTCCAGGCATAGGTCAACGGGTCGTTTTCAGGATCGCTGCTCCCGGTTCCATCAAGTGCGACGGCTTGCCCTTCGTTCACGCTGAAGTCGGCCCCGGCGTTGGCGATGGGGGCGCTGTCGGGAAATACCGTGGTGTTCAGAAGGACCGAGGCGTTGTGGGTGCCCAGGTTTGCCACAGCCAGATCAGGTTTGCCGTCGCCATTGAAGTCCCCCGCGCCCACATGCACCGGGGCACTGCCGACGATGAAGCTGAAGCGTGCCGGGAAAGCACCAGTGCCGTCGCCTGTGAGAATCAAAACTCGATCAGGAAGTTCAGCGGTCACCGCCAGATCGAGCCTGCCGTCGCCATTGAAATCGCCCGACGCGATAGCGGTTGGACGCCCCGGAGCTGCCGAATGAATCGGTGCCTGGAAGGTGCCATCCCCGTTGCCGCGCAGGATGGTGACGGAGGATGAGGCGTTGTTCGACGCGGCGATATCGGCATTGCCATCGCCGTCGAAGTCTCCGGCGATGACTGAGACGGGGTTATTCCCCACACTGTGCAGGACCGGCGAACCGAAGGTTCCATTGCCATTGCCCAGCAAGGTCGAAACCGTCCCGGAGTTCTGGCTGCCGATAGCGAGATCGAGCTTGCCGTCGTGATTAATATCAACCACGGCGAGACGGGCGACGATGATCCCTGGATTGGTAGCCTGGTAGCTCACCGCCGGTGCGAAGGTGGCCGTCCCGTTGCCCAAGAGAATCCGGACCGTGTTGCGCCGGGCGCTGTCCCAGGTGTCACTCACCGCCAGGTCCAGCCAGCCATCGTTATTGAAATCACCCATCTTCACGTCATTCACGTTGCCGCCGGAAAGGAAATTGAAGACTGATGGCGCAAATCCGCCGCTTCCATTGCCGAGCAGGATGGCGACGGCTCCGGAATTGTGGGTGCCGACCGCCAGATCCATCTTGCCATCGCCATTAACATCACCCACAGCGACGCTGAGGGGGCCGGAACCCACCCCATAGCTGCCGATGTTTTGAAAGGAGCCGTTGCCAGCCCCACGCAGGATGGAAACATTGGGATTGGGCCGTGAGTCGGACTGGTTCGTCACGGCAATGTCAGCCTTGCCGTCGCCATCCAGGTCCGCGATGGCCACGTAGCTCGCATTGGTGCCCAACATGGGGTAATTGACGGCGGGAGCGAATGTGACGTTGCTCTGGGCTGCTGCCTGGAAAACTCCGGCCAGAGAGAGCAGCCCCGATAGAAGCCCGCAGTGGGCGGTTGATGCTTTTATATGTATTTTCATGGTGTTCCTTGTTTTGAACTGTGTTGTCAGCACTCCTTTCAGGCCCGCTTTGCGAAGCGGTGTTTCAGGAAAAACCCATTTTTTTTGCTGAATGCCTCAGATGCGTTTCAGAAGTTCCGTCCCTGTCTTCCTTGTGCCCGGGTGGTTGCGTTGACACCATTGCGATTCGCAATTGTCTTCATTCTTCCTGAAACATCGCCGCACCAACCGGGACTGTATTCTATTGCCGCCCCGATTTATCCTCCATCATGCCCGCCGACTCCCCAGCCCCATCACCACCGCCGCTCGGCGTGGAGAACTACCAGCTCGGAGCGGAGATCTCCAGCGGTGGCATGGGCAGTGTGCTGGAGGCAACAGACGGGAAACTCAAACGCACCGTGGCCATCAAGGTCATGCTGCTGGAGGCTAATGCGAATGCCGCCATGCGCCAGCGCTTCATCCGCGAGGCGGAGGTGCTCGCCCTGCTCGCGCATCCAAACATCGTGCCGATCTATGACATCGTGTGGGAGGGCGGCCAGCCGCTCTTCTACTCGATGAAGCTCGTCAAAGGCCGCACGTTGCAAGCCATCCTCACCGATCTGCGCAAAGAAGTGCCCGAAGTCCTGCGCGACTTCCCGCTCACGCGCCTGCTCGGCATCTTCCGCAAAGTCTGCGACGCCATCGCCTTCGCCCACAGCCAAGGCGTGCTGCATCGCGATCTGAAGCCAGAGAACATCATGGTTGGCGAGTTCGGCGAGGTGCTCGTGATGGATTGGGGGCTGGCGAAACGCCAGAATGACGAATGTGGAATGTGGAATGACGAACCAGAGCTGCCTGCTGCTTCCGATTCGTCATTCGGAATTCGGAATTCGTCATTTACCCTGCAAGGGTCCGTCCTCGGCACTCCCCAATACATGTCCCCCGAGCAAGCGCGTGGCAGCATGGCGGAGGTGGATGAGCTTTCGGACATCTATGCTCTAGGCGGCATTCTTTACGCCATCCTCACGCTGCGACCACCGGTGGAGGGCAAAACGGCGCTGGAGGTGCTGGAGAAAGTCAGCAAAGGTGAAATCACGGCTCCGACAGCTTTTGCCTCGCAATCCGGCAGCCGAGGAAAGGTCTTCGAGAAGGGCGAGGTGCTGGAGGCGAAGCTGATCCGGCCACTGCCGCACATTCGCGGTGCGCGTGTGCCGACGGCGCTCTCCGCCGTGGCGATGAAGGCGCTGCATCTCGACAAAGCTCGGCGCTATGACAGCGTCACAACCTTGAGCACGGACATCGAGGCTTATCAGAACGGCTTTGCCACGCGAGCGGAGGACGCAGGCTCGATGAAGCAGCTCCAGCTCCTTCTTCTGCGGCACAAAGTCGTCACCGTATCCCTCGCCGCGCTGCTGCTCATCAGCCTCGGCTTTGTGTGGAAGGTGATGGCGAGCGAACGCCGCGCCCAACAATCTCTGGCGACCGCGCAGATCGCCCTGGCCGATGTCGCGTTCAAAGAGGGCGACATCACCAGCATGACGAATGCGCTGGAAGTCGTGCCTGCGGCCCTGCGTGACCAAAGCTGGCGCTACCTCTCCGCCAAACGTGATTCCTCTCTCGGGCCGATCATGATCCCCGGCTTCTGCGAGCAAGTGACCGATGTTTGCGCTGTTCCGAACGCCGCATCGCAGTTCGCCATCGCCAGCCGGGATGGACGCATCGGCATCGTGGATGTCGCTAGCAAAAAACTCCTCCGCAGCATCGACACTGGTCATGCAGGCGAGCTGCGCCTCAGCAACTCCGCCGATGGCAAACGTCTCCTCGCACGCACCAGTTCAGCGAGCGAGGCCGCATTGTATGATCTCACCACGGGAGAGAAACTGAAGACCTTCGCTGTCTCGCACTCCGAGGCTGCCGCGCATCCGTATCTGCAAACTCTCGCGCTGAATGCCACAGGCACACTCGCCGCCATCGCTGACTTTGACACGGAAGCGCTGCATCTTATCGAGACCGCCACTGGCGTGGTGCGCTGGACCAAGCCCTTCCGTCCGCTGCGCATTGCATGCGCCTCACATGGACATGCCCTCGCACTCGTCCAACACCAAGACTATGTCCTCCGGGGCCTCAAGCTCACCGATGGCAGCCCCGCCTTCCTCGGTCGCCTGAATGCCCATCCGCACTCCATGGCCGCGAGTCCCGATCATGCCCGGATCGTCATCGGCCTCATCTCCGGCGATCTGGAGGTCTATCATTCCAACAACGGCCTCCTCATCAAACGCCGGCGTGTAGCCGCCATGCCCATCGCGCAGGTGGCTTACAGCGCGGGCAGCAACCTCATCACCCTCGGCGGCAGCGCTTCCCAAAGCCTCGCCGTGGATCGCTCACTGTCTTTTTTGCATCCCGGCGACTTCGCCCCCACCGGCACCTTCCACGGCATCACCGCCTACACCGGCCATCTACCGCTCAGCGTGAATCACACGAGCGGGCACCTGCTCACGCAGCAATCCCCACCGCAGCTCTGGCACTTCCCGGATCAGCCGCTCGCTGAGATGCTGCCCGGCGGTGACGAAGGCTGGTCCTGCCACTTTTTGTCCGACACCGAACTGCTCGCACGCATCGCAGGCGGCCTCCGGGCACGTCTCGACCTCTCAGCCCCGCGTCAACCCAAGCCGATGGGCACGCCATTCGCCAAAAGTCACGCCATCACTGCCGTCCATCCCGCCACCGGCCTCATCGCCACCGCTTATTCGCGAAATAGCCTTACCACGCCCGGCTCCGCACTCAGCCTGTGGCAGAGCACGAAAGACGGCGTCACCGAAAAATGGTCCCGGCCTGCCGAGAGGGAGGACGATGGCACCATGCACCTCGACTTTGACGAAAAAGGCGGGCGCCTCCTGCGCACCACACCCCAGCCCCGCAACCGTCTCATTATCCACGACATCCGCACCGGCGATGTGCTCCTCGATCTCAAACACGACGCCTACAAAGCCATCTTTGCCGGCAGCCACGGCCACATCATCGCCATCTCCAGCGAACTCCAGCCGGACAACACGCAAAAAGGCAACATCACCCTACTCGACTCCAAAGATGGCCGCATCCTCGCCTCACAGGATCACGACAGCGCCTTCTACACCCTTGCCGCATACCCCGACCGCCGCATTATCGCCGTGGCGGGCAGCGACCACTTTGTCATGATCCTCGATGCCGACACGCTCGCCGTGAAGCATCGCTTCCGCGCACACGAAGGCATGATCAGCGCCGTATGTTTTCATCCCACGCAGCCGCTCCTCGCCACCGGCTCCACCGACCTCAGCCTCAAGCTCTGGCGCTACGCCGACGCCACCCTGCTGCAAACTTTCATAGGCATCGAAGGCATGCCCCGCTCCCTCACCTTCAGCCCAAATGGACGCCACCTCGCCACCGATGGCCGGGACCGCGCCGTGCGGGTGTTTGAGCTGGAATCCCGTGCGCCACACACCACGCAGGCCGCTCCCTCATCCCGCACCGATTTGGAGCAAGCGCCTGTCCGCCGATCTCCTGGCTAGCTTGAATTTTTATCCGCAGATTTCGCAGATGACGCAGATGGGCTTCAATCTGTGAAATCTGCGTCATCTGTGGATGCATCCTAAAGTGACTCCTTGTTCCACACGCCCGCCCGGCGTTCCGGCGCTCCCGACTGACAACCACGGCCTGCGTTTGGTCGTCGTGTCGGCGCAACGCCGAGGTCAGTGTGCGCGTTTGCGCGTGAGCATGATCTCATTCCCCTCGGGGTCCACGCACATCGCAAGATGGGGTGGCTCGCCGTTTTCAGGCTGAGGCTCACGCGTGAGCAAACCGCCCGCGGCGACGATTTCGTGCGCGCCCTCGATCACGTCCGGCACCTGGAAGCTCAGACCGGTCCAGGTGCGATTCCCTTCGCCGCCGCCGTGGATGCCGATGATGCCGTCGCAGATGGACACCTCGCTGATGATGTCGTTCTGCTTCAGGATCGTGCCGCCGAAGACCTGCGCGTAGAAATTCACGGCACGGTTCATGTCGGCGGCCCAGATGACGTATTTGAGGCGTTCTACTTTCATGTGCGTCGTCTGTGCCGCAGTTCAGACGACGAGAACAGTGAATTCTGCGCTCAACTCGCGCCGCTGCCGCGAATCACGGCGGGAAGTGTCTGCGCAAGGATTTTCAAATCGAGCCAGAAGGACCAGTTGTCGATGTACTTGAGGTCGAGCGCGACCCACTCCTCGAAGTTCTTGATGCCGTTGCGGCCGGTGACCTGCCACAGGCATGTGAGACCGGGTTTGACGCTCAGGCGGCGGCGCTGCGCGTGCTTTTCGATGCGCTGAATCTCATACACCGGCAGAGGTCGCGGGCCGACGAGGCTCATGTCACCGCGCAGCACGTTGATGAGCTGCGGCAGCTCGTCGATGCTGGTGCGGCGCAGCCAGCGGCCGAAGGCGAAGATGCGCGGGTCGTTGGTGATCTTGAAAACGGGGCCGTCCATCTCGTTGTGCGCCTCCAGTTCCGAACGCCGGGACTCGGCATCCAGATGCATGGTGCGGAACTTCCACATGATGAACGGCTTGCCGTAATGCCCGGCGCGTTCCTGCCGGAAAAACACCGGTCCGCGTGAACTGAGACGGATGCCCGCCATGGCGACGAACCAGAACGGCAGCGACAGCAACAGCAGGACGAACGCGCCCACGCGGTCAACGACCGCCTTGCACAGCAGCTCCCACGAGGCCTGGGGCGTGGTGTGAAACACCAGCATGAGACGTCCTCCCAGCATGTCGAACGTCGGCCGTGCGATGGCGGTCTGGAAGAAATCGGCGGCGATCCAGGCCTCGACGCCCTCGGTCTCGCAGGCCTGCACGGCCTCCTCGATCTTGCTGAAATGCACATGCTGCGCGGCAAACAGCACCCGGCTGACGGAATGCTCGTGCAGCGCCGCCACCAAATCCGAGACTGGACGCCGCATGATGTCGATCTGGTCAAAAACGTCGATCCCGGCCCATTGTTCGGCCCCCATGCCCGCGAGAAAAGCCGCCATGTCCTCCTTCTCCCCGGCGATGATGACACGTTCGCGGCCCTTGCCGGAGGCCATGCGGCGGCGCAAGGCCTCACGCTGCCAGGACTCGCGCAAGAGCAGGGACAACGCGCCCAGGGTCACTGAGAAAACCACGACGGCCCGGCTTTCCACCGACCATTTGAAGAACACCACGCAAAAGGCCACCGCCACCCCGATGATGACCAGCCCCTCGACGAGCTGCCACACCGACCTGCCGACCGTCTTGTGGTGGATATTCGAATAAAAGCCCCGCGACTCCAACACGATGGGCATGAAGGGTGCCACGACCGCGATCACCCAGTAGAATTTCTCCAACGGCGGAATCTGCTCCACCTCCGGCATGAAAACCGGAACCACCTCGGAGCGCAGAAAATGCCCAAACCACAAGCAAAACGCCAGAAGGGCGCTATCGAGCAGTTCAGTGAGCTGCAAATTGATTTCTTGCTTCCGGCCAAGCATAGTGAAGAAGACTACTGCTTAAAATTTGTCAGTTAGTGTTAAAATTATATTAAGCCTAGCCAATGGCACAACTCGTTTCCTCCAAAAACTTGCTCATGTCCTCTCGTCCGCTCGCAGTAGGAGCCATCTCCGACACGGCGGGCTTGGAGCACTTCTGCACACTTGATGCGGCCGCACGGGCGGCGTTGTGTGATGTGGTGGAACTGCGGCTGGATCTGCTCAAGCTGCCTGCGGCGGACTTGCGAACCAGACTGGCTGGCAACCAAGTGCCGCTGCTGCTCACCGCACGACATCCCGCAGAAGGCGGGCAAGGGCCGGAAGATCCGGCCGGCCGCGCCGCCATGATCGAGCCGCTGCTCGATCTCGCCGCGCTCATCGACCTGGAACTGCGCAGTGCCATGCAGATGCAAGGCACGATTCAGAAGGCGCGGGCTCTCGGCGTGCCGGTGCTCGGCTCGTTTCATGATTTCCAGGCATCTCCTTCGGACGATGTGCTGCTAGGCGCGGTGAACTTCGCCCAGCAGGCCGGTCTCGATGCCGTGAAGTTCGCCACCTACTTGAACACGCAGGAGGATTTGATCCGCCTCATGAAGCTGGCCGGTGGCACGCACCGCCTGCGCCTGTCCGTCATGGGCATGGGGCCGTGGGGCCGTGTGTCGCGACTGGTGCTGGCAAAGTGTGGCAGCCTGCTGAATTACGGCTTCATTGGCGCCTCGAACGCGCCCGGCCAGTGGCCCGTCGCCCGCCTGAAAGAACTTCTCTCCGAACTTTAAAATGATTCTCCCCCTCCCTCTTAAAAACGCAGGCCGTGTTCTGGCCGCTGCTCTTCTTTGCGCCACCCTGGCCGGCTGTGATGATCCCAAACGCGAGCAGCAGCTCCAGTGGCGTGAGGAGGAGGCAGAGGCCAAGCTCGCCACCGCCGCGAAGCGCGAGCAAGCCATGGCGGCCGAGCGCCAGCGCATGGAGCAGGAAAAATCCCAGCTCGCCGCCCGCGAGGCCATGGTGGAGCACCTCAAGAAGCAACTGGCGGAGGAACTGGAAAAAACCAAGAAAGTCCGGCACGAGATTGAGATCAAAAACCTCCGCGGCCCCATCCCGCAGATCAGCGCCGCGCGCTGCATCGTCATTGATGCCGAGAGCGACGACATTCTGTTTGAAAAGAACCCGGATCAGAAGGGAGCCATCGCCAGCACCACGAAAATCATGACCGGGCTGCTCGTCGTCGAGGCGGGAGATCTGGACAAGATCGTCACCATCGAGCTGAGCGACACGCAGTGCGCCCCGGTGCGCATCGGCCTCAAAGTCGGCGAAACCTACACCCGCCGCCACCTTCTCACCGCCATGATGGTGAAGAGCTCCAACGACATCGCCCAGGCGCTCGCCCGTGACAATGCCGGGAGCGTCCCCGCCTTTGCCAACAAGATGAACGAGCGCTCCAAACAGCTCGGCCTGGAGAACACCTTCTTCGTCAATCCTCACGGTCTGCCTTCCACCACCGAACAGGATCCCTTCAGCACCGCCCGTGATCTGGCCGTCATCGCCAAGGCGGCCGACAAGCTGCCGGATCTGCGCAAGATCGTGAAGCTGCAGAGCTACAAGTTCGTCAAGTCCGACGGCAAATCCATCGATCTGGCGAACACCAACCGCGTCCTGCGCACCGCCAGCTACTGCGACGGCATGAAAACCGGCTACACCGACGCCGCCGGCTACTGCCTCGTGGCCACCGGGGAGCGCAATGGCCGCCGCCGCATCGTCGTGGTGCTCAACGACACCAGCGAAGGCGTCTGGAAAGACGCCCAGTCGCTCCTCGACTGGGCGCTGAAAGCCTAGCAGCGGGCTATCTGGCCGTCCGGCCCGCATTAGCACCGCCGCCAGATGGACGGCTGCCCGCCTCGCGGTCAAGGACAAGGAGGCTGGCGGGGTCGTTGCCGGCGAGTTTGAGGCGGTCGAGCATGTCGCGCACGATCTTCTCCTCTTCCATCTGCTCGTTGAGGAACCAGAGCAGGAGGTTCTTCGAGGCGTGGTCTTTGACCTGCTCGGCAACCTCATAGAGATCGTTGATCTGCTGGGTGACCTTCTCCTCCTGCTTCAGGCTCTGTTGGAAGACATCGAGCGGTGACTTGAAGTCCGCCTTCGGTTTGGCGATGGGCTGGAGCTCGACCTTGGCGTCACGGTCGGCGAGATACTGGTAAAATTTCAGCGCATGCATGGTTTCCTCGCGGCTCTGGGTGAACATCCACTGGGCAAAGCCCGCGTACGGCGTCTGCTCAAACCACGCGGCCATGGCGAGGTAAACATAGCTGGAGCCCATCTCGTTGTTGATCTGCTCGTTAAGGAGCTTGGTGAGTTTGGAATTGAGTGTCATGACGTGCGTTGGGTTGGGTGTGGAGTGATTGAACCAGCAGTGGGAACGCAACGCAAGGCTGCTCGGATGGTTTTTTTACAGGCAAAAACCGCCGCAGGACAGAGTGCCGGACGATTCGCTTTCCTTTGGCCCGGCCTGCGCCACGATGAGCGCCTCCCGCGATGCCCCAGCCTGCCGCATCCCCCCTTCATGAGCACCACCCGCAGGTCGTGCGACGGAATTTTCTCTGTCACTGCCTCGAAGGCGGGCTGTACATGGGCGGCGTGGCGTTCCTCCAACCGGAGACGGTGATGCCAAAGATGGTGGAGCAGCTCGGCGGACGCTCCGCCATCATCGCCATCATGCCGGCGCTGCTGCCGGCGGCCTTCGCCATGGCGGGGCTGTTTGTGTCTCCCCTGGTGGAGCGGCTGACGCGCTTCAAACCGTGGGTGATGACCTTCGGCCTGCTGCAGCGGCTGCCCTATCTCGTCGCCGGTCTGGTGCTGTGGTTCATGCAGGATGCAGGACCGTGGCTGCTGCCGGTCGTGGTGCTGACGCCGGTCATCTCCGGCCTTGTCGGCGGCATCGGCATGGTGGCGTGGATGGAAATGGTCACGCGCATGGTGCCGGAACGTGCGCGCGCGGCAGGCTGGGCGACGCGCTACATCACGCAGGCATGCATCGGCATGGGAGCGGGCGCGGTGATCCAGCAGGTGCTCACGCATGCGCCAGGGCAGCGCGGCTACGCGGTGCTGCATTTGATCACCTTCGCGTTTTTGATGCTGTCCTGGATTTCGCAGGCGTTCATGCGGGAACTGCCCGCCGCGCGTCATTACCACCCGCCCACCGGCTCTTACTGGGGCTATTTGAAAGGCCTGCCGGGCCTGCTTGCCGCCCAGCCGCGGCTGCTGCGGCTCATCGCGGTGCGTTTCACCGGCATGGGTTATCTCATGGTCGTCTCCTTCCTCACGCTGCACGCGCTGCACACCACCGGCCGCCCGGAGGCCGACGAGGGGCACTTCGTCTCGTTTCAAAACATCGGCACCATCCTCGGCAGCCTGCTGGCCGCGTGGCTGGGCTATCACAGCGGTGGGAAGGTGCTCCTCATCCTCTCCCGCCTCATCTGCGTGGTGTTCTGCGTGTGGGTGTGCCTGACGCAGTCATTCAGCGGCTTCACCGCCGCCTACTTCGTGCTTGGTTTCGGCCTGTTCCTCGACCGTGTGGGGGATCTGACGCTCACCGCCGAGCTGTGCCCGCCGGAACGCCGCTCCACGCTCCAGGCCATGCTCGGCTTCTGCAATGTGTGGGCGCTGCTGCTGGCCACGAGCCTGGGCGGCGTGATTTATTCGCTCAGCGGCTCGTTTCACCTCGTCGCGGCGCTCGCGGCGGTGTTTTCACTGTCTTCGATTCTGATCCTGCGCGGAATCGCCGAGCCGCGTGGTGAAAACGGGAGAAGCTGATCACTCCGAGCACTCGATGGTCGCCCGCATCGAGACCTGGCACCCAGGCACGCGTTTGTCCGGCCCGTAATCCTCGACCTGCTGCTGGCGCAGTTCCGCCAGCTCCTTGTGAACCGTGGCCACGACAACTCGCCCGCTGGCATGCACTTCCTTCGCCATTTTCAGCGCCAGATCATGCCCATGGCCAAAAATCGCGCCCAGCATCTCGATGACATACTCATGCGTGTGGGCATCATCATCCCACAGGATCACATGCCAAGGCGGCTCCAACGCCGGCGGAGCCGTTTGCGGCAGCGAGCGCGGCTTGTGCGGGGCCACCCGGGGCCGGGGCGGCGCGGCCGGGGCACTGCGAATTTCGACAGAAGAAGACATCGCCTCCTATTATGCCCCGGTCTCGTCTTCTCTCAAGCGCCACCCCGCGCGCCTGCGCATGCGATTTCATCCTCATGCTTTGCTCCACATCACTGAATGCTTGCCTTGAGACGGGAAAGCGTGGCAATCTGCCCGCCATGAATCCTTCCATCTGCCGCGCGCTCAGCACGATTTGTTTCCAAGGGGGCATCCTGTCCATCCTGCTCTCCATCTGGATCTGGTGGTTCCTCAACGGTGACTCACCCGAGGAGCAGGCGCATGCCGAGCGTTTCGGCATTTTCATCGGCCTGTGGGCGCCCACGCTGCTGATCCTCTCCAACCGCTTCGACCGCTACGCGGACAAAGCCAGGTATGTGCCGGGTTTGAACGAGGAAGAGACCAAGGAAAAAACGTGACATCCCTCACAGCGGCTCCCGCCCCGTCGCCTCGATGAACTGCTGGCGCAGGCTGTTGTAGGCATGCTGCCACTCATCCACCACGCGCTGCAGTTCCATCACCTGCCGCTCCAGCGTGCCGATGCGCGACTGCTGCGAGGCATCTCCCGGCAGTTTTTTGTCATCCGGCCACTGGGTGCCGACAAAGGTCGTGGCCGCGCTGCGCATGTGCTGCGGGCTGGCCTGGAACCAGGACAGATCAGCCAGACGCTTCTCCGTGTTGTCCAGGCAGTTGATGATCGTCACATTTTCGTCGATCTCGCCCGTCGCGAGGAATTCCTGAATCGTCGCCACATTCGTCGGACCGTAGAGGTAATTGTCCGGCATCTGCACCAGCAGGTCCATCTGCAGCTCGGCGATCATCGGCGCGCGCTGCCAGCTCATGCGGTTGTCACTGGAAATCTTGTCCAGCGGGGAAATCTTCGCGTCAGCCGCCCACCCGCGCAGGGTTTCGAGGTTGATCGGGCCATAAACTTCCTTGTCGGAAGCCTTGAGGAGGTGCCAGGTGCGTTCG
>DNXB01000056.1 GCA_003506995.1 Verrucomicrobiales bacterium
AGCGCGGGTCGAGATCGACGAAGTAGCAGGAGCTGCCGCGATAATTGGCAAGATGCTCCACCGCGAGGCGCAGACGACGCGGGCCGGTGGGGCCGACCATGATCCACGACTCACCCGGCGGGAAGTGCTTGTCGTCGAGCTTGTGGCTGAACTCCTCGTAATCCACACGGAAGTCGTTCCAGCCGATGCGCTGCTTCGGCATGCCGGTGGTGCCGCCGNNGAAGGCGTCGCCCGGCTGCAGCGGGCTGTCGTAGCGCGCCACCATGGCGCGGGCCACCATGGCGCGCTGGCTGATCAGCGCGCCCTTCGGCATGCCGGTGGTGCCGCCGGTTTCGAAGATGTTGAAAGGCTTGCCTTTGAAAGCGGCAGGCACCCAGACCTCAGGCTGCTGGTCGCGCAGCCACTCGTCCTGGAAATGCTGAAACTTCGCGATGATGTCCTCGTAGCTGTTCACTACGCCGCGCGGGTCGAAATTCTTCTTCGCCCAGTCCAGCCAGAAGGGGCAGCCGGTTTCAGGCGAGAAATGCCACTGGATGATTTCACGGACTTGGTTGTCGAGCTGGGCTTTGGCTTCTTCGGGTGTCATGTGGGTCGGGGTTTGAGAGCGGGAACTGTGAAACGGGCCGCAGTAAACGAAAGTAAAATTCCCGGCCTTTCTACGAGCAGGCGGAGAATCGAGACACACTCATTTCATGACACATCCCGCCTGATGGAGTCACGGCGCACGAATGACTCGACCGGGATGCTGAATGCGTCATGCTGCATTCCCCATTCGTGATTCCATTCATGTCCGCCCCGCTTCCGATCTTCGAACTCCGCCAGCCCTTCACCGCCGCCCTGCTTGATCCGGCGCTGCCGAATCTGCTGATCAAAGCGCCCACCGGCTCCGGCAAATCCACGCAGATTCCGCAGTTCGTGCTCGATTCGGGCATCCTGCCGGAGGGGAAACGCTGCGTGGTGCTCCAACCGCGCCGCATTGCCGCCCGCATGCTGGCGCAGCGCGTGGCCCGCGAGCGCAATGCCCGCCTCGGCGGCGAAGTGGGTTATCAGGTGCGGTTTGAAAACATCACCAGCCGCGAGACACGCCTCACCTACGTCACCGAGGGCGTGATGCTGCGCATGATGCTCGAAGATCCGCAACTCGACCGCGTCGGATGCATCGTGATCGACGAATTCCACGAGCGCCACCTTGATGGCGACCTCGTCCTGGCCTTTGCACGGCGATTGCAGCAGCGGCGGCCGGATTTGAAGGTCATCGTCATGTCCGCCACGCTGGTGCCGGGGCCGCTGGTCGATTTCATGCAGCCCTGCAAGCTGCTCGAATCCGAAGGCCGCACGTTTCCGGTCGAGGTGCGTTATCAGGCACCGCTCCAGCTCAAGACGGGCTACCCCGAGCCGATCTGGGATCAGGCGGCCCGCGCCTGCGAAGACCTCGCGACCTCGCCCGGCTTCAGCGGCGACATGCTCGTCTTCATGCCTGGCGGCCACGAGATCCGCAAGACCATCGCCGCGATTCAAGGGCGCAGCTTTGCGCGAGGCCGCCGCGTGGTGCCGCTGCATGGCGAATTGACGCCGCAGGACCAGGATTCCGCCGTCACGCCCGGCGAGCAGCCGAAGATCATCGTCACGACCAACGTCGCCGAGACCTCGCTCACCATCGAAGGCGTGAAAGCCGTGATCGACGGCGGCACGGCCCGCATCGCGAATTATGACGCCCGTCGTGGCATCAACACCCTCACCGTGAACAAAATCAGCCGCGCCTCGGCTGAACAGCGTGCCGGGCGTGCCGGACGACTGGGCCCAGGCATCGCGGTGCGTTTGTGGACGCAGCGCGAGCACTTGCTGAGGGCTGAATGCGAACTGCCCGAGGTGCAGCGGCTCGACCTGAGCGAGGCGCTGCTGGCGCTGCGAGTTTTGTTCGGAGTCCCGGCTTCAGCCGGAAAAGCTGCCGACACCCTCGAATGGTTCGAGTCTCCATCCCCCGCCGCGTTATCCCGCGCCGAAAATCTTCTGCATGATCTCGGAGCGACTGATTTGAACGGCCAGATCACCGCCATCGGCCGCCAGATGAGCAAGTTCCCGCTGCATCCGCGTTTCTCGCGCATGCTGCTGGCCGCAGCGGAGTTCGGCTGCCTGCGCGAGGCCGCGTTGTGCGCCGCCGTGGCGCAGGGACGCGATATTTTGCTCGTGGGCAAAAACAACGCCTCGCACAAGAACGAGGAGTTCTGGGAGAATGGCGACGTGAGCGAGTTCCAGGCGCTGCTGCGGGCTTTCACGCGTGCAGAAGGCATGAACTTCGATCCCGATGCCTGCGCCCGTTACGGTGTGCATGCGATGGCATCGCGCGAAGCCGCCCGCAGCGCGGATCAGTTCCTCCAGCTCGCCAAACGCGCCGGTTTGAGCATCAACGACGAGGTTGCCGATGCCGAAGCGCTGGCGAAGACACTGCTCGCAGCGTTCAGCGATCACCTCGGCGTCGAGACCAGTCCTGGCAGCCGCATTTATCGCCTCGCGGGCGGTTACACCGGCCATCTCGACAAAGACGCGCACATCAAAGCCCCGCGCCTGCTCGTCGCCTCCGAGATCGTCGAGGTGCAGGGCAAGGCGCTCACCGTGAAGCTCAACAACGTCACCCGCATCGAAGAGGAATGGCTGCGCGAGATGTTCCCCGACGACTGCACCGCCGGACGCAGTGCCCGCTACGACAGCGTGAACCGCCGTGTGATGAACATGGAGGAGACACGCTTTCGCACGCTTGTGCTCGCCAGCAAGGAACGCGGCGAGCCGGATGAAACACAAGCCGCCAGCCTGCTCGCCGCCGAAGTCATCGCCGGGCGCCTGGAACTGCCGCTGTGGAACGACAAGGTCGAGCAATGGATCACCCGCGTGAACTGCCTGTCCAAGTGGATGCCCGACCTCGAAATCCCGCCCATCGGCGAAGAAGATCGCCACATCTTGATCGAACAGCTCTGCCACGGCTGCACCACCTACCGCGCCCTCAAAGACCGCGAGGTCTTTCCTGCCCTGCACCAATGGCTCAGCCACAGCCAGCGCGAGATGCTCGAAAAATACGCCCCCGAACGCTACGCCCTCAAAAACGGCAAGACCGCCCGCATCGTCTATGACGAAAAGCAGCCCCCCAGCGTCAGCGCCGTGCTCCAGCACATGTACGACGTGAACGAAAACCCCAAAGTCGCCGCCGGTCGCATCAGCGTGACGGTTCACCTGCTCTCACCCGCGCAGCGACCGATTCAGACGACGGGAGACATTGGCCGGTTTTGGCGGGAAGGTTATCCAGCGGTCAAAGCGCAGCTTCGCGGACGGTATCCGAAGCATGAGTGGCGGTAGGAGCGCGCACGCCGGAAGGCCGGGGCGGGTGGCGCGAACATGCGGAGCGCTTGGGGATGCGGCTGAGAGGAAGATTGCTTCTCGTTTGTTGTTTCCCAAGCTTCCCAACCGACCACACCGCAAGAGGTGAGAAAACCGCAGAGAAATCCATTTCAAAGCTCATCTCTGCGGTTTTCTCAACTCTCGCGGTGTTTTAATGCTGGGCTGCTGGGAGATTTCGCGGCGGAGCCGGAACGAGCACGCCGGGAGTTCGAGGGCGGGTGGCGCGGACAGGCGGAGCGATTGGGACGTGGCTGAGAGGAGATTGCCTGCCGCAGGTTCCAAAAGGCATAGTTTTCGTGGCATGAGCACACTCGCAGAGATTGAAAGGGCCGTCCCGCACTTGGCGGCAGACGAGCTTTCCCACTTGGAGCGGCTGATTCACTCACTGCGCGTTCGCAAGTCGAAGAAGCAGCGCAGCGCCTTCGATCTGGCTCCCGTTGCAGCTTGGGAAGGCGTTGAAGCCGCTGAGCGCTGAGGAGGATCTGCTGGAGGAGATTCCAGCGGCCCGGCTTGCGTTTTAAGTGCTTCATATTCCACGCTTGGCATTCCTAGCACGATCCGTTACCATCCGTCATCATGGCCACCCAAGAACTCTTTGCTCAAGCCGCCCGCCTTCCTGCCGAGGAGCGACGTTTCCTGGCTGAAATCATCTGGGAGACCGTTGATGCGGATTTGCCGGCGCAGTGGGAAAACGATTCGACCCTTGCTGCCGAGGTGGAGCGGCGCTTTGAGGCGTTCAAAGCCGGGCGTGAGCGCGGATTGAGTCACGACGACGTGTTTGCGGCTGCCAAGGCGCTCGTGGCATGAAGGTGGTGTATTCGGAGCACTTCCAGGCGGAGCTGTGCTGCGTCACCGGACGCTACACAGCCGAAAGCAAAGAACTAGGCCGCCGGTTCGTGCAGACCGTGGAAAGCGCCTGCTTGGAGATTGCCGCTGATCCCTTCCGCTGGCGTGTGTTGGAGGGGCGGGTGCGCCGTTGCCTCGTCCGCCGCTTTCCCTACATCATCTATTATCTGGAGGAGGACGATCTGCTCTACTTCGGGGCTTTGCTGCACAGCGCCCGCCACCCGGAGACGTATCGCGCAGCGTTTGAGGATTTGTGAGCGTAGCGTGGCCTTGACGGCTCCAAACCGATCACACCGCGAGAGTCGGGATAACCGCGAGAGAAAGGCATTCAGAAAATCATCTCTGCGGTTATCCCAACTCTGCGGTGTTTCCATGCTGGGCTGCTGGGAGATTTCGCGGCGGAGCCGGAACGAACACGCCGGGAGGTCGGAGGCGGGTGGCGCGAACAGGCGGAGCGATTGGGACGTGGCTGAGAGGTGATTGCCTGTCGATGCCATTTGATTGTTGTTTGCCAAGGAGCGCTCAGCCAAACAAAGCTCGTTTCATATACTTTCTAACAACAGGCATGAATTCACTCACCTCATGGTCCAATTTTGGGTGTGGTTTTCGATTTAACTGCGCCACAGCGGCTTTGTCATCGGCATCAATCTGGTGCCACTCCGAGATGATCTTCGGGGTCAATGTGTCAACCATGACAAGATAACGACCATCACTAGACAACAGCGAGCGGCAAGAATCCAAGATCACTTGCTTCGGATATGGGAGCATTGCAGCATCGCCAATGAAGTTTGGAGGATTAGCAATCACGAAAGAGTATGCATCTCGAACAATCTGAGCTGCGTCGGGAGTCTGAGTAGAGGTTGTCATGATGGCAGTTCATTACTCGTGTCGATGCGAGACTTTTGCGTTACTGAAACAAAAACATGTCCATATCGCTTGATTAGAAACACGCCCTTAAACCACGCTGGGATCTGAAACGGCATTTCAACAGATGCACAGTCTTGTGAAACGACTTCGTGCTCGCACAACACTTGTCGAATGGCGTCTAAACCAGAGCAACTGGACGATTCCCACACAGGAAGTCTCGCAATTAGGTAGTTGGCACCTTTGTTGAAGCATTCCTTGATCTGCTTTTCGAGCCACTTTCGCGTATCTTTATCGGAAGCAGGAGTGTATCCCCTTCTCCCGGTTGTCCGACTCGGCCCAAAGTCCAGGCTGCAATCCTTAACTTCAAAGTAAATGTCGTGGCTGTTCATTTCAGCCATCAGATCGCAAGACTTGTTGGGATTTCGCGCATGAGGTGATCGAACCGGCAGCGATCTTGCTTCGACAGCTTTGATTTTGGCTCCTTGACGTGTCTCCAAAAACCACACGGCAAATGCCTCAGTGAGAGAGTTTTCGAAAGAGCGGTCCAACTCCAGATTTGAGTCGTCTGCCTGTGCCAATCCATGGACAAGCTCAAAAGCCCCCGGAATGCCCAAGCGAGCCAAGTTTACGGTGTGCGAAACAATCTCGACAACAAAATCAAACTGATCCCCCTGAAGCTTGGAAGCAAACAGAGGGCTTATCGGTATTTGTTGCTCGACACAGAACGATCTGATGTTTTGTACGTTCATTGCGAACTGAGCTCCGGTCACAACACTTGTCACCCCACGACCTCCTCACACCTTCCGCACAACGTTGGATGTTCCGCATGCGTGCCGACATCCGGGAGATGCTTCCAGCAGCGGGCGCATTTGTGATGGCTGGATTCCGTCACGACAGCGGCGAGGTCGCCACCACGGATGATTTGTTGGAGGTCGCTGAGGATGAGGAATTCGTGGAGGGTGGCGGGACCGCTGAAGACGGGATGCGTGAAACCTTCGGCGGGGAGGGTCAGAGCGACGGTGGCTTCGAGGTTGGAGCCGATCTTCTTTTCCTGACGGGCTTTTGCCTTTACCGCGCCGCCGACCTTGATCTGATCCTCGTGGATGACATCGCGGCAGGCTTCGGCATAGCCCTGCTTGTTGTTCATGTCCCAGCCGAGGGCTTCGAACAAGGGATTGATGCAGTCCGTGCGGAGCTGCTTTTCGTGGTAGCTGCCGGACTTGCAGGCGTCGATGTGCTCCCCGAAGCGGGCGGCAAGGTCGAGAATGGCGACGGGAGCTGGCATGGCGCGGCTGATGTAAGCGACTGGCGGCGGAACTGGCAAGGAGTAGTGCCAAATCCGGGTGGGCAAGAGACAGAACCCGAAGCTGGGCCTCCTGGGGCAAGCTCTGTGAGCTTCATGCCGAATTCCGGCGTTGCGGACCTGAAGGTGAGGTGCCGGAATTGGATTGGGAATCTCCAGACAGGCGGGTCGGGAGCCTCAGTTCGGATTCCGAATTCACGAGCCGGAGCGAGGTTTGTCTTTGAAGATGAGGCAGTTGGGCTGCCGGGAGGCTGGTTGAAGGTCCGTGTGCTCCACGTTCTGGCGAACGTGGCTACAGGGGCACACGATCCCCCGCACAGAGGACTGCGCGGACCAGTGCGCTGTGAAGCGTCACGATCCTCCGGGGTGAGAACTTGAAATTCTAACAATGCAGAACAAATTTGAACGATGATCCGTGAAAACATGCTCATGACGTGAGTTCGTGACAGCCATATGCCCCGGAAGTAACGTACTGGCTGAAAGACATGGACTCTGGACCTGAAATCCCCTGGAAACGCATCGCTGACTTTGTCCGCCAGCACACGCATGATGTCCGCAACGGCCTGAACAGCCTTGATCTTGAAACTGCGCTCCTGAATGAGCTGGTGGCCGACGGAGAAGCGGCGGCAAGCGTGGGACGCATTCGGAAGCAGTTGCGCTCGCTCGCCCTGCAATTGCGCGCGCTTTCCGCGCTTTTCCAGGAACCACAGCCTGTCGCCGCCCCCATCGCCGCCCGGGTGCTGCTGCAGATCTGGCGGGAGAAGCATGCCGGACTGCAAGACCTGCTGGAGGTTCGGTGGGTGGATGAACTCGGCGAGGAACGGGTGAGCGTGGATGTGGAAATGATGGCGAGCGTTTTTCATGAACTGCTGGCCAATGCGGCCGAGTTTTCAACGGGCGGCCCGGTGACGATCACTGCCCGGGCCAAGGGGGGCGAGGTGATCTTTGAACTGAGAGAGCCGAAAAAGGAGGCCCTGGACACGAGCGCCTGGGGTCAGCCGTTCTTCTCGACGCGGCGCGGCGGCTACGGTCTGGGCCTGTGGGCAGCGCACCGGATGATGCAGGCCAATGGCGCTACCTTTATGCAACGCTACATCCCCACAGACAGTTGTCTGACGACGCGGATCGTCCTGCCGTGTTGCGGTTGAGGCGTGGTGCAGACAAGCACCGGGGAGCTGCGCATGCATGCCGCCGGCCCGAACACACACGACAACAGCCTCCCTGCCGCTGTGTAGTGATCCTGCCAGGATTTTCTCCTCATTGACAGAACCGCCGGAGTGTCGTCAGCCGAATCACACTGACGAGCGCCGCACTGCTCCGATTTCCATGAATGCTCATGACCCTGCCGCAGGAGAAGATCACGAACTGGTGCCCGGCGTGGCGGCGATCACACGCAGCATCACCCACGCGGTGGTCATCAAGGAAGAGGACATCTTCTTCCTCGCTGAATCTGACGGCAGCGTGCCGCTCTCCACAGGGCATGGCTTCGGGCTTTATTACCACGACTGCCGTTTTCTTGGCGGTTATGAGCTGCGCATGGGCGGGAAGAAACCGGAGGCGCTCGTCCGCCATGCCGTGCGGGGCAATGCCGCCGTGTTCGGACTGTCCAACCCCAGTCTGCGGATGGCGGATGGAACGCAACTGCTCAAGCACCAGGTCGAGATCAAGTGGTCTCGCGTGCTTTCAAGCGAACACCTTGTGCTCAATGACACCTTCAGATTCCACAGCCTGTCACCGCGGCCCATCGACACTCAGGTGAAGCTGACCTTTCAAGCCGGCTTCGAGGACATCTTCGCGATCCGTGGTCTGTTTCAGAGCCAGCGCGGCCAAACACAGCCTCCCCAATGGGACGGCAAAACGCTGTGCTTCGGTTACGACGGCGCCGATGGCATCAAGCGCTCGCTGACGATAGCGTTCGATTCCGCTCCGGTTCGAGTCGAAGGCATGTCCGCCAGCTTCGAACTGCATTTGGAACCCAAGGAATGCTGGCAGCTCCGAGTTTCGCTCCGACTGGCTGAATCACCGGCAGACGCCGCAGCGACGCCTTCCCAACGACCAGGCCAAACTTTCGGCGGAGCCTCGCAGGACACCTGGGGCCAGTTTTACAGCGACAACCGCATGCTCAATCTCGTGATGGAGCGCTCGCTGCGTGATCTCGACATGCTCAGGAGTCATATCGGAGGGACGGCCTACTTTGCGGCCGGCGTTCCATGGTTTGTCGCGCTGTTTGGTCGCGACAGCATCATCACGGCGCTGCAAACTCTCGCGCTGAATCCACGCATCGCGGAGGACACCATTCGTCTGCTCGCCCGCTATCAAGGAACGGAGGTCAATCCATGGCGGGAGGAGGAGCCGGGCAAGATTTTGCACGAACTCCGGGTGGGTGAGATGGCGCGCCTGAAACAGATCCCCCACACACCCTACTACGGCACGGTGGACGCCACGCCGCTCTGGCTCGTCCTGCTGGGACGGCACGCCGCGTGGACGGGGCGCCTGGATCTGTTTTTGGAACTGAAGGCGAACATCGAGGCGGCGCTGAACTGGCTGGACCGCTACGGAGATGTGGATGGCGATGGCTACATCGAATATCAATGCAGGATCGAGAAAGGGCTGACGAATCAAGGCTGGAAGGACTCTGGTGACTGCATTGTCAATGCCGACGGTTCTCTCGCCACGCCCCCAATCACTCTCGTGGAACTCCAAGGCTACACCTACCAGGCGAAACTCGAAATGGCCGCGCTGTACCACAAAGCAGGCGAACCAGCACGGGCCAGCGCATTGGAATTGGAGGCACAACGATTGTGCGACTGGTTCAACCGCGATTTCTGGGTGGCGGAAGGCTACTATGCGCTCGCGCTTCACGAGGGCAAACGACAGGCCGCGGTGTTGTCCTCCAACGCAGGTCACGCGCTCTGGTCCGGCATCGCCAGCATGGACAAAGCCCTCCAGACCGCCAGCCATTTGATGTCCCCGGAAATGTTCAACGGCTGGGGCATCCGCACGCTCTCCGCCAAAGAACTCGCCTACAATCCCCTCGGCTATCATCTCGGCACGGTCTGGCCGCACGACAATGCCCTCATCGCGGATGGCTTCAGGCGCTATGGGTACGATGAGGCTGCTTTGCGCGTGTTTGGCGGCATGATGGACGCGGCCATGCACTTCGACGACCACCGGCTGCCGGAGTTGTTTGGCGGATTTCACCGTGAGGACTATGGCGTGCCGGTGGATTATCCGGTGGCCTGCCAGCCGCAGGCATGGGCGGCGGGCACTTTCCCGTACCTGCTGACCACCCTGTTGGGACTTCAGCCCCAGGGATTCGACAACCGCCTCAAAGTGGTGCGGCCGGTCCTGCCTGAACATATCAAGCATGTGGAACTGCGCGGCATTCAGGTGGGCAAGGCGCGGGCGGACCTGCTGTTTGAGAATGACGGCAAGGCCATCAACGTGAAAGTCCTCAAACTCGACGGAGAACTGGGTGTCACCGTCGAGTTGTGACAGCCAATCCATTCCTCTGCTGCGAAATTCAGGCATGCGCATTGCCCAGGTCAGTCCGTTGTATGAAAGCGTGCCTCCCCGTGGTTACGGCGGCACGGAACGAGTCGTGTCCTATCTCACGGAGGAGCTGGTCCGGCTCGGACATGACGTCACGTTGTTTGCGAGCGGAGATTCGGAGACGCAGGCGCGGCTGGTGCCGTGCTGCCCCCGGTCTTTGCGCCTTGACTCGCAATGCGTCGATTCTTTGCCGCATCACTTCCTGATGCTGGAACGCGTGTTCGCTGTGGCTGACAGCTTTGATGTGATCCATTTTCATGCGGACTACCTGCACTTCCCGCTTTCCCGGCGTTGCGCCGCCCGCCACGTCACCACATTGCACGGGCGGCTCGACCTGCCCGACCTGCCCCCGCTCTACAAGGAGTTTCAAGACATGCCGCTGGTCTCCATCTCGGATGCGCAAAGGAAACCGCTGCCACACGCGAACTGGGTGGCCACGATCCACCACGGCATGCCGGTCGGTCTTTTCAAGCATCACGACGTGAGCGGGGGATACCTCGCCTTCCTGGGGCGCATTTCGCCCGAAAAACGCGCGGATCATGCCATCGAGATTGCCAAACGAACGGGCATTCCCTTGAAGATCGCGGCGAAGATTGACAAAGCGGACCAGCAGTATTTCGAGCAGGTCATCAAGCCGCTCCTCGATCACCCCCTGATTGAATTCATGGGTGAAGTTCAGGATGATGCAAAGAATGTCCTGCTGGGAGGCGCGCGCGCCTTGCTGTTCCCGATCGACTGGCCGGAGCCTTTCGGCCTCGTCATGATCGAGGCGATGGCCTGCGGAACTCCGGTAATCGCCTTGCGCCGCGGCTCCGTGCCAGAAGTGATCACCGATGGAGTGACCGGCTTCGTTGTCGATGATGTGGACGAAGCCGTGACCGCCGTGGCCAAACTGCCCGCCTTGAACCGTGGACAATGCCGGAAAGAATTCGAGCGCCGGTTCTCCTCCATTCGCATGACGGAAGACTACCTGAGCCTGTACCGACGGTTGAGCGGGCGGCCCGTCTAACCGGTCGTGTCATGGCCGCATGGATTCGTCATCATGAGCACGACACCTGGGCAAAGCTGTTTCTCCCGCAGCGTTGTTTTGTTGCGCGGCCCGTTCCAAGGCCCGATCATCCGCCAGCCTTGAATTCCCACGAGGCCGCGGTGCTCGCCGTGTCGTGTCCTTATGCCTTGTTTCCACAACATCATGAAACATTCGCCGCTCCAAACTGTCATCCTCGCCGCCATTTTCGTGCTGATCGCCGCGGGCCTCTATCTCTCGCGTGAAATGGGTGGAGGTGATTTCTTCATGCCCCATTCGCACTGCTATTTGTTCAACCAGCAGCTGATGACGCTGCATGGCGGGTCAGACCTGCTCATCGGCCTGGCCTACGTGGCCATCTCGACGACGCTGGTCTGGCTGGTCTTTCGTGCGCGCCGTGAGCTGCCGTTTCATTGGATCATGATCGCCTTCGCGATCTTCATCGTGGCCTGTGGCGCGACGCACTTCATGGAAGTGTGGACACTCACCGCAGAACATCCCCGCTACTGGCTTTCCGGCTGGGTCAAGCTCGTCACCGCGATCGCGTCCGTGACGACGGCGGTGGTTCTGCCCCCGTTGATTCCACACATTCTCGCGCTGATGCAAGCCGCGCGCCTGTCCGCGGAACGAGGTGTGAAACTGGAGCGCGCCTACGGCGAGTTGAACGAACTTTACACGAAGGTGACACAGCTCGACCAGCTCAAGACGAACTTCTTCGCGAACATCAGCCACGAACTGCGCACGCCGCTCGCGCTGATCTTCGCCCCGGTCGAGCGGCTGCTCCAGACGACACCGGACCCGTCCGCGCGGCGCGAGCTGGCCCTGGTGCGCCGCAACGCGCTCCTTCTGCACAAACACGTCAACGACCTGCTCGACGTGTCGAAGCTGGAGGTCGGCAAACTGGAACTGCACTACTCACGGCTCGACCTGGCGGCCATGGCCCGGGCCATGGCTAACATCTTCGAGTCCGTCGTGGGCGAGAGGGGCATCAGCGTCGAACTCCAAGCGCCGGGCGAGGTGGTCGCGGAAGTGGATGGCGACAAGGTGCAGCGCGTGTTCATGAACCTGCTTTCGAATGCGTTCAAATACGCGCCCAACGACAGCACGGTGCGCCTGGCCCTGACCGAGGACGGCGACCATCTCACGCTCACCGTGGAGGACGCAGGTCCGGGTGTGCCGGCGGATTTCCGCGAGAGCATCTTCGAGCGTTTCCAGCAAGGGGACCGCGAGACCCAGCGGCGCTATGGCGGCACCGGTCTCGGACTTTCCATCGTGAAGGAGTTTGTCGAGATGCATGGCGGTTCGATCACCGTCGGCGAGAGCGCCGCAGGCGGCGCCCTGTTCCGGGTACGCCTGCCGCGCCGCGCCCCAGAGGGGGTGGAGATCCACATTTCCCCCTGGACCGGCACCGACGCGGTGCTCCAGAGGCTCGCGAACGCTCCAGCCACCGGCCGCACAGAGAACGCGCAGCTTCCAGTTCAGACCGTGGTGACGGACCGGCCGGACGTGCTCGTCGTCGAGGACAACCAGGACATGCGTGATTTCATCTGCCGCGTTCTTGAGCCCGATGCGCAGACCCGCACGGCCGAGAACGGCCGGGCGGCACTGGAAGCGATCCGCGAGCGAGTGCCCGACCTCATCCTCACGGACATGATGATGCCGGTCATGACGGGCGAAGAACTTGTCGCCGCGTTGCGACAGGACGAGGGCCTGCGTGACGTGCCGGTGATTCTGCTCACCGCGAAGGCCGACGACGAGATGAAGCTCAACCTTCTGGTCGAAGGTGCGCAAGATTATGTGCTCAAACCATTTTCAGTCGATGAGCTCCGAGCCCGTGTGCGCAACCAGCTTCAAACGAAACTCACCCGGGACACGCTGCGCCGCGCCTTGGACACTCATTCGGGGGACCTGGCCGCGATGGTGCGGGAGCTGGCTGCGGCCAAGACCGCGGCGGTGGCGGCCAACGCGGCCAAGGATGATTTCCTGGCGGTGCTCAGCCACGAACTGCGCACCCCGCTGACACCAGCCCTAGCCGCCGCCTCCGCGCTGATGAACGAGGCGGCCGACGCTGTGGAAGTCCGCGAATCGCTCGCCATCATTCGTCGCAACATCGAACTGGAGGCCCGGCTGGTGGATGACCTCCTCGATGTCACCCGCATCACCCAGGGCAAGCTCCGCATCCACTCCACGCCGGCCGATCTGCATACCATTCTGCGGGATGCCCTTGCGATGGTAAATCCTGCCCTGCGGGAAAAACTGATCACCCCCGTCATGGATCTGGCCAAGGACCAGCCATTGATCCGCGGCGATGCCGCGCGTCTCACCCAGGTGTTTTCCAATCTCTTCGGCAACGCCGCAAAGTTCACGCCCGCAGGCGGACATCTGACGGTCCGCAGCGCGCTCGCGGGCGAAAAGGTACGAGTCGAGATCGAGGACAACGGCATCGGCATCGCGCCGGAGTTGCTGCCGCAAATCTTTGATCCCTTCCGCCAGGGACAGGTTGGCACGACGCGGCGTTTCGGCGGTCTGGGGCTGGGGTTGAGTGTGGCGAAGGGGCTGGTCGAAGCACACGGCGGCACGATCAGCGTGCGCAGTGCCGGGCATGATCAGGGCGCGACGTTCACCGTCGAGCTGCCTGCTCTTGCCGCCGGAAGCGCTCGGCTGAACGCACCGGCGGCGCCCGACGATGGATCAGCGGAGCCAGCTCGATCTTTGCGAGTGCTGCTGGTCGAGGATCACGCGGACACGCGCCTGATTCTCCACCGGCTGATGTCGCGCTGGGGCCACAGCATCACCACTGCGAGCACCGTGGCGCAGGCCCGGCGGGCGCTGGATGAGAACACGTTCGATCTGCTGCTAAGCGACATCGGGCTGCCAGACGGCTCCGGCCTTGAAGTCATCTCAGCCCTGCGGCAAAGCTCCGACATTCCGGCGGTCGCGATGAGCGGTTACGGCATGGAGGCTGACATTGCGCGCGCGCATGCCGCCGGGTTCACCGAGCACATCGTCAAACCCGTCACCGCCGATGAGCTGCGCAAAATGCTCAGCCGTTTTTCCTCCCCACCAGAGAAGTAGAATCGTCCAGCAGAGTCCGCTTGATGATGTGCTTGAGACCATGCTCAGGCCCACTCCTTAAGGTCGCATGAGGCATGAAAAATCTCGTGTTCAACACGACCAAAGGCAGATGCCGTGCCGAAATTCGGGGGCAACGACACCCCCTGCTATCATCATGAAACTCCAAACACTCCAAGACCTGCTCGTCCATGAACTCAAAGACCTCTACAGCGCCGAGACACAGCTCGTGAAAGCCCTGCCGAAAATGGTGCGGGCCGCCACGAATGATGCGCTCAAAGCCGGCTTCGAAGAACATCTCGAAGAGACGAAGAATCACGTCACCCGCCTCGATCAAATCGCCAAATCCTTCGATTGCAAGCTCACCGGGCGCCGGTGCAAGGCGATGGAAGGGCTGATCGAGGAAGGCGGCGAACTCATCAGCGAGGATGCCGAAGACGCAGTCCGCGATGCCGGGCTGATCGGAGCTGCACAGCGTGTGGAGCACTACGAGATCGCCGGCTACGGCACCGCTCGCGCGCTCGCGGCATGTCTCGGTTTCGACGAGGCCGTGAGATTGCTCAGCGAGACGCTTGATGAAGAAAAGGCGGCTGACGAGAAGCTCACCGAGCTTGCCGAAAACACGATCAACGTCGAGGCCGCTGAAATGGCCATGGCCGAATAGACCCAAATCCAGGCGCGGGAAGGATGTGCCGAAAAGCACGCTTCCCGCGCCGCAATGATCTTCCAGCCATGCCTAAATGCGAAACCTGCGGCAACGAGTATGACAAGGCGTTCGTGGTGATGATGAACGGCCGATCCTACGTCTTCGACAGCTTCGAGTGTGCGATCCAGCGCCTCGCACCTGCCTGCGATCACTGCCAGTGCCGTATCATCGGCCACGGGGTCGAATCAGACGGGACAATGTATTGCTGTGCGCACTGCGCCGAGCAGAGCGGCGGAACCACTCTCCGCGACCGTGAATAAAGTTCGAGGCGCTTCCCTGAGCTGGCAATCAGGCGCGCGCCTGATTGTCGAGGCAGAAATGCCTGTTCATAATCCGCTCCCCCAACCACAATGAAAACGATTGCCAAGCCCCAAAATAACGGCGCAAAAAACACGAGTGCTGCCAGAAGAAAAGCCCCCGGCCAACGCCCCATCACGAGCGCAGCCATGGAAACCCATGACGGGCAGAATGTCACCACTCAAGCACGACCACAGGCTGAGCAGATCGCCGCCCTGGCCTACAAAATCTGGCAGGAGCAAGGCTGCCCGGAGGGATGTGACGAAATGAACTGGCGGCTCGCCGAGCAAGAAATCATGGGCGCGCCCCCCGGAGCTTCCACAGCCCAGCGCTGAGAGAGCCGGTCACAACTTCACCACCACCGCCGCCATGCCCGCCTTCAGCCATCAAGCCGCCTCACTCACGGAAGAAGCCGCGACCAAGGATTACCAGAAGTGGCTTGATGACGAGGCTTCCGCTGAATGCAATGAGCGGCAGGAATATCCGCATCCTCCGGCAAACCCGCCCATTGAGCCGCCAGACAACGATACTCTGTGTTTTGGAGCTTATTGGCTGCGAACTTCTTGAAAGCCACCTCGGCAGGCCCGTTCTATGTCCACCAATCATCATCCTCAACCCTGCGCTTTGCACTGTCCATGGAATGGCACGACGATGTGCGCACAGTGCCTGTTGAACGCCCAGGCTCTCGCCGACCGCCGCGTGACTTTGGGTGTCCTGTGCGGAATGAAGCAACTCTACCACCCCCACGGCCTGCCGCCCTGCTTCGTCGGTGATGAGATTGACTGGTCCGCCACCCGAATGCCAGAGATGGAGGCGGCCTGAAATCGTCCGTGCTGTTGAACCGCGCAGGTGCAAAAACGCGTCAGCCTCTCCCAGGGCTTCAAGGGATTGAACGCTTGACTCAACATCGCAGTCCCCACCATCCAGCCGTCCGGCGCCCCTTCCCTGTCGGCCCTTTGTCTCCTCATGAAAATCCGCAAGGCCAGCCCCAGAGCCAGCATGAAGCACCAGGATGCGGCTCCATCGGCAGGAAAGCCCAGGACCGCCAGGGCTGTGAAAAACAAGCCTGCTTTGATGGCCGCGGAGCAACTGCGCCTGCTCGATGAATTGCGCGAAAGCGAAGCCCGCTTTCACCTGATGGCGGAAGTGGTGCCGGTCCTTATCTATACCACCACCCCGGCAGGAGAGACCGACTACGTCAATCAACGCCTGCTCCATTACACCGGCCTCACGGCAGAGCAGTTGCTGAGCCAGGGCCTGGCGCAGGCACTCCATCCCGCCGACCGCCAGGCGGTGG
>DNXB01000237.1 GCA_003506995.1 Verrucomicrobiales bacterium
TGGCTGACTTTTTCATAACCAGCCTCGGCCAGGTGATTCAAGGCGGTGACGAAGTGTTCGCCAACTCGGATGGGGCGGTGAGAGTCAGATCCTAGGACAACGGGGATTTTGCGGTCGGCCATCATGCGGAGCATTTCGAGGCCGGGGTTCATCTCGGAGTAGCTCTTGTTAAGGCCGGAGGTGTTCAACTCCATGGCGACGCCGGTGGCGGCGATGCGGTCGAGCACGGTGGAGACGGTGTTTTTGACGATGGCGAAGCACCATGAGTCCGGGTGGTAGTTCTTGACCAGATCGGGATGCGCTATGCAGTCGTAGAGGCCGGATTCGGCGGACTTGGCGAGGTGGTCAAAGTAGGTGCGGCGGAAGTTCTCGATGGTGCCGATTTCGTACTTGTTGAGGTACTCTTTGGCCTGCCAGTGGACGGCGCCGAGGACGTAGTGGAAGTCGGCCCGCTGGTGCAGTTTGGCGATGTACTCCTCGCAGCCGGGGTAATACTCGCTCTCGATGCCGAGACGGATGTCGAGCTTGCCTTTGAAGGCGTTCGCGGCCCGCTGGACGATGGCGACGTAGGTGTCGAACTCGCTTTCCGACATGCGCACGGTGGGCCAGAATCCATCGGGCATGGGGCAGTGGCAGGTGAAGATGATGCCCTTGAGTCCGGCTTTGACGGCCTGCTGGGCATACTCTTCAGGCTCGCCCCAGGCGTGCTTGCACAATGGCGTGTGCATGTGGGAGTCGTAAAACAGTGCGCCTGATTTGGTGGGGCCAGGGGAGGGAAGGGGCTGCGAAGGGGCTTTGGCGGGCAGCGGCGCGGTTGCCACAACGGCAACGGGTTGCGGCGGTGCTTTTGGGGCTGTCTCAGCGGCGGGAGCCACTTTCTTGGGGGCAGTTNNGGTTTGTTTGCCGGGGCTGCTTTGACGACCGGTTTGACCGCTGGGGGGGACGGCTTGGTTGGAGCGGGTTTGGCTGGCGCAGTTTTAACCGGGGGCAGCTTGGCCGTGGCTTTTTTAACCGGGGGGTTCGGGAGAATCTTTTTTGCGGCCTGTTTCACGGGGGCAGGCTTTTTGGCCGCCTTTTTAGGGGCGGGCCTGGCTTTTGGAAGCGTTTTCTTGGCAGGCGCGGGTTTGACCTTCTTTTTCGGAGCCGGTTTGGAGGCGGGCTTTTTGGCGGGTGCCGATTTTTTAGGTTTGCTGGGCGCAACAGGCCTGGCCTTTCCCTGGGCCGCCTTTTTCTTGATGCTTTTGGATTTGCTCACTGTCTAGCTCCTGGTTCCTTGCAAAATCAGCCATCCCTTGCCTTCGACATCGGCGATACGCACGCTTTTGCCGCTGCCTGCGGGGCCCGGATAGCAGAGCCGCAGTGTGAGTGGTACGTCCTTCCAGTTTCCAGTTTGAAGCTGCTGGAGAAGGGGGTGAAATTTGGGATCCTGGCGGTCGAAATAGGCATAGATGACATCGTCTTCCTCCGGATGCTTGATTTCGAGAATCTCACTGCCGTGGGGAGCCTCGGTGGCCGGAGTGTGACGTGGCTTGGAGGCGATCACTCGAAAGAGCTTGGGGGAGGCGGGCTGGGTTTGGATGAACTCCCCCCAGCTAATCTCGCCATAGCGAACGGAGCTTTCCCAGTCCATGCGGAAGCTGCCGTCCGCCAGTTCTTCAATGATGAGACTGACGGGCTCGGCATCACCAAACACAGCCTGGGCGTAGCCCAAACGGTAGCCCGGCTCTTCCACCGGCAGGATCCAGCCGAGACTCTTCCATTCATGGCGCTCCAGCGGATGGCTGCGGTAAAAGTTTTCCATCAGGGGGCGCACACGTTGAGGATCTCGCACAAAAGACAGCTTGGTTCCAACGGCGTCAGCCTCAAAAAAACCGCGGATGGCGGCTTCGATTTTCTGGCGCTTGCTTTCGATGTCCTGGATGCTGGACGAGGATGCGCCAAGAGTGAGCAGGGAGGCCGGACGCTTTTCAGGGCTTGCTGCTGGAGGCGCTGTGTTCATGGCCGGAGCCGTCGAGTGTGGAGGCACCACGTCTGTGTCCGTCTTCGTGCCTGATTTTGGAGCCTGGGCTTCATTTTCGGCAAGCAGGGCTGCTTGCTGGTTGGTGCTCCCTGACCAATGGCGCTCCATGTCACTGTCGTAAACAGACTGGACATACTCAGGATTGACCTTGGCGGATTCCCATAATTTGACCATGACCACGCGCACCACGGTGGCGATCATGACAACGAGGGCCATGCAGCCCAGCACCGTGGCTGTCGCATTGATCATAGACTCGCGCCGTCGGGCACGGCTGCGGCGCGGCGGATCATTGTCAGCGATGCTTGGGTTGGTCATGGATGACACGCGCTTTTTGAAGAATGGAGCCGAAGGCGGGATTTGAACCCGCGACCCTCGCATTACGAATGCGATGCTCTACCACTGAGCTACTCCGGCTTGAACGAGTGACTGAAAAAGAACTATATAGGGGCTGACTGTTTCTTGTCATTTGCTTTCTTTCAAGACCTGGAAAAATCACTGTGAAGCGGGCTTGAAACCAGGGGCTCCAGTGCCAAGTAATGACCGCCAATGCCCTCAACCCACAATCTTCCGTCTTCCACCCCGCCTTATGCCGAATTTCTGGCTGAATTGGACGAGATTCAGCGGCTTAAATGGATCGCGAGTGAAAATGCCGGGCAGGACATCGGCTTTGAGCATGCCCTCAATGACTGGGCGCAAAACCACCGCGCCGAATGGCGACGAATGCGTAATTTGATCGTTGGAAGCACGACAACACTTGGGAAATGAGGGTATTGCGCAAAAAAGCCCAAATTAGCGGTTGCCAAACAGCCCAGGTTTTTGTTAATCCTGTTAAAGAGCATGAAAATCCGCCATTTATTCCTCGCCACCGTCGCCATGGTTCTCACCAGCACCGCTTTGGGTGACATCCAGTCTCCTCCGGGACATCACTTCAACTGGAGCCGCAAGCTCAGCCGTGGTGTGGGCAACATCCTTTTTGGCTGGCTGGAGTATCCAGCTTCCTGGAGCAAAACGGTCCAGTCTGATGGTGCCGTGGCGGCAGCCTCTGATTTCTTGATTGAAGGAACCAAGCGCACCTTGGTGCGCGCTGCTCATGGCATTTACGAAACCGCGACATTCCCTGTGGCGAGTTGGAAGCGCACCTACCGTCCGACCTACCACACCAAAGAGGTCTTGGACAACTGGTGGGGTTACACCCAGTTCGCGCCGGAAGTGGGTTCTCGTTCCGATGCTCCATACTCCCGCTCTCAGGGCTGGTAATCTCACCGTCAGTTTTTTCGAGGCGCAGGCTGCAAACAGCCTGCGCCTTTTGTTTGCAAAGCAAGCCGCCCGCTGGCAAGAAAGGCGCTCTCCGCATGCCTGAAACTCATCAGATTGACATCCACCACGTCGCCAAACTGGCGCGGCTCACGCTCACCGAGGACGAGGCGTTGCGTTATGCGGCCCAGTTGGACGGCATCCTGACCTACATCGACACCTTGACCCAGCACGACCTCGGCGCGGCGGAGCCGACGGCACACGCGATGCCTGTTTACGATGTGCTGCGCGTTGACGAGTCGCGTCCGGGCTTCACGCAGGAGCAGGCGCTGTCCAATGCCCCCAAACGCTCCGGCGACCAGATTCAAATCCCCAAAGTGATCGAGTGATCCGCCTTTCTTACTGCCCACCGTTTCATGCTTGCCTCCTCCACGATCACCACGCTCCGCCAGCAGCTCGACTCCGGTGAAATCACGCCGCGTGACATCATTCTCGATCTCGCCAAGGCGATCGAATCTCGCAACTCCAGCCTCGGGGCCTACCTTTCCTGGGACATTGACGCGGCGCTGGCAGAAGCGGACAAAGCCGACACCTCCGGCCCGCTCGGCGGCATCCCCATTGCCATCAAAGACAACATCAACGTCACCGGCCAGCCCTGCACCTGTGGCTCGCGCATCCTCGCGGAAAATTACACCGCGCCTTATGACGCAGGCGCGATTCAGCGGCTGCGTGCCGCAGGTGCCGTCCCCTTTGGCCGTTTGAACATGGACGAGTTTGCCATGGGTTCGAGCACGGAGAACTCCGCGCTTGGCGTCACCCGCAATCCACATGATCTGGAGCGCGTTCCGGGCGGCTCCAGCGGTGGCAGCGCCTCGGCCGTGGCCGGTGATCTCGCCATCGCGGCGCTGGGTTCCGACACCGGCGGGTCCATCCGCCAGCCCGCGTGTTTTT
>DNXB01000072.1 GCA_003506995.1 Verrucomicrobiales bacterium
CTCGACCGCCCGCAGGTGTACATCAGCAACATCTGCAAATTTCGCCCCGCGATGGACAACCAGGGCAATGGCAATCGCAAACCGACCGCCGAGGAGATGCGCGCGTGCCTGCCGTTTGTGCTGACCGAGATCGATCTCATCAAGCCGCAGGTCATTGTGGCCCTCGGCGCCACGGCGGCGGAAGGACTCGGCATGCCCGGCAGTGTGGGCGGCCTGCGCGGCCGTTTTCACAGCACCAGCGGCATTCCCACAATGGTGACCTACCATCCGTCTTATATTTTGCGTGAGGAGAAGATGAACGGCGGCATGGAGGCCAAGCGCGCGGTGTGGGAGGACATGCTGAAGGTGATGGAGAAGCTCGGCCTGACCGTCAGCGACAAGCAGCGCGGCTTTTTCAAAGCAAAGTGAGCCAGGGCGCGACCGTTTGACCTGTCGTCATGAAACCAAAGCCCCTGACCCGCCGCGCTCTGTTCAAACTTGGAGCCGCAGGAGCCACAGCGTTCGCCGCNNCAGGCCGCCGGGAAGAAAAAGGGGCCGGTGTGCGAGGAAGGCGGGTGCTGCATCACGCCCTCGGGTGATTTTTACAACGTCGAGCGCGGCGATCCCCTGCCCTACAAGCTGCCCGTCGAGAAACAGCGCGAGATCGGCATGCTGCGCGAGACCTGGCAGCTTGAGATCGTGGCCGACCCGGCCAGCAACTCCAAAATCGAGCGTCCCATGCTGCGTAGCGATGGCACCGCGCTCTCGTTCGACAAGCTGATGGAGCTCGCGCAGACGAAGGCGGTGAGCTTTTTGAAGGTCATCACCTGCAACAACCTCGCCGATCCGCTCGGCCACGGTTTGTGGGAAGGCGTGCCGTTGCGTGATGTGCTGTGGCAATGCGGACCGGTCGAAAACCTGCGCCACATCTGGTATCACGGGCATCACAACGAAGACCCGAAGCAGATCTTCAAGTGCTACCTGCCGATGAACCGCGTCTTTGAAGATCCGCCGGGCGAATTGCCGGTGATCCTCTGCTACAAGCTCAATGGCGAGTTCCTCACCGGCGAACGCGGCGGCCCGGTGCGCATGATCGTGCCGGAGGCCTACGGCTTCAAATCGGTGAAATGGCTGCAACGTGTCGGTTTCACCAACGCGCATCAATCCGACGACACCTACGCGAACGGCAATAACGACATCCACTCCTGGCTCAAGACCTTCGCGCGATTCGGCGAGCTGCCCTCGCAGATCAAGGCGGGTGAGCCGCTGACGATCCACGGCAATGCGCAAGTCGGCATCTCCGGCCTCAAGAAGGTGCAATACTGGCTGCGCGATGTGAACCAACCGCTTCCGGCGAACGATCCACACTTCACGAAAGCGCCGTGGCAGGACGCGCAGATCGTTCCGTTCGATGGCAGTGGCATCGCGGGCTTCAAAGGCGCGCCGCTGCATCCGGCGCAGTTTGATCCCGTGACGAGAAAACCACGCGAATGGCCGCTGCGGCACACGCTTTGCCGCTGGACCGCAAAACCGCTCAAAATCGCCCCTGGCAAGTATGAGCTACGCTGCCGCACGATTGATACGAACGGAGCCGCGCAGCCGATGCCGAGGCCGTTTCCAAAATCCGGCCGCAACGGCATCCAAAAAGCGCTGCTGGAGGTCTTGGCGTGACCACGGCGGCGTTTTGGGAGCCGTGGCGTGTTTTATGATAAAAAGTGCGGGACGTGGAAGAAATTTCCCCCGCCAATAGATGAAGGCTTGGCAAACGGAGCGTTTCCCCTGAGAATCATTTCTCAACTCAAACAACCAGCCATGTCGCGCAAACTCAGTCACATCGCCCCGGATTGGTGGGATTACACCACCCTGGACTTCGACCTCATCAATGACGCCGCAAGGCTCACCGAACGCGACCTGCGCCAGCTTTCGCGGCCCGGCTTCAAGGTCGTCATGTACGACACGCTGGAGGATTTTTACCTCGCCGAGGCCCTGGAATACATCCACGCCTGGCGCCAGGCCACGCCGGACAACCCCACGGGCATCTGCGGCCCCATCGGCCCCACGGAGCAGCTTCCGCTCGTGGCGCGTCTCATCAACGACCTCGGCATTTCCATCAAAGACGGCCATTTCTGGGGCATGGACGAGTGGTACGACGAAAACACGAAGAAAGAGGTCAGCATGGAGCACCCGCTGTCCTTTGAGCGGGCGGATCGCCAGCTCTGCTTCGACCGCATGCAGAAAAAGCTCTGCATGCCGGACTCCCACCTGCATTTCCCGAAGGCAGACGTGGCTGAATATGTGAAAAGCTGGCAGAGCGGCGTGCGCTGCGTCGTCATGCAGGGCGGTCAGGGCGACATCAAGCACTGGGACTTCAACGACCCGCTGAAACGCGCCGGCAAATGGAAGAATGAGCCGCCGCCTCCCGCTGAATACCGCAAACTCAGCACCCGCGTCGTCGAACTGCACCCCGTAACCCTCGCTCAAAACGCCCGCACCTCCGGCGGTGGAAACATCACCATGGTGCCCAAGATGGCCATCACCGTCGGCCCGAAGGAAACCTGGATGGCCGAAAAGGTGAGCATCTGGCACGCCGGCCTGCATGACAATCCCCTGGGCCAGCGTCTCACCGCGCTCATGATTTCCAAACGCCTGGCCGACAGCGCCGTGCCGATGTCCTTGCTCGCGGATCACCCCAATGTGCAGTTCAACTACTATCGCGGCGGCCTCGGCCACTGCGAGGTGGAGATGCACTAGCCAGGAGTTCCGAGTCACCGATTGCGAGTTTGACGCGCGGTGGCGCGTCGAAACTATCGTTTGCTATTTGCCTGAATAGCCCGACATACGGGCCGCAAGTTAACCTGATAAAGGCTAAGCTAAGTCGTTCATCAGGTCGTTTCTTTGGTGTTCTGAAATCCGATAACGGAGCTTACTCAAGCCTTGGCGCAGGCTGACCGAACCCAATAAACGAAAATGAACACGAAAATGTATGTGGGCAATCTGCCCTTTAGCGCCACCGAAGATGACATCCGCAGCCTGTTCTCCGAGCACGGCGTGGTGACTGATGTCTTCCTCCCCATGGATCGCGACACCGGCCGCCCACGCGGCTTTGCCTTCGTCACCATGGACTCTGCCTCCTCGATGGAAGCAGCCATCCGCGGCCAGAACGGCAAGGACTTCGGCGGTCGCAACCTCGCCATCAATGAAGCCCGTCCGAAGGAAGAACGTCCTGGTGGCGGCGGTGGTGGTGGCTACGG
>DNXB01000069.1 GCA_003506995.1 Verrucomicrobiales bacterium
GACCTCAGCGCCGATCCGAACCGCAAACTCTGCCGCCTCCACATCGCGTTGATGGATCGCATGGGCGTGAAAACGAGCCACTTCGGCGACGCGGAGAACGCGCTGGTGATTTAAGGTTCCTCGTGCGGATATTCTGAGGTGTCGGACTCGCTGTCTTCGGTCTTTCTCAACAAGGATGCCAGGATATCGACATCTGGTGCCCATTTACCATCACCCAGCAGATGAGTGAGAACCTCACCAAAATCGATGCCGAGACAGCGAATGGCAGCCTCCTGGCCGGCATCTTCGCGTTTCGATTGAGAAACAAAATCAGATACCAGACTTGGGTCGGTCGTTCCTCCTTGGTAGAGAGCGGCAAAAAGAAAGCGTGCCAGATGGTAGCTCAGCTCTTGTCCATCATCAGGTGACCAGAATGAATGACCCGCCCAGAAGGTTTGTATATTTTGTTCGGTCCAGTAATCGCGATGGCGACGGATCAACTCCCGCGTCAGTTCATAAGGACACTCCCGGGTGATGTGGTTCTCAACGGTGACTGCTATCGCCTCGTCGAGCCAGACGGGCAGATCACAGATATGCAGAATAGCATGCGTGAGTTCATGCACGAAAACTGCGGAATACCGGCTTAGCTCGGCGTCTGGCATCGCAAAATGGCCATAGCCCCGATTGAGAAAAACCCCGCCAACGGTGGCAGATGCCTCTTCGTCTTCAGAGCAGTAGTCGTTCAAATAACGATAGAACAAGTCGCCTTCGAGACACAACACCGGCCACTTGCCATAGCCCAGGCATTCTGGAACAAACGGCAAACCCGAGTGAATCCGCGTGAGACACTGTTCAAGGAACCTGAGTGCTTCTGCCGCCGTTTGTTCATCAGCCTTGGAGAGCAGAAAAAACTTGTTTGATTCCACCAGTTGATATTCGGAGCCGAATTGTTGCCTCAAGCCACCCACCCATAGGCGCCCGAGTTGCGCATACACTTCTTGAAGCAATTCCTCCTCATAACGGCCATCTATAACCTCTGCGATGGTGTCCCAGTCGGGAAAGATAAACGTTTTGTCGTCCACCATCCAGGAGGGTTCGAGCTTATGGGGAAGACTTTGATCCAGCATGGCCAGACGAAACCGATGCCGTCCCGAACGGCAAGCGGGGGAACGCACGAAATCTAAAAGTCATTTTGGATTTTGCGTCCCATCCTCACCCCTACGAGCAGATCATTCAGCGCCGCCCGCGTGGTTTCCTCCGGCATCTCGCGCAGCGTGCTGGCATCGTGCGCAGCTTGGAGTTCGGCTCGGAGGCGTTCGTACTCGCCTTGGTGGAAGGCCAAGTCTGCATCATCCAAAGTGGACAGCTCCGGTCCGGCGAGTTTGCGGGAATGAGGTCGTGGAGATAGGGCAGGCGGAAAGTTTCGTTGAGCGTGACGAGGTTCGCCTCCACCTCGCTCGTGCGCATGAGCCAGATGCCGGTCAGCAGCACGCGATAGACATACAGCAGCGGCTTCTCACCCGCCGGGGCGATTCCTTCGCAAACAGCAGCGGATACGGCTGCGCGGCTGTGATGCGGTGGAGGAGTGATGGGATGTTCATGGGGCAGAATAAGCTCTGAATCTGTCAGGCAGGTGAGCGACTGAGAAGCGGCAATTTTGATGATGTTCATAGCACCTTGGACTCCCCACACTCCCATTCAAGAGTTGCCAGACCTGCGGCACCACTTAAAATCATCCCCATGAACACCTTAGTTCAAATCGAGTCTGCCGTGGCAGAGCTGCCACCCCAAGAGCAGTGGTCACTGCTTTCGTGGCTGCAAGCGCGGCTGCGGTCTGTGCCAAAGGAGTATCAGCCATCCGCCGACCAGCGACCGGCATGGCTGGAGGAGGTCAGGCAGATGAGAGAAGCCTGCACCACCGGAAAGCCTGGCACGTCAGTGGAACAGTTGATCACCGAGATACGCAGCTAATCCATGAGCTATTGGGACACCTCCGCGCTCGCGAAACTGTATGTCCAGGAGGCTGACAGCCTCGCTTTTGAAACTCACGCTGCGAATGCCCCAAATATCTCCGTGAGCGAGACTGGCAGGCTCGAACTACGCGCCGTGCTGCGCGGCGCGAGGCAGAGGGTTCATTGAGTCCCGGCTCCACCAAGACCATGCATGACTCGTTTTGCGCACTGATCAGTTCAGGGCAGTTCACGGAGGAGGCTATCACGCCAGAACTGGAGGCGGAGTTCTACGACATTCTGGACAGTTGCCTGAGTCAAAGTCCGCCGATCTTGCTTCGAACCAATGACGGACTCCATCTCGCCGCTGCCAGACGAGCGAATGAATCCGAAGTGGTGAGCACGGACAAGGGCTTGCGAAAAGCGGCCTTGTTCCTCGGGTTTACGGTGTTTCCGGCTCCGTGAGTTCCACTCGATGCCCGTCTGGGTCGGCGACCACGGTTCTTCGTCCCCATTCAGAGTCATGCGGTGCCGTGATGACGGAAGTGGACGTGTGTTCGGTCACGCGTGCGATGGCGGCATCGACAGAAGGCACCTGAAAGCCAATCCGCGTGCCTTGGGTGCTGCCTCCATCCTTTGAAAGCGGATACAGCTCAAAAATGCCGGTCGAGGTCTCAGCGGCGAAATGCTCTGGGCCATTGCCGTGGCGGTGTCGTGTGAACTGGAGGCCCAAACAGGCATAAAAAGCAGCGGCACGCTCCAAATTACATGTTCGCAGCACAACGAGCTGGAGCGATGGCAATGACGTAGCGGGTGACTTGACCTTTTCGTTTCTCGCCCTCACAAGCAACCCATTCGCCGCCTCATAATCCGGCCTTTCCGGCAGCTTTGTCTCCGCCAGCGCCAGCTCGAAGTCACGATGCAGCTCCTGCCGCCAGGCATCGACTTTTTTCCAGCTCAGCTCGCCGCGTTTGACGGCGAGGAGTTCATCGCGGCGGTCACCGACGTGGACGGGGACGCGGCCTTCGCGGAGNNACTTCGCCGTGGTTGCGGAGGTCTTGCTCGATCTTCTTGAACTGGTTCAGCGCGTAGCCGTTGAAGGTCTGGAAGATCATCTGGGACAGAAAGCGGTCGCGGATGGCGAGGAGTTCGCTGCCGATGGGTGTCACTTTGTCCACCAGCGGCGAGTAGAGGCACTCCAGAATGTTGGGATTGGCCTTGAGGGCCATGACGAGGAACTTTTGCAGTTCCCAGTAGCAGCTCTGCGTGGCGTTGTCCTCAAACTGCTCCGGCGCGCCGTAGAGCGACCAGTGCAGCTCCGCCGGGGCGAGGTAGATGCCGCGTAGATCCGTGTCGGAGGCTTCGGTTTCGAGTCCGTAGGCGCGGGAGCCGACGATGCAGCGGTAGATGACGAGCTCCTCCAGATCGAAGTCGCGCGTGCCTGACGGTTCGAGACGGTCTTTGAAGAGCTTCAGCACCTCCAGCTCATCGCGAAGCAAAGATGCCTCGAAGCCATCCGGGAATCGCACGAGGAAATGCTGCTCATGCCCGCACGGCGTGCGTGTGACGATGCCCACCGCGCCTCGCGGATGCACCAGCGCGTTGTTGCTGCCATGCACGCCGACCTTGGTGACGATCTGCGTGCCGGCGTGGATGTTGAGCGGTTGGTGGGACATGGCGTGAGAGGTCAAGGATGGGTCAAGCATCGTCAAGAGGTCAAGACTTGACCGCCCTGCCCCGTTGACTTACCGCGTCTGTCAGGATGCCGAATGCGGATTTAAATAAAACCAGCCCTCCCGTGCGTCGTCTGCCAAACTGACCGCGAATGCCGCCCACTGAAGCCATTTCAACAGGCTGCCAAGCATCCGCCTCATTCCTGCACGCTGATTTTCACCTGCGGATCAGGCTTCGCGATGCCTTTCTTTTCCCAGATGACGCGTTGGTGCGTGGTGAGGATTTTCACCGTGAGGTTCTGGGTGCGCTCGCCGAAGTCGCCATCGGTGCGGTTCCAGAGCACGATGGATTCAATCGGCATGTCCTGCCCCAGATCGACCTGCCACCAGGGGTTGGTCTTGCGTCCGTCGGTATGGGTGACGCTGGCGGTTTTGGGCATGTCGCCATCGGTGTTTCCGTCAATCGCCAGCGCCGCGTCGCCTCCGGCTGAGGTGCTGCTCTGGCTGGCCTTGCCTTTGGCAGCGATGTTCGCGCCCTCGCTGAAGACCTGCACCTCGGCGAGATTGAGCGCTGATTTGCCGGGCAGCTCGATCTTCACATAACGCCCCTTCACGCCTGCGACTTCCGGCTTGGCGGGGGAGGCCAGGGTGATGCTGGCGGGGAGGGATGCGGCTGCCGTGGTGGATGCCTCCTCGCGCTTCAACCAGGATTTCCAATCCCATTCACGCATCACCGGCCAGGCCAAAACACCCAGCAGGGCGATGGCGATGCCATTGAGCGTGAGGGCGATGAAAATGCGACCGGCGGACGATTTTTTCGCGGGAGGAGGTGCTTGCGGTGGCGCCGTCGCTTTCGCGGCCTCGGCGGCGGCTTTGGAGACGATGGGCTTGGGCTTCGGCGCGTTGGGATGCGCGGCGGAAGTCAGCGGGGTGGTCTGCGTGCCGGCGGCCATCTGCGGTGCCTGCTGCGGCAGGTAAATGAAGCCGCTGTGCAGGGTGGGCATGAGCATTTCGAGCGCCTGGGCCACGGAATGCGGGCGCTGATGCGGATCTGGCCGCAGCAGCCAGGTGAGCCAGTCCCGCAACGGCGGATCGAGGTCCGGCCGCAGATGCGCCAGCACGGGCCCGGCGTCAAAGGCCTGCCATTGCTGGATGAGATCGGCAGCCTCCTCGCCCTGCGCGGGCGCGGAGTTCGTGGCGAGGCAGAAGAGGCTCGCGGCGGCGGTGAAGAGATCGCTCTGGCTCGTCGGCGTGTTGCTGGCATGCAGTTCCGGGGCGCGAAACCACAGCGTTTCCGTGGGATGAAAACTGCGGGCCAACGAGAGGCCCCAGTCCTGCACCTGCATGAACAAACCGCCGCCGGGATGATCGGCGATGATGAGATTGCCCGGTTTTGGGTCGCCGTGCGGCTGGCGCAGTTGCTCGCCGACGAGCAGCGCGTGCATGAGCTGCACAGCGAGCGCTCGCAGGTCCGCAGGCGTGGTCTGGCGCTCATTGGCGAAGGCGCGGACATTCATGCCGGGCATGAAGTCGTAGATCAGGGCGAATTCATCCTCCGTGGGCAGCATGGTGATGAGGCCGGCGATCTGCGGATGCCGCACCTGCATGAGAGCAGGCGCAAGGAGCTGCAAGCGCTCGCGGTCCAGCGCGTGCGGTGTCTCGTGCTCATGCAGCAGCGCCTTGAGCAGCACCTTGCGGCCGGTGGCCGTCTCGACGCCGCGATACACCTTGGCCGACGGGCCTCCGGCCAGGAGTTTTTCAGGATGAAAAGGGTCGTCGGGCATTTTGGCCGGTGATTTATGTGAGCATGGCAAAAATCCCCGGCGTTGTGCAAGGGAAGATTGACGTGCTTGCGCAATGCGATGTCCGCCGCACAGTCACGGCATGTTGAAACTCGGACTCATCGGTTGTGGAAAAATGGGCGGCGCGTTGCTGCGCGGCGTGGAGCAGGCGCTTGGCAAAGGCAGCCTCAATGTCGCGCTCAGCGATGTGATGCCCGAGGCGGTGAACGGCCTGCGCAAATGCCTCACCTGCAAATCCATCACCGGCACGCCCGCCGAGGTCGCGGCGGCCTCGGACGTGATCATTCTGGCCGTGAAGCCGGGAGACATGCCGGCGCTGTGCGAGACGCTGGCCGAGGTCAAAGGCTCGCGGCTTTACCTCAGCATCGCGGCGGGTGTCTCGCTCGCGCATCTGGAGACGTGGCTCGGCGGGAAGCAGCGCGTCATCCGCAGCATGCCGAACACGCCCGCGCTCGTCGGTGTCGGCGCGGCGGCGTTTGCGCGTGGCAGCAAGGCCAACGCGAAGGACGCCGCGCTCGCCACGAAGATCCTTGGCGCGGTCGGCACGGCGGATGAGGTCTCAGAAAAACTGCTCGATGCCGTCACCGGCCTCTCAGGCAGCGCCCCGGCCTATGTTTACACCGTGATCGAGGCGCTGGCCGATGGCGGCGTGCTCATGGGCCTGCCGCGAGCCGCCGCTGTGCGTCTTGCCGCGCAAACCGTCGCCGGAGCCGCCGAAATGGTGCTCCTCAGCGGCAAGCATCCCGCCGCGTTGCGCGATGAGGTCACCAGCCCCGGTGGCACGACGATCGCGGGCCTCGAAAAGCTGGAGCAGCACGGTTTGCGCAACGCCCTGATCCAGGCCGTGCGTGCCGCGACAGAGAAGAGCAAGGTGCTGGGGGCGTGAGCGAAGCCGGCCGCCGTTTTCGTCAGTCGCGGCAGCGTTTTGGAACCGGAGCGCAGCGAAGATAGACAGCCAAAAGCTGCCCGTAGGGTGAGCGCAGCGAATCNNGAGGTCCGGCGCACTCCAGGACGCTTCGCGCTCTCGATCAAAACACCGGCTTGAAGTAGCCGATGTAGCCCAGCACGCCGCCGATGAGGGCGGCGATGAGCACCACCAAGGGCGCGGCGAGCACGCGGCGCTTGGCGAGCACGGGCAGGAAGCCGAGCACCAGCCACAGCGCGATCTTGATCCACACCCAGGTGGGCATCGCGCCCATGATGCCGAGCTTGGCCAGCATGCCGAAGCCGGAGACTAGGCTGATGACGAGGCCGATGCCGTGCCACATCATGGCCTTCTTGGCTCCTTCGCTGGAGAGCAGGCCGCCGAAGCCGATGAAGACAAAGATCAGGCCGATGAGATGGAGGAAGTGGTAGGTCTGGAGGGACATGGCGGAGTCTGTGGCCCAAAGAAACGCCTCCCACAAGTCCGGTGATGCGCGGATTTCGCATCACCGTTCCTGCAAATCGCCTCAGCCCGCCTCACCCGCCTTCTCACCGGCGAGCTTGGCGGCACGTTCGGCGAGTTCGATGTGGAATTGCTCGGGTGTGGGTTCGGCACCCTTGGTGCGGGTGCGCTCGAACCAGTCGGCGAAGATTTCACCTGCCTGGCGACCGGCTTTGAAGGCTTCGAGGAAGCTGCGCACCTTGCCGGGGACGTCTTCACCGAGCACAGTTTTGTATTCCAATCCGGCGAGGCGGTTCCCACGAATGCTGCCGCCGACGAACATGGCGTACTTGTTGGGCGAGCGGCCCACGAAGCCGAAATCTGCGTTGTAGGGGCGACCGCAGCCGTTCGGGC
>DNXB01000144.1 GCA_003506995.1 Verrucomicrobiales bacterium
CATTCAGCTAGATTTGTTGGACTTTGCTTGGCGCACCGATTGCCAATCGAATCTACATCATGTCTAACATCCGAGCCCTCGAACCCAACGCTCTCTGGAAATGCTTCGCTGATCTCAATGCCGTGCCGCGGCCATCGAAGCGTGAAGAACGCGTGGTGGCCTTTGTGCGTGAGTTTGCGGAGCGTCATGGCCTCACGTCGATGCTCGACAGCGCTGGCAATGTGATCATCAAAAAGCCAGCGACGCCGGATAAGCAGGACAGACCAGCGGTCATCATGCAGGCGCATCTCGACATGGTTCACAAGGCGGCGGATGGCTTGAACTTCGACTTCGACACACAAGGCATCGACATGTGGGCAGACGGCGACTGGGTGCGCGCACGCGGCACCACACTCGGCGCTGACAACGGCCTCGGCGTGGCCGCGATCCTCGCGGTGCTGGCCTCAAAAGACCTCTCGCACCCGCCCATCGAGGCGCTTTTCACGCTGGATGAAGAGCAGGGCATGGGCGGGGCTCTCGGACTGCAACCCGGCCTGCTCACGGGAAAAACGATGCTCAACCTCGACTCCGAGGAAGACGACACATTCACCATCGGCTGCGCAGGCGGCGTGGATACGCTGGCGAGCCTCGACTACACGGAGGCTGCGCACGGCCCCGATGAGACCTTCGTCGCCATTCACATCACCGGTCTGCGTGGCGGGCATTCCGGCCTGCAAATCCACGAAGGCCGCGCGAATGCCATCAAGCTCATGGCCCGCATCCTCTGCGCCTGTGGCGTGGAAGTCGTGGCGCTCGCCACCATGCGCGGCGGCAGTGCTCGGAATGCGATTCCGGCTCAATGCACCGCGCAAGTCGTCATCCTCGATCAACCGCGGTTTAATGAAATCTTCGCCATGGAGGTCGAAGGCATTCGCGAGGAATTCCGCCTCATCGAACCGCATCTGGGCATCACGACGCAGCCGGTGAAGCCTGAGCAGGGCTATATACCGACGATGGCCGATCATGTGCAAAAGCCCTTCGTCTTCGCTCTCCAAGCCGTGGTGAATGGCGTCTATCGCATGAGTCCGGTCGTGCCTGGCTTGGTCGAGGCTTCCTCGAACCTTTCGCTCATCTCGCTCGGCAATGGTCATGCGGAATGGAGCGGCCTTCAGCGCAGTTCGGTCGATTCGAGCAAGGCGGATGTCGCCCGTGCCTTCGCAGCACCCTTTGAGATGATCGGCGCGAAGGTTCTTCATGACGCGGGCTATCCTGGCTGGAGCCCCAGCGCCGATTCGGTCATTTTGGAGAAGATGAAGACGCTGTATCGCAAGGTCTTCGGCCATGACGTGAAGGTCAGCGCCTGCCACGCCGGCCTCGAATGCGGTGTCATCGCCATCGCCTACCCCGATCTCGACATGATCTCCTTCGGCCCAAACATCCACGAAGCACACTCCGAGAAAGAGTGCTGCAGCATCACCTCCGTGCAGAAGTTCTGGAAGCTGCTCACCGCGACGCTGGCGGCGATGTAGCTGACTTCAAGCCTCAGAGAGTGTCTGACCCGGTTGTCCATACAGGGTGAGAAACGCCTCTGGCGATATGGCTGGAATGGGGCTGCCTGAAAAGTCCTTCACGTTGCGAGTAACGATCATGTCCGCCTGGCATTCCTGCGCGGTTGCGGTCTGCATCGCATCTTCAAAGTCGGCAAAGTTTAGCGAACGAGCCTGATAGGGCGTCAGTTTGTTCACGGGGGCGACATCGGCCCAGTTCAGGATGTTATCGACTTCGGCAAGAGCCTCCGCCGTCGTTCGACCGCGCTTGAGAATGTAGTAGGCGGTGGCCAGCCCATGCCAGGCGATGAAGGTTTCGGCAGCAAGCTCGTCACAACGATCCAGAACCGACAGGCTGTCCTGATAAAACTCTTCGCGGTTCTCGATGACATCGAGCAGGATGTTGGTGTCGAGAAAGACGCGCATGAGCGGGCTTATTGAAGGCCGTATTTTCCCCGGTAGTAGCCCATGCGGGCATCATCGCGAGTTTCACCAGACTTGAGGCGGGCAATGCCTCGTGCGGACCTGGCCCAGGCTCCTGCACTGCCACGCTTCTTGACGGTTTGAAGCGGTGATGCGGAGTGAACGATCTGCACCACGAAGGAGGCTTCTTTTTCTTCGAGCACGCGCAGACTGTCTCCCGCGTGCAGGCCGAGAGAACGCACGGCGTCCATGGGGATTTCCTTCGTGGTGGTCATGAGGTCGAAGAGGGTGACGTTTGAAGAGCTGGCGAACTATAGCGGCATTTATCGAAATGCCAAACTCGGGGTTACCCGCCTTGCTCTACTTCAGCCGCTCAACCGGAATCACGGCCATTTCGGCGCTGTTGTGGTTGCCGCCGCGACCGCCGTTGTTGGAGAAGCCGATGTAGAGTTTGCCTTCGTGCTCGGTGGCGCAGGGATAGCTGAGGGCGGCCTTCGGATTCGATTCGCCGGGACCGCTGTGCTCGGCGTGGCGGATGACGAAGACTTGGCTCAGCAGCGGCGATCCCGGCTTGCTGACGGCGATGGTGAGCGGGAAGCGCTTGCCGCCGTTGTTCGCGGCATTGGTGCAGACGAGGTAGCGCTGGCCGGTGCTGAGCAGGCCTGCGGCGGGCTTGGAGGTGGTCATGGGCAGGTTGCTTTCGCCCATGGTGCTCCAGGTGCGACCGTGGTCGGTGCTCTTTGAAATCAAGGCGAGCGGTTTGGCGGCATAGCGAGCGATGTTGAGCACGTTGGGGCCGTCCACGATGATGCTCGACTCGCCCCACATCCTGAGACCTTCGTGAACGGGGATGCTGACGAAATCCCACTTCGTGAAGTCATCGCCATGACTGATGGCGACGGCGGCGGGAAAGGTGCCGGTGTTGGAGTAAGGCCCGGCGCTGATGCCGGGCATGATCCAGTTTCCATCATCCATCTTCACCGGCTGATTCAGCGCCCAGAAGCCGTTTTCGAGCACGACGCCATGCTTCACCCACTGGCCAGTGGCTTCGTCGAGCGAGTAGGCGCGGGTGTGGATGCGCTCCATCTTACCATAGTAGGCTCCGTGGAAGGCCCAGAGCTTCCCGGCATGTGAAAGGAACACGCCATGACTCACCGCGAGGTCTATCTCCTCTCCTGCGTCGATGACTCGAAGCTCGCTCCACGTTTTGCCGCCGTCCTCGCTCACGCGATACTGCGCTTCTTCACTGACCGTGTTCTCCGCGCCCTTGTTGTGGCCGATGGATGCGTAGAGCTTCCCCTTGTGCCACACGAGGCCGACGCCGTGGAGGAAGGTGTAACCATCCGCCTCCTTGTCCCACTTCTTGATGACGTGAAACTCCACGCCATCAAGGACCGGCAGATCCTTTGCCTCCGCGAGCTTCACTCTCTCATCCCAGAGCGGAAAATCAGCCGTTTTGGGCTTTGGCAGCTCGTGCGTGGCGGTGATGGGACGATAACTCGCGGCGATCTCTTCCGCGCTCATCACGCGAGGCTCGAAGTGTGCATCATCGAGAGCGCCATGGAACTGCTGTCGCCTCTTTCCATCGTCCAAGATGCCGCCGAGCGTGATGGATGCGTGGGTGGCTGGAATGGGCTTCTTGAGCTTCACCTCGCCCACGGGCTTCCCATTCAAAAACAGCGCGGCTTTGCCAGAATCGACGGTAAGTGTCGCCAAATGCCAATGACCCGCCTTCAGCGGCTCCGCACAGGTGATCTCACTCCAGCCGTCCTGCCGCAAGTGCGCCTTCATTTTGCCATCCGGCTCAATGGTGACGCCCCACTGGCGTTCGCCCAGCGAGTAGCGATTTTTGCCCACGATCATCTGCTGCGAACCTTCGAGCACATACGGATTGAACCACACGGAGACGGTGAAGCTGCCGTTGAGCTGCGCGGTGTCCTTCAATTCGATGACCGAGCTGCCATCCAGCACGAGGCTCTGGCCAGTAACTCCTGCGGCAGTCTTGACGCTGCCATGGGCTTGAATGGACTCTTTGCCATCATCAAGCTTCCACCCTTCTGCATGGGCAGTGATGAGCGGAACCAGCGAGAGCAGCAAGGCGGAAACAGAATTCATGGCACACGAGAAACGTGGCGATTTGCGCCGATCCTGAGCCAGCAGCGCTTTTCGACGTGATATGTTAACATTCTGCCAACGGCCCGTCCGAGCTCTTGGAGCGATCAAACGGCCCGCTCAAGCTTCTCGTCGATGCGGGCGACGAGGGTGTCTAGCAGCTCGCTGTTGCCGAAGCGCTCCACCACGCCGGCGAGGAAGCCTTCGATGATGAGCTTGCGGGAATCGATGTCGCTGATGCCGCGGGCTTTGAGGTAGAAGAGTTCTTCGTCGCTGATCGGACCGCTGGTGGCTCCGTGACTGCATTTGACCTGGTCGGCGTTGATTTCGAGGCCGGGGAGGCTGGTGGCTTCGGCTTCGTTGCTGTTGAGCAGGTTGCGGCAGGTCTGGTAAGCGTCTNNGTGTAGTGCGCGCCTTCATCGACGATGATGAGGCCGCTGAAAATGCTGCGGGACTGGCCGTAGAGGGCGTTTTTGTAGAGCAGGTCGCTCGTGGCGTGCGGGGCTTTGTGACGCTGCAAAGTGCGCTGATCGACGATTTGATCGCCGATGGGCAAAGAGACGCTCAACATGTCACTGCGGGCACCCTGGCCGACGAGATCGCTCACGCTCTCGCTGCGGCTGAAGGCGGCACCGAGCTGCACCTGGAAACTCTTCACGCTGGCATCGCGTCCGGCGGTGATGCTGGAAAGATGCAGCGCCTGGGCGTCATCGGCCAGCTCCTGGCAGGCGGCATAGGTGATCTTGCTGCCACTGCCGCCAACGAGATCGGCGATGGCGATGCTGAGGCCGCCTTCACCTTCGAGACTGCGGTAATGATCGACGACGCTGACCTCGGCGTGATCGCCCGTGACGATCAGCGTGTGCGGAAAGATGGCCGCGTGGTCGCCGACGACCCAGTGGAAGATTTCGACGGGCTTTTCGATGACGATGTTCTTCGGCACGATGATGACGGTGCCCGCTTTGACATGCGCCAGATGCAGCGCGGCGAATTTGCCAGAGCCGAGCGGCAGATCGCCCTTCATGAAGTGCTGCTGAAGCACGTCAGCGTTTGTTTTGAGCGCTTCCGAGAAGCTGACGCACACGACACCATCAGGAAAGCCGGCGGTATCGGACTCGACGAGCGTGTCGTTCACGAACACAAAGCGTGCCGCGCGTTCCTTGAGTCCTTCGGTGGCAGCGAGAGCAGCCTGGATGTTCGCAGCAGTCGGTGAGATGGCAGGCGAGTGATCGGCAAGTTCGATTTTCTTCGCACTGGAGTAGCGCCAGTTTTCGTCCTTGAGGCCGGGAAGCGGCAGGGACTGGAATTCGG
>DNXB01000640.1 GCA_003506995.1 Verrucomicrobiales bacterium
GCAGCAGATCGACGTTTTCACCGCGCAGCGTGCGCTCCATCACATCGGCGGCCTGCTTCTGTTTGTCGATCTCGCCGCTGTAGGCCACGGTGGGGCAGTTTTCGAGGTTCAGGGCGTTGTCGGTGGCGTTGTACCAGCGCCAAAGCTTCTGCTGATACCACGGTGCGCCGCTGACATCCTCGTTCTGGAACCCGCCAAGGAACTCCGGCGTTTCGGAGAAACCAGCGCCTGGATTCGCCGCACACCACTTCTCGGCGTAGTTCACCGCAAACTGCCACGCCGCCGCGCCGCCCATGCTGAAGCCGCGCACAATGACGCGGTCCTCATCAATGGCGTAGAACTTGTTCGCGTGGTCGATGGCTTCGAGAAGGTCGATCTCGCCCGCGAACTTGTTGGCGCAGCAGTAGCGGCCGTAGGGATGCAGCACGAGCGTGTTTTTCGGCGCGATCTGGCCGGTCTGTTTGCGGCGCTGATCCACGAAAGCCAGCTCGCTGAGCGTCTCGCCGCGACCATGGCACCAGATGTCTAGGCGGGAAGGGGCGCCGACGTAGCTGTCTGGAATCACCATGCCGTAAGGCTGCACCGAGCCGTCGATCTTCGAGCGGTAGCCACGCACGACGAGGCCCTTCTGCTTCGTCCACGGCGTCTGACCGGTTTTGAACTGCTCCGCGCGTTGCAGGCCCTCTGCGATGAGTTCGTCCGCGCTTTTCAGTTCGGTGAGCTTGTGGACCTCGTTGTAACGCAGCGCCCAATCGACCGCCTTGTGATAAATTTCGAGATCGGGCAGCAGGTCGGCCAGCAGCGTGTTCTTGGCCTGCGCTTTCGCGGCTTCGTCAATCGCGGCGCGTAGTTTGGTCAACCCATCGGTCAGCCGCGCACGATCCGCGTCTGGAACCGCGACTCCTGGAGGCGGAATGGGCCGCACGTCGGCGATTTGATTGTCCTTGGGGCCGTCGGCGAGGGCGGAGCTGACCGCGATGAGAGAGAGAACGAGACGCTTCATGGTTGGATCGGAGAAGAATGACGAAAAGGGGTTACTTCTTGCGCTTGGCTTTGGGTTTCTCGGCGGAAAGCAGCGGCACGTTGTGGATCTCGAAAGGCGCGGCGGTGGCGCTGTCGAATTCGGCGGCGGCTTCCAGTCCAGCTCGGGCGATTTCCTCCGCCGTCTTGGCTTTGTCATAAGCGGCCTGCATCGCGCCGAGAGCGTAGTCGCGGCCGGAGCCAGCGGCCCAGAACTTGTGGAACTGCTGCGCGGAACGATACGAGTAGATCGCGAAGATGCCGTGCTTGTTGGCGGCGAGGCCGTAGAACTGAGTGGTTTCGTATTCCTCGCCCTTGTCCGGCATGGAGGCCATGAAGTACTCGGCCTTCAGCCAGTGGTGCGCGTGGCGGAAGGTCTCGAAGATGGCCTCGCAGGAGGAGAAATCACGTGGGCGCTCGGGATTGGCAAAGTAGCTGTTCATCACCACCAGACTCGCCGAGGTGCCCGTGAGGCCGATGAAGGTGTCGCTGATCTTGGTGATCTTGGTTTTGTTCACGACATGCTGGGACTTTTGACGCAGCGAGCCAAGACAACTGAGCGTGTCAGCGCCGATGCAGGCGACGCCGTTTTTCTGGGTGACAACAATGGTGGACATGAGGGCGCATGACTAGCGGGGAGCGGGCAACGGCGCAAGAGCGGGGATCAAAGTGGTCCGCACAGTCCTCTGTGCGGCGTGTCGAAGTACAAAGAAGTGACTTTTGCTCAACCACTCAGCAGAGGATGATGCTTTCTGGATGCCTGGCACTCTGGGAGCCTGCGGAGCGCCGCACAGAGGACTGTGCGGACCACTTTTAGCTGACGAATTCCACGCTGGAGCACTCGTGAGCGTTCAAACCGATCGGCATGCTGTGGATCAGCGTCCGCAAAATCAAATCCGGCCTCGGCGGCTCGTTCTCCTTGGCCAGCGACCAGCTCAAGCCTTGGCAGAAACGCGATTTCCATGCGCCGCGATGCAGCAGCGCGTCTGCCGCGCCGTGGCGGAGCCAGGGGAAGATTTTTTTGTGGCTGAGGGCCAGCTTGAGCGCGTCGAGATTGCTCGTGATGCTGATGATGTGCATCGGACGCACGGCCTGTTTCTGTGCTGCGGCCTCGTAGGCGAGAATGGCGGAGATCGCGGCGGCTCCGGCACCGAGGCCGACATCCCAGACGATGAGTGGCGCATCGGTTTTCTCGTGCAGGAGCTGCGTGAGCTGCGGGAGGTCGTTTTCGATGCTCGTGGGGACAATTTCATCCGAATCGAGCACCCGGATGGAGGAGCCGTGAAGCTCGTAGCGGCCGATTTCGCTGACGGAAGTCGTGGTGCCGCGTTTGGGTGGTGTGACGGGATGATCAAGGTCTTCCTCGGCCAGAATGGCCCGCTTTTCGTGATACAGCGGCAGAAAACGATCTTCGAGAATGCTCGCACGGATCTCACGCATGAGCTGGTGGTAGAAGTGGATGTTGTGCTGCCCAACGAGCGTCCAGCCGAGCGTCTCCTGAGTCTTCGTCAGATGATGCAGATAGGCGCGGGAGTGCGTGGCACACACCGGGCAGGTGCAGGCGGCATCGAGCGGTGTGTCGGCGAATTTATAAACCGAACGCCGCAGCTCGACGATGCCGCGAGTGGTGAAGGCGGTGCCGCGTTTGGCCACCTGCGTGGGGATGATGCAGTCAAACATGTCCACGCCGCGATGCACGGCCTCCAGCAGATCAAGCGGTGTGCCCACGCCCATGAGATAACGCGGCCGGTCCTCCGGTAGCAGCGCGGCGGTGAGCTCGCACACGTCCTCGCGCTGATGTTTTTCCTCGCCCACGGCCAGTCCGCCGATGGCGAAGCCGTCAAAGGGCATCTCGACAAGACCGGTGGCGCTTTCCTTCCTCAACTGCGGATACAACGCGCCCTGCACGATGGCGAAGAGCGATTGCGGCGAGTCCTCGCGGGCCGCGAGGCTGCGTGCAGCCCAGCGTTGTGTGACTTGAAGTGCTTTGCGGGCCGTTTTTTCATCGGCGGTGCTCGGGATGCACTGGTCGAGCACCATCATGATGTCGCTGCCGATGCTGCGCTGCGTTTGAATGCTCAGCTCCGGGCTGAGGAGGATGCGTCGATTATCGACATAGCTTTGAAACACCGCGCCCTTCTCCGTCATCGACCGCGAGTGCGGCAGCGAGAAGATTTGGTAACCGCCCGAGTCCGTGAGCACCGATCCCGGCCACTTCATGAAGTGATGGATGCCGCCCATCTTCTCAAACACCTCCGGCCCTGGTCGCAGCAGCAGGTGGTAAGTGTTTGCGAGCAAAATCTGCGAGCCCGAAGCCTGCAGCGACTCCGGCGTCTGCGCCTTCACCGTCGCCTGCGTGCCCACAGGCATGAACAGCGGCGTCTGGATCACCCCATGCAGCGTTCGAAACGTCGCCGCACGCGCCCGCGAGCCATTGGCACGGGCTTGGAGCTGGAAATCGAGACGGGAAGGGGGCATCAGGGCATCAACTCGGCCACTTTGAGCTTCAAGGGCTTCAAGGTGATGCTTTGCACTGCTTCTTTCTCCTCGTGAATGCGGTGCTCCATGTAGTCACCGCCTTTCGGACGGGCGAAGACGTGAAGCACGCGGGCGTTCAGATCGACCACCCAGTATTCGGGGATTCCTGCGGCGGCATACATGAGCTTTTTGCGGCCCAGGTCTTCTTTGAGGGAGGTGTTGGAGTTTTCCAAAACGAGCAGAATATCTGCTGCTGTGGGATGTGCCTTGTAATCCTTTAGCTTCGCCACAGAGAAATCTGGGATTGGTTCACTGTCTGGCCCGAGGCGCACTGGCGTTTGATTGCGCACATCATAATTTCCGCCCAGCAGGCGTATCAGTGCCTTCGTGCTGCGATTGGTGCTCTGAGCATGGGTAATATCGATGGGCGGCATCATGACGATTTCTCCTTGGATGAGTTCCACGCGGTCGTCCTCCTTGAGGATGCCGATCTCGCCCAGGCGGTAGTAGTCCTGCACGGTGAAGCGGAAGGGCTGGGGCGGCGGGAGCGGACGAGGCTCCTGCACGACGCCAGTGTGCCGGGTCTTCGGCGCTGCGCTGCGGCGGGCAGTTTTCACGGATTTGGAAGCTAGGGCGACCATGATGGCAGGAAAGTATGGCTCTGGCACGAAATGACAAGCCTCGTCTCCGGGCTTATCCGCGCCGAATCTCCGAACCCTTGAACCGGATGCTGAATCGGAAGACTTTTTTCTTCCGGCACTCGATCTGGCCGGTTTGCAGGTCGAAACGCTCGGGGATCTCGATGAGATGCAGGTCAGCCGTGGCGTGGAAGCCGCGTTCGGAGAAGATGTCGATCAAGATGGCCAGCGCTTCGGGATCGTGGAAGAGCTTGTTCTCGGAATTGATGTCGGCGCGGCCTGAGATGGCGTGGCGGACGATGATGGGCATCATCTTGGCCTCGATGAACTCGACGACGGACTGCATCAGCTCGGGCTTCTCGACTTTGTACGCATCCAGGCGACGCACGAGATCCTGCCGCGCATGGCGGATGATCTCGCTGGCAAGCGGCAGCTTGCGCAGGAGGTCGAAGGTGCGTGGATCGAGCTCCAGGGAGCTTTGGTATTCGAGCTCTTTGACGATGTTCTCCTGCACCAGCTCCAGCGGCATCTGCGCGTTGATGAAGTGGTAGTGGAAGAGCTCCTTCAGGGAGACGAGCGCGTCATAGGTCTTCTCTTTGAAGACCTTGTAGCGATTCCGGGCCAGCGCGGCATCGAAGTCAGTGGCGCGTTCTTCCCAAAGATCGCCGAGGCCGGAACTGCGCACCTCCGCATTGTGCGCCAGCACTTCCTGGCCGCGCTTGAGCTGTCGCGCGATGCTTTCCGTCTCATCGACGAAGAGCACCATGATGTGGAAGATGGGCTGCTTGAAATGCGCGGCGTCGGGTGAGTTCAGGAAGTCGCGACGCAAGCGCACCATCTTGTCGAAGAGCATCTTGAGGCACTCCACCTGCACCTTCGTGCGCGGGAAGCCATCGAGGATGGCACCGTTCTGCTGCTCGGGCTCCAACAGCTTGCGAATGAGGATGCCGACGACCTCGCGATCCCCCACCATGCCACCCTGGGCCTTGAGTTTCTGCGCCTCCGGGCTGTCGAGCAAGGCGCTGACGACGATCGGTTCCGCCGTGATGCCGCGCAGTTCGCGGATGAAGTCGGTGTTCGTGCCCTTGCCCGCGCCCGGCGCGCCGCCGAGCAGGATCAGCTCCTTCGGAAAGCGCAGGTTTGCGCGGCCGTAATCCGCTTCGAGCTGCTTCCAGACATGGTTGAAGATGAGCTGGGCATCTTTGATCTCCAAGTCGGCGGGCGCGGCAGGTTTGGGGGAGGTTTCGGGGGCGGCAGGATGCATGGGGAAGGGTTATCGGCTCATGCGCTCGCATGTCAAACGTAGGGTAGGCTTTCTAGCCTGCCTTCTGGTGAGACGACGATGAATCACAGGCTAGAAAGCCCATGCCACAGCTAGCCCTTCAAGGTCATCAGGTAGGCGAGCAAATCGGCCACGCCTTGATCTGGCAGGGCATCGAGCAGCCCTTCGGGCATGAGAGAGCGGCGGATGAACTTCGTGCTGCGGATGTCGGTTTTGTTGAGGCGTCGATCTGGCAATCCGGGCTGGCGGATGACGGTGGCGTCCTTGTCCTCGCTGACAAAGAAGGCGTCGATGAGATCGCCGTTCTTCATCTCCAAACGGTAGATGCGGTAGCCGGGTTCCATCGCGGCGTTGGGCGTCAAAATGTTGCGCAACACGGCCTCCAGGCCCATCGCGCCGGCACCGCTGAGATTGGGGCCGATCTGGCCGCCTTCGCTGCCGATTTGATGGCAGGCGATGCACAGGGCGCTGAGGAGTTTGCCGTTGGCGGCGTTGCCTTTGGGCGCCAGGGCGGTGAATTTGGCGAATTTGGTGTCGAGCGCCTTCGCCTGCTCTTCCGTGAGCAGCGGAGGAGTGTCGATGGTCTTGGCGAGCCGGGTGCCTTTGCCGCTCGGAGTCCCGCCTTTAGGAGGAAAGGTCATCACCAGGTCTCCGATGGGCGAATCTGCTGACGACGTTTTTCCGGCTGAAGCCGGGACTCCTAACGTTCGATCAAACGTGCCTCGAATCTCCTGCGCACTCCGCGCCGTCTTCCACACGCGGAACTCGGTCATGACGCCTTCGGTGCCTTTCGCGGGGCCGCTCCAGCCGATTTTGCAGTCCTCCCACTTCTGCGGCGCAGGCTTGGCGCCAGTGGCGTCGAGTTCGCCATTTTGGTAGATGCGGATGATGCCCTGGGCATCGCGGGTGACGGCGAGGTGTGTCCACAGGTCCGGCGTCATCGGTTTGGTGGCCACACAGACGTCGTGAAGCTCAGGCCCGGCATACACACGGAACTTGGATTGGAAGAAATTGAGCTGGATGCCATTCGCGGTGCCCAGCAGGCTGTCTTCATTGCCGATGCCGGGCGCGAGCCTCACCCAGGCCTCGACGGTGAAGGGGCCGTCGAGCGTGATCTTCGAGTCCACCCATGCGGTGTTCTGGCCGTCGAGCAGCAAGACCTCGCGGAAGATGCCGCCGAGCTGCTGCTGGAGTTTGGTTAATGCGGGATCATCACCGAGCACGGTGGCGAGTCGCTCGACGGTGGGACCGTCGAGGTCGGTTTGCGGCAGGGATTTGTCGAGCAAGGCGGTGACGATGGTCTTGGCTCCTGCTTGGGTGCTGGAGATCGTGTTCAGCGCGGTGCGGCGCTGTGCGGGCTGGAGTGAGGGGTAGAGCGCGAGGAGCCGTGTGGCTGCATCCGGCGAGCGTGAGGCGACGAGGGCTTCGAGCGCGGCGTCACGGGTGAGGGGATCGGGATCGGATTCCGCGAGCGAGGCAAAGAGATCGGATTCGGCAGAGCGGAGGTCGCGGAGGGTATTCAAGACAGGAGCGCGGACGCCTCGTCCGCTCTGGTCGTTTTTGAGCAGCAAAACGAGATCACCTTCGAGTGCCGCAAGCTGGAAGCCGCCGATGAGGGCCAGCGATTGGCTGCGGATGGGGGCATCCGCGCTCCGCAGCATCGCTCGTGCCGTCTCCGTCAACAGCGGTGCGATCTGCGCCGCATCAAGCTTCGTGCGTTGTGCGAGGAGCTTCTCGGCGACGGCGGTGCGGGATTTTTCGTTCGTGAGGAGCGCTTGGAGAGCCTCGCCGACACCAGCTTCGGCAGGGAACTGGGCGAGGCGGAGGAGTTCTTCGTCGTTCGGGGCGCGGTCGAGCTGCGGGAGCAGTTTCGCGACGCGGGAAGCACTGGCCTTCGGCTCCAACGCGAGCGAGGCGAGCACGCGGGCCTCGACGGGCAGCTTTGCGGCGGCTTCGGAGTCGAGGAACTTCACGACGATGTCGGGATGACGCTCCAGGAACATGCGGACGAGGAAGCGCTCGAACTCGCGGTCGTAGGCCTCGCGCACGGGGATTTGCTTCGGGCCGCGGGGGGATTGGATGGTGGGGCCGTTGGTGAGGCTGGGTTTGGCGAAGGTGAGCAGCTCGCCCAGGACCATCTCAGGCTCGCGTGAAAGAAGGCACCCAAGAGCGTGAATGACGACCTGACGTATCTGCGGATCTTCATGAGGTTCTGGCGAAGCAGCATTCGCAACTTCTGAAAACGGATTTCGCAATTCATCAATGCCCGAACGTATGAGCGCCGCGCAGATCGCCTTCCTGTCTATCGCGGTTGCGTCTTTGTTGAGCAACAGCCACTCAGAGGCAAGAACACCGACCCTCCTCTGAGCCACATAAGGAGACCGCAGGCTGCCCAGAAGGTGATCAATGAGCTGCTGATCCTTCCCATCACTGGCGATGAGAGCGGCCAGGAAGGCTTCATGGAGCATCACCATGTTCTCCAACGGGACGAACTTGTAGTTGTTGGAAACTCGGAGAAATGCAGCCTTCTCCTCCGAGTTGAGTGACGACCAACGATCTCCCAGCAGTTCAGCGGCCAGCCTGCGATGCCCCGTGTGAACGGTACTAAAACAATCGAGAAGCTCCAAAGCGCTGAGCTTCGTGAAGTCGGGGATACTGCGAAGCGCTTGCCTGCTAACTTTCGCATCTTTGAAGAGCTGCTCCATTGCGTTCCCATCAGTGAGCAGCTTCTCCAAGTCAGCGAGCGTCTGTGGAGCGCGGACCTCCGAGTCCGCA
>DNXB01000639.1 GCA_003506995.1 Verrucomicrobiales bacterium
CAGCAAGGACAGCCAGCCGGTCGAAATCATCCTCCAAAGAGTCAGATTGAAATCGCTGCCCGACACCAACGAAGCCACACTTCAGCCGCTCTCGTTCACGACTGCGGGACCATCGACCGCAGCCCGCAATCCCGCAGGAAGCAGAACCTCCGAGACCAGTCCGGCGCCTGCCGCTCCGCCCGTCGATGAGACCACCGGAGGCATCGGCATCTCCCTTACCGTGAAAGATGGAAAGGTTCAGATCAGCGAGATCAAACCGCGATCACCCGCCGAGGTGTGTCAGCGGCTTCGGGTCAACGACACCATCGTCGCCATCGCGGAAGGCGATCAGCCTGCCGTTCCCCTCGGTGGAAAGACGCTCGCCGAAGTGGTGAGCATGATTCGGGGAAGGGCAGGCACATTAGTGCGGCTCAGTGTCGTCTCCGCCGCCAGCAAGGACAGCCAGCCGGTCGAAATCATCCTCCAAAGAATCAGATTGAGTCAGTGGCCTCGGGTGAACGACACCATCGTCGCCTTCGCAGGAGGCAGCCAGTCGAATGTGCGTCTGAACCAGGACGGGACCATTTCGTGGAATGGCCAGATCGTATCTCTGGGTGAACTAGAGGCAGCGGTCGCAAAGAGTCCAAAGCAGCCGTTTGAGATTCGCGCTGCCGCAACCGTGCCTCTGGCCAGGGTGGCTGAAGTGCTGGAGACGCTGAAGGCGGCCGGTGTCGTGGAGTTTTCCTTTCAGGATGGGCGGGTGGGCGACGGCCGGTTTCGCGTTGCCAATCGCACGGGCAAATACGACCTCGGCGGCGGACGGGATTTATATCTCTGCCGCCCCAGCGAAGGGAAGCAGTGGTTCACGGTCCTGTGGCCCGCCGTCGATGGGAAACCTCGGCAGCAATGGAGCATTTACCCGAAGGTTGGCCCGGCCAATCGCGGCAGATGGGCCGTCGTCTGGGAGCCGGGCAAGGAGGTGTTGTGGTGGGTGGACGACGTGGATGTCGGCCGGATGCGGCTGACGAATCCGGGGGAAGTGCTCGTAACGCGGGAGAGCCGGACGGCTGATTTCTCGCGCGACTTTGGATTGCTGGAAGAAGTCAAGGCAGAGTTTCGCCGACTCGGTTTCAACACTGGCTCGGGCAGCACCTCCAGGCCCATGGTGCCCAGTCGCTAATTTACCAGACTGCTATGAAGAACACTTTCCACGATGACCGCGCGATTTCTCATGACGAAGCTCTGTCGGCTTCTGGCTTCAGCCGCAACTCGAGGTGGATGAACACACATGAACTCACGACTTCTGCGTTGCCTTGCGACATGCCGCTCCGAAGAGCTGTTCGTCTCAAGTATCGTGTCGCTATGAAGCTGCTGCTGCTGCCGCTGGTCTGGCTGCCACTCCTGCTCACTGCGGCGGGGATCTCTGAAAGCGAGTTCACGTCCATCGAAGATGCGCGCGCCGTAGAAGCCCGGCTGCGCGCCTCCGCTGGCAAAGTAGCTCCCGCCGTGGTGCGATTGTCCAGCGGAGCGGACAACGAGAGAATCGATCAAGGCAGCGGAGTCGTCATCGACTCCTCGGGATTGATCCTGACGCACGGTCATCACGGTTTGCAGACAGGCGCTCAAATGAAGGCTGTCTTTCCCGACGGGAAGATTGAGGAGGTCGTGATCGAGAGCGTCTTCTCTGGACAGGGCCGGGACTTCTCTTTGCTGAAGATTCTCAAGCCGGGCCGTTATACGGCGGTTCCCTTGCGTGGCCCCGCTCCGCTGGCAGTCGGAGACAGATGTTTCCACCTTGGCTACCCTGGCCCCTTGGACGAAGTCATGCCGCTCGCGACTCCCGTGTTACGCCTTGGACGGGTGGCCGGTCTTGGCAAGTCCTCCGTCTATGCCAATTGCCTGATCAAGTCCGGTGACTCAGGCGGACCGCTGTTCGATCTGGATGGAAGGATGATCGGCGTGCTGAACGTCAGCATCGGTCCGGCCTTGAGGCACCCTGGAAAGTGGGCCGACGTGAGCCGCATCATGGATGGAACCACCTTCCTTACGAGCGACGATAGCGAGGAAGCAGTGAAGCTGGGCTTCACGAGCAAAAAACGCGATGCCATCGACACCCGGCGGCATTTCGTCAACTCCCTTTGCGCTGACCTGCTGGCTCCGGCCCGCCGGGGAACCGTGGAAGTGCTCATCGATGGGCAATCGGTGATCTTGGGGACGATACTTGATGCCACGGGAAGGGTAATCACCAAGCGGTCGGAAATCATGACGCACCGCGGCATTCTGTTTGGGCGTCTGACTTGTCGGACATTTTCTGGAGAAGAGCTTTCGGCGAAAGCCATCGCGGATGCGGTGGAGGATGACGTGGCGCTGTTGCAACTCCCGAGAGGCGGCTGGACTGCCGCCCCTTTTGGCACACAGCCGGAACCCCGCCGGGGTGTGATCGTCATGGTGCCGGTTCCGGCCAAGGAGACCACCGAAACGGGCGTGGTCGGCAGTGTGGATCATGCGTCCAAGATCGCGCCGTATCAGGGAACCGTGCCCCTGAAGGTGAAAGAATTGAAAGCGGGCGTGACGGTCTCGACCACGACCCGTGAACTTCAGGACAAGCGCCTTCTCCCCTTGATCCGGGGAAGCGTTCGCGAAGGCGACGTGATCACGCATGTGGATGGCAGGGCGACTCCAGACTTGGCCAGCTATGAACTAGAGGCCAAGCGAGACACACTTGTTTCCGGCGACTATGTGCAGCTCACGATTCTGCGCGATGCAGCCACCACCCGTGCTTTTATGCCGCTGGACTCGTATCAAGGAATCACGAGACATGACTACGCTGACCCGAGTCTTCGCCTGAGCGGGTTGCCCGCAGTTTTCACGCATGACGTCATCGTCGGACGGAGACAGTGTGGCGGGCCAGTCGTTGATCTCGATGGGCGCGTGATCGGAGTGAACATCGCGCGTCTCGACCGCTTTTCGACGCTGGCCATCCCACCGCAGATCATCTTGGAACTCGCCAGGAAGCTGTCCACTTCCACGAACACCACCAACGCGCCCAACGAATAACTGCCATGAAAACCGCCGCTATATGAGCACTCAAGTCAGCTATGATCAGGTCGCCGACGAATACGTCCGGCGTATCTACGACGAGTTGAAGCACAAGCCGTTGGACCGGCAGCTTCTCGACCGCTTCGCAGCAAGTGTGCGCGATGTTGGCCCAGCGTGCGACATGGGTTGCGGCCCCGGACACGTCGCTCGCTACCTGCGGGAACAGGGCGTTGAAGTTTGCGGGGTTGATCTGTCTCCAGAGATGGTCGAGCAGGCGCGGCGTTTGAATGAGGGCATTGATTTCCAAACGGGAGACATGATGGCGTTGACCGTGCCCGACGGGACTTGGGCAGGCGTCGCCGCGTTTTACTCACTCATCCACATCCCGCACGGCGACATGGTGCAGGCGCTCCGCGAACTTCGGCGAGTGCTCATGCCGGGAGGTTTGTTACTGCTGACCTTCCACATCGGCGACGGGACGATTCACCTCGACGAATGGTGGGACAAGAAGGTGTGCGTGGACTTCCTCCTCTTCCGATCCCAGGAAATGTCGGACTGGCTGCGGATGGCAGGTTTCGAGGTTGAAGAGATTGTCGAGCGGGAGCCTTATCCCGAAATTGAGCACCAGAGCCGCCGCGCCTACATCTTCGCGAGGAGCAAGCCGCAATCCCATCTCACCTCATCCACCGGCGCTCCATGAAGATGACCGTCCCATTAAAGAAGGCTGTCGATCACCCGTATTTCGGCCTCGTTTGCTTCGTCGCTTTATGCTTCGTCCTCCCTTGATACGGGCTGACAGCGACCATGCTCGGCTGCGCTCTGGCATCGTCATCAACTGCAAACTCCTCCGTGCCATGCCCTTCGATCCCACCAAACCCGCGAACAACGCGCCGAACTCCTCGGCAGAGATGCGCGCGCAACTGCACGGCCTCAAAGACCTCATCGACGCGATCCAGACGATCACGGCAGCTCAGGTGGATGGGGTGAGCACCGTCGAACCCAGTGATCCGGCGGTGGTGACACTGAGCGTGGCAGACGGCACTCTCCATTTCAGTTTTGCCCTGCCAAGGGGCACCAGCGGCAGCGATGGCATTGCGGGCAGCAACGGCAGCGACGGCGCTCCCGGTCAGCCAGGCCCCCAAGGCGAGCAGGGGCCGCCGGGCGAGTCCGGTCAGGTGACGCTGCAACAACTCGATGACGCCATCGGCGGCACCAGTGCCAACAGCAACAACGTGGCCACGCTGGGGATGACGGTGAGCGATCCGCCGACGCAGAGCGAGGTGCAGGACATCGCGAACAAATTGGATGAGTTGATCCTGGTGCTGAGGAGGTAGAGGAAGACCACGAAAAAGGCGGCCTTTTGCGAGGCCGCCTCTGAAGAACGAACTGAAGTTCGAGAGTACGTTAGACTTTCCACTCGCCGCGATAGTCGCGGGTGAGCCACTTGGCGTCGCCACCGCTGGTGTACTCATGCTTCTCGGGATTCCACTTCATGGTGCCGCCATGGTAATATGCCTGGTTCATGAGGTGGCAGGAGATGACGGTGCTGGCACCGATGGCCACGTCGCAGATGGGCTTCGCGCGGGTTCTGATCGAGTTGATCCAGTCTTCGTGATGGTTCTTCGAGTTGTAGAGCTTCACCTTGGCATCGGCGAGGAACTCTTTTTCGGTGAGGGTGACTTCCCGGTCGAGGGAGGTGCCTTTGTCGATGTCCTTGTCCCAGAATTTGTGAACGGACTTGCCTGCGAGGATGAGTTCAAACTTGCCACGGTTGACGTGGACTTCACCATTTTCGCCGAAGAAGGAGACGCCCTTGCCTTTACCGTTGTGGAGGAGCGGAATGCCGCTGGCGTAGATGAGCTTCGCGCCATCGGTGGCTTCGTCGTGCTTCTCAGGAGCGATGATTTCGACCGGACCGTGTTCGTCTTCGCCGAGGCCCCACTGGGCGATGTCGATGTGGTGGGCACCCCAGTCGGTGATCATGCCGCCGCCGTATTCGCGCGTGTGGCGCCAGGCGGGGAAGTGGCCGTGGACACCACGCGGGCTGAGCACGCTGCTGTAAGGAGCCAGCGGGCCCGGACCGCACCACATGTCCCAGTCGAGGCCGGGCTCCATGGGTTCCTCGGGATTGGCGTTGGGTTTGGCGGGAGAGCCGAAGGAGGTTTCGACATTCTTGATCTTGCCGATGACGCCGTTGCGGACGAGTTCGCAGGCGACACGGAATTCCTTGCTGGAGCGCTGCTGCGAACCGGTTTGCAGAATGGCGTCGTTTTTGCGCGTGGCGGCAATGAGCGTGAGAGCTTCGTGGATGTTGTGGGTGAGCGGCTTCTCGCAGTACACATCTTTGCCGGCGTTCAACGCGGCGATGGCGATGATGGCATGCCAGTGGTCGGGCGTGGCGATGACGACGGCGTCGATGTCCTTGCGATCAAGGAGTTTGCGGAAGTCAGCATAGGCTTCGCAGCCTTTGAAGGCGGCGTCCTGATCCTTGCCATAGCGTTCTTCGACGGTCTTTTTGGCGTTTTCACGACGCGTGGTATCGACATCACAGACGGCGACGATCTGGACTTCCTTGCGGCCGAGAAAGCTGCCGAGATGGCCGCTGTTCATTTTGCCCACGCCGATGAATCCCAGAACGATGCGCTCGTTGGCCGATTTTCTGCGTTTGCCGCACGAAGGCAGGATGAATGGTGCTGCCACCGAGGCGGCGGCGACTTTGACGAACTGACGGCGTGAGGATGCGTGTTGCATGAGTTGAGTTGGGTGGGGTTTGAGGGTGGAGCATTACTGGCGGTTTGCCAAGTCTCTTGCACTCGCGGTTGGCGTGGGTATCCGAAGTCATGGAGTTTTCAAAACAGCGCCTGGGGCAGTTGATCGTGGTTTCCGGCCCTTCAGGCACGGGCAAGACGACGCTGGCGCGCAAGGTATGCGATCGCGGAGAGGCGGTGTTTTCGGTTTCCTGCACGACACGCGCACCGAGGCCGGGCGAGGTCGATGGGAAGGACTATTTTTTCCTCACGGAGGAGGATTTCCTAGCGCGGGTGGAGCGCGGCGAGCTGTTTGAGCACGCCCGCGTGCATGGGCGGCTTTACGGGACGCTGAAACGCTACGTTTATGAAAATCTGGAGCGTGGCGTGGATGTGATCATGGACATCGACGTGCAAGGCGCGGCGCAGGTGCGCGCGTGCGAGGACGAACTGGTTAAACGCTGCCTGCTGGAGATCTTTGTGATGCCACCGAGCCTGGATGAACTGCGCAACCGCCTGTCAGGTCGTGCGACGGAGGACGCGGCGGCGTTTGAGCTGCGGATGCAGAACGCGGCGGCAGAGATGGAGCACTGGCGGAAGTACGACTACGTGCTGGTGAGCGGTGCGCGTGAAGACGATGCGCGGCGCTTTGATGCGATCCTCGAAGCGGGCAGGATGCGGACCAGCCTGCGGCCAATGACGAATGACGAATGACGAATGACGAATGACGAATGACGAATGTGGTGGCGATCATCCATTCGACATTCGACATTCTGCATTCGTCATTAATCCCGCGTCTTTGAGCGCGGGGAATTGCGAGCGCCAGTCGCGGACGACGGCGGGATCGAGTTGAGCGCTCACGACGCGTTCCTGCTCGGCGGCGTCGGCGATGATGATGCCGTGGGGATCGACGACGAGGCTGCGGCCGGTGTAAGTGAACTGGGGATCGGTGCCGCAACGGTTGACGCCGATGACGTAGCAGAGGTTTTCGATGGCGCGGGCCTGGAGCAGCGTGATCCAGTGCTGGATGCGTTTGACGGGCCACGCGGCGATGTAGATGAGCACTTCGGCTCCAGCACCCACGGCGCTGCGGGCGAGTTCGGGAAAACGGAGGTCGTAGCAGATGAGCGGGGCGATGCACAGGCCCTGCCACTCGAACACGCTGACGTCTTTGCCCTTCACATGGACCTGGTTTTCACCGCCCATGCTAAAAGGATAATTTTTGGTGTAGCGTGCGATCACATTGCCAGCGGGAGAGATGGCGAGGGATTGGTTCATGCCACGACCGTCGGCGGCCTGCGTCACCACGCCGCCGATGACGCAACTTTGGTATTCGGCGGCGATTTCACGCAGGAACTGCTCGGTGAGGCCATCTTCAGGCTCGGCGGTGACCGCAAGGTTCATGCTAAAACCGGTGGAGAAGGTCTCCGGCAGAATGATGAGTGATCCGTGCTGCGGATTCGCATCAGCGATGAGTTTGCGCGCCTTGGCGTGGTTGGCGGGACGATCCTCCCAGACGGAGTCGATTTGGACGAGATGTGCTTTCATAGGCGTTCGGGTTTGGCGCCAGGGCTGAGGCGCTTGGAGGTTTCGGGGTCGCTGCTGCGGGCGCGGACGCCGATGAAGCCGCTGGCGGAGAGGATGGTGAGACCGCAAAGGATGGCGAAGGTGTCGAACGACATCACTTTGAGCATGGCAAAGGCAAGCGAAGGCGCGACGAGACCGCGCATGCCGGTGAGAAAGGTGTGGACGCTCATGTACTCGGCGACGGCATGCTTCGGGGCCAGTTTGGTGACCCAGAGCGCCCAGGTGACGTTGCCACCGGCGTTGGCCATGCCCCACAGAGCCATGCCGAGCGTCCACCAAAACAGGCTGTGGCCGAGGTAGAAGCACAGAATGCCTGCGGCGAAGAAGACATTCAGCACGGCGCGGACAGTGAAAAGATGAAAGCGGTCGTACACCAGGCCCCAGGGGTAGGAGAACAGGATGCGTGCCAGCACCGGGATGACGCCGGTGATCCAGGCCACCTCAAACGCGGGCAGGTTGATGCCATGAATCGGGTTGGCGAGGTACTCGACGAAGAGGCAGGCGGCGGCGAGGTTGCCGATGCCCATGATCATCCAGGAGATGAGCAGCATGCGGAAGTCATGGTCCTCACGCACCCAGCGCCAGGCGCTGCCAAGATTGGTGCTGGAGTTCTCGGGGGCCTCCCAGGGCGTGGCAGGCAGGCCGTAGGTCCAGAATCCGGAGATGAAGCCGCTGGCGGCAAAAGCCCAGAGCAGCCAGATGTAATGGCCCATGTCCCAGCCGAGCAGCTTGCCGCCCGCAAAGCCAAAGCACATGGCGGCGGCGGCACGGGTGACACCGGTGACGGCGTAGAGCTTGCCACGCACGGCGGCGGGGTAGTTGATGCGGTAGATTTGCGTCAGCAGCGGAATCTGCATCGACAGGCAGAACAGTCCGAGGCTCAAACCGCCGATGTAGAGCAGCGGATCATGCGGAAAAGCGGCGGAAACAGCCATGCAGGCCCCGCCGAGCATCTGCACTTTCGCGGCGGTGCGCGGGAGGGTGCTTTTGGCCCGCAGCAGCAGCGGGACGACAAACAAGCTGGCGACCATGCCGCCGCTGGTGGCGCTGAGGAAGACAGACTTCGCCACATCCCCCATGTGAAACACACGGACAGCGATGAGCATGCCGAAGGTGGCCGTGAGCGTGTCGATCACGCCAGAGGGCAACGAGCGCCAGAGCTCGTTGCGCAGCGTGCGGGTGGTCGCGTCGGTCACGCGGGCTTTATCGCATGCGTGGGGAGCGCAGTCCAGCGATGGGACGATGGATCAACGGGCCGACAAGGGGCGATGCGCCAGTCAGTCGTTGCAGCCAGGGGCTTGAATGGCCCACGGCTGCACCGACGCACTGGCAGACCGGCTTAAACTCAGGCGGCTTTCTTGGACTTCTTGGCGGCCGGAGCGGCCTTTGCGACGGGTTTTGTGGCGGCGGGACGCTTCACCAGTTTCGGGGCGGGCATGGGAACAACCGTCAGCCATTCCTGGTAGTGAAGCCAGTTGTCGCTGCCTTCATCACGCAGGTAATCGGCGGCAGTGAGCAAGCCGCGCTTTTGGAAGTCGAGGATTTCCTTCTTGGCAAAGGGTCCGAATTCAACGAAGGAGCGACTAAGGTAAACGAGGTCTTTCATGGGTGTTTTATTGGAGTGGGTTAGGTTTTGGGGGAGGTGCGTATTATCACCGAACACAGCGTGGAACAAGCAGCAATCCTGCCAAAGTTCCACGCAAGTTTGGCAAAGGATATGTCACATGGCTTCTGCACGCTCTTTTTCTCAAAAAAGATGGTGAGGCACTTGCGACAGACGCCACCGCCCTCTAGTTTATATGACAAGTAATGATTATTTGCCTCGAATCGTCCATCCTCGGTGGATATCTCACCAATGAAGTGCCCGGTTTGGTGACGGGTGTGCTGCATCTGGCCGGACAACCGCAGCCGGTGCGTGTCGAACTGGTGGGCAATTTCCTGCGAGACATCGCCGGCTGCCGGGTGGACTTCCACAATCCGCTGCCGGAGGTGAATGAGAAACAGGCCGGCGCCATTTCCAACCTGCAACATGGCTATAGTGGTCTGATGACCGCGTCCTACCGCGTGGCGAAGCTGCCACGGCGGCGCTCGCAAGGCGACGGGGCGTCTGCGCTGCCGACGCCGCCCGGGTTGAAGAACCTGCTGTTTTTTGAGTGGTTCAACCAGGACCAGCAGAGGGTGCTCATCCAGTCCTGGCATCTGCACCTGCGCGTCTCGGCACCGCGCTGGCAGCTCACGAAGGACGAGGAGGCCGCCCTCCTGCGCCAGAACCGCGCCCGGCGGAAGCATTTCCTTCTCGGCCAAAGTCCCAACTCCCGCTCTGCGGACGCGCTGCACAGCCCCGGCTATGACGATCCCTTCCAGCCCACCAAGCCAGGGTGTGATCCTTTCGGCCCGAGCACTGGGGAGTCATCAGAAACTCGCCCGCCTCATAAAAAGGGCCCCCGCACGCAGAATCCTGCGGAGAAAGATCCCGTGACGCGTTCGGCAGCACTGGCGAAGGAACTGCGGCGTTTTCAAGGATTGCTGGTCTTCAATGAGGAGGTGCGCACCCGGCCTGCGGTCCTGCGCCTGCTTTCCACCGTGGCTGACCTCGCCGCGCATCTGGTGCATATGCTGCGGCAGTTTGCGGAGGCGCAGAAAGAGCACTGGGAGTTTCTCATGGTCGATCTGGAGCAAAGCCTGCCGCTGTTCGCCGCCGCCCTGAACGCCACCGACAAGCTGGTGCAGCAAAATCCCGGCGGTGCGGACATGCAATGGCTCGCCGGCGTGCAGGCCAGCCTGTTGAACATCGAACTGCGCATGCGCGAGCTGCTGGGACTTCTGCGCTGAGCGGAAGCGTGGTTGATCCGCGCGAGGCTTGCGTCTAGCATGGCGGTCATGCGTCTTTCTCATTTTGCCCTGGCCCTCACGATCATCCTGCTCGCCATCACCGGTTATCTTGCCTGGGAGGCGCAGGAGGAGGCCAAGGGAGCGCGGCGTGAACTGGAGCTGGTACGCAGGCAGCAGGCCGCCCAGGATTCTGCCAGGCCACAGTCCCCCACGCTCGTAGCCGCCATTCCACCCGTGCCAGAAGGCATGCCAGCAACCGCCATGCCACCACTGGCTGGCAGCGGCTTGATGCCTGGCTCCCCCTCCCCTGCCGCAGCGCCCGCGCCTCTGACCGCGTTGCAAAAGCAGCTCCTCGGCATGCCTGCGGTGGCAAAGATCATCGAGAGCCACAACGACCAGGGATTCGCCGTCATCGACGCCGGCAAGAACAAGCAGCTCGAAAAGGGCATGACCTTTGATGTGCGGCGTGGCGACGGTCTGGTCGGACGGGTCATCGTGGGTGACTCCATCGACGCCGCAGAGGCGGTGGTGGACATCGACAACTCCGCCGCGCTGCCGGGGGTTCGCATTGAGACCGGGGACGAACTCGTCCTGCCCGTGCGCAAATAGACCCAGGCTCCCTGAACTTATGTCCCGCGAACGACTCGATCTGGCGCTGGTCAAACTCGGACTCGCGCCTTCGCGGGAACAGGCCAAACGCCTCATCATGGCGGGTGAGGTCAGTGTGATGGGCAGGCGCGTGACCCAGCCTGGCACACTGGTCAAGGAACAGGAGCCGATCATCGTGCGCCAGCCGCCCAAATTCGTCAGCCGCGGTGGTTTGAAGCTTGAAGGCGCGCTCGATCATTTCGGCATCGACGTGAGCGGCATGACCGTGCTTGATGCCGGCGCGTCCACCGGCGGGTTCACCGACTGTTTGCTGCAACGCGGCGCCGTGAAGGTCTTCGCCTATGATGTGGGAACCAACCAGCTTGCGTGGAAGCTGCGCAGCGACCCGCGCGTGGTGTCACGCGAGCAGTTCAACCTGCGTCACATGAAACGGGAGGACGTGGGCCAGGAGGTGGATTTTTTGGTGGCTGATTTGTCCTTCATTTCCCTCACCCTGGTGCTTCCTGCCGTTTTGCAGGCGCTGAGGCCCGGTGGGCAGGCTGTCGTGCTCGTCAAACCTCAGTTTGAGCTTTCCCGCGAGGAAGTCGGCGCTGGTGGCATCGTTCGTGAGCCAGAACTGCATGCCAAGGCCTGTGCCCGCATTGAAACTTTCGTCCGCTCACAGCCGCAGCTCGCCTGGGAGGGTTTGGTCGAATCCAGCCTTCAAGGCACCGACGGCAATCGCGAGTTCCTGGGCTGGTTCCGTGTGCTGGCGTAAGCCGCCATCTCGTACAGCCTGATCGGAGCGGGCCTGCCAGTGGTGGATGCACTTCACGGAAGACCATTTCTCATTTTTGAGTATTTAAGATGAGAGTTTTCCATGAAAATGATAATAATGAGTTGCGACCATGAGATAATTATCATAATTTATGAGCGTTAGCACAAAAACGCCATGAAAGCCCTAGCTTCACCATCCCTTCTATCACGCGCTCGCGATGGGTTCAGCCTTTTTGAGGTTTTGATGTTTGTCGCCATCCTCGGCATCATGATCTCGATCATGGTTCCCATGCTCGGCCAGCATGACTCCATCTACGCCGCCCGTGACCGGCGCAACGCTCAGGAACTCGCCTCCACCTGCATGATGGCACAAGCCGCCGGGCTTGACTTCGTGCAAGGCGACAGCGTGACCGACACCGTGCGCGCCCTTGTCAGTGGCGGCATGGCGGCCCAAGGCGCCTTGAAAGGACGGATGTTCGCCGTTCCTGGCCTCAGTGAGGAGGACATTCAGGGCGCGTCCAAATATCTCACCATTCAAAATGGCGAGTTGCGTTACTCGAACGGCACCGTCGCCCATGTGCCCGGTGACTTGCGCTTGTGAGGGCGGCTGAATGACGGCGGCTTGATCTCGCGGGTTGTTCATGCGGTGTTTTATCTTGCCTGCCACGGCAGTTGCTTCCAGCATGGCCGCGTCACATGAACACCGACTTCCTCAAAAAGAACTGGTATCTCCTCACCCCTGCCGCCCTCGTCCTCGTGCCGCTGCTGATGATTGCCTTCTGCATGGTGAACTACGGCTATGACTTCACCGAATCCATAAAGGCCGTCCGCCATGTCGGCTCCACCAGCACGCGTTACGGCCAGGGCTTTTCCGAGCGCAAATTCAAGATGGTGCGCGTCGGCATGGACGGCAAGGCGGTTTACAACACGCTCAAGACCCCCATGGAACGCAACGTGCCGGAGGACACCGAATGGCGCTACAGCCTGCCCTCCAGCGGCACGGAGTATTATCACGAACGCATCATCATCATGGAGCAGGACAAAAACGGCATCCCCCGCGTCAAAGAGCGCATCAGCCGTTTTCACACGCCGGATTGATTCAGCCGCGAACTGCGCGAGAGTGCCGCCCTTAACCGCATGAGCCATTTTGCCAAGCATCTGCTGAAATTCTGCCCTGTTCTCCTCCTCGCGCTGGCGCTGGCCTCCTGCCAGACCTCCACGCGCATCAAGGGCCTGCCCAAAAACCTGCCGGTCATCAACCTGCATGGCTCACCCAGCACGCCTGCCCACGGCCTGGCCCACCGGGACTACCCCTTCGAGCCCGATGGCGACTACAACACCGCCTGGGCCGCAGAAGGCGGCCAGGGAGCCGGCATGGACTATTCCTCCTGGCGCACCTCCCACGGCAGCTCCTCCTCGCGCAGCTCATCCAAAAAGAAAACCTCCAGCTCCAAGTCCAAATCCACCGGCAAAGGCGGAACCTACGCCATTAAAAGCGGAGACACGCTCTCCGCCATCGCCCGCAAAAACGGCACCACCGTGGCCAAGCTCAAGGCGGCCAATGGATTGTCTGGCGACATGATCCGCGCCGGTAAAACACTCAAGATTCCCAAGTGATCGTGACCCCGCGTCTTCCACGCATCGCTGCGGCATGCCTGGCGCTGATGCTGGGTGCTTGGACGACGGGTGCGGCGGCCCAGACATTCCGGTTTTCGACTGTGGTCATCGATCCAGGCCACGGAGGCAAGGACGGCGGCTCCGTCTGGAACGGCTTGATCGAGAAAAAGCTCTGCCTGGATGTCGCGAAACGTGTCGAGACCGGCTTGAAGTCCCGTGGGCTCAAAACCTCCATGACCCGCCGCACTGATGTGTTTGTGGAGCTTTCCCAGCGGGCGCGTCTCGCCAACCGTGTTCCCTCTTCCATCTTCGTCAGCATTCATTTCAATGGCAGCCGCACCACCCTCATCTCCGGAGGGGAGGTTTATTACCGCAGCCCTCGCGGCCGTGTCATCGCCTCCGCCATCAGCCGCAGCATCAAATCTCGCGTGACCGGTGGCACTCGCGGCATCTTCCACGGCGACTACAAGGTGCTGCGTGAAACCCGGATGCCCGCCGTGCTCGTCGAATGCGGCTACATCAGCAACAAACGCGAGGCCGCGCGCTGCGCCACCCCTGCGCACCGGCAGAAGCTGGCCGATGCCATCGTCAGCGGCATCCTCGCCGTGCGGGCGAAGTGAGCACGGCGCCAGCTTTCATTTCTTTTGAAAACACATCACCGCCCGGCCATGGCACGGCAGTTGACGAATGAATCTGCGTAGGTGATGGAATCGTACCTTCAACGTCCGTATGTCATCACCCGCCGTCAGCGCCAGCAACCCCGTCTTCCCGTTCCATCTCGTGCGGGCGGACCTTGAGCGCGTGGAGGCCGCCATCTTGGAGCAGGCGCGCGCTTTTGATCCGGGAGTGGAAGGTTACGTCAGCTACGTCTGCCAGACCTCGGGCAAACGCATCCGCCCCGCGCTCGCCGTCCTCGCCGGTGGTGCCACCGGTGGCACGCATGAGGGTCACACACGGCTCTCTGTCATCCTCGAGCTCGTCCACATCGCCTCCCTCGTTCACGACGACATCATGGACGGCGCCGACATCCGCCGCGCCCAGCCCACCGCCGTCGCCAAATGGGGCAGCAGCCTCAGCGTCCTGCTCGGCGACAGCCTCTTCGCCTACGCTCTCGAGCTCGCCACCGAGTTTGAGGACACCCACGTCTGCCGCACCATCGCCAGAGCCTCGCGCGATGTCTGCACCGGCGAAATCCTCCAAACCCAGCGTCGTTTCGACTTTAATCTCTCCGTCACCGATTATTTGAAGATGATCGAGATGAAGACCGCCGCGCTCTTCGCCGCCGCCGCCGCGCTCGGCGCACGTCTCAATCAGCAGCCTGAGTCCATCCAGACCGCCCTGCGCGACTACGGTCTCAAGCTCGGCACCGCCTACCAGATCTACGACGACTGCCTCGACATCGTTGGCGACGAAAAAACCGTCGGCAAAACCCTCCGCACCGATCTCGCCCGCGGCAAGCTCACCCTGCCGATTCTTTACCTCCTCGAGAGCGCCACCGACGCGCAGAAGCAGAAGCTCAGCCGCATGCTCCTCAAAGGCGAGCCGATGGACACCACCATCCTCGCCAGCATCGCCGACTACGAAGGCGCCGTCGAACGTGCCGTCAAATTCGCCCAGGATCTCCTCGCCTCCGCCCGCGCCGATCTCATCGGCCTCGCCGCCACACCGCACAAGCAGGCATTGGATGACATCGTCGGCTACCTGCACAGCTTGTTGGATCAGTGCCGCGCGATCCACTAAATCGTCCTCGTCCTCCTACTCGAACTCGTCCCCGATTCTTCCGCTTCGCCAGCACCCACGAGTTAGAAGCCCAGAAGCCCGCTAGCGGCGCATCCTTCCCATCAGTCGCATTCGTCTCATTCGCCGCCGCGAACCGCGCACAGAGTCATGTCCCGTATCCACGACATCCCGGAAAACGACCGCCCGCGTGAGCGCCTGCTCCGCCTCGGTCCCCAGGCCCTGTCCGATGCCGAACTCCTCGCCCTGTTCATCAACACCGGCACCAAGGGTGAGAACGCCCTGCAAATCGGCCAGCGCATCTTGCGTGATCACCAATCTCTCCGCGAACTCTCCCGCCTTGAGCCTGCCGTCTTGAGCAAGATCAAGGCTCTCGGCCCCGCCAAGACTGCCAAACTCGTCGCCGCCTTCGAACTCGGCCGCCGTGCCGCCCAGGAACCCTCGCACGCCGAGGTCATCCTCGACCGCCCCGAGCGCATCTACAGCTACATCGGCTCTGAAATGCAGGCGCTTGGTTATGAATCCGTCCGCGTCATTTTGCTGAACACCCGCCTCGCCGTCACGCGCACGGAAGAAGTCTTCCGCGGCAGTTTGAACGAATGCACCGCCGCCCCGCGCGACCTGCTGCGAAAGGCGCTCATTCACAACGCCCACGCCTTCGTCCTCATTCACAACCATCCCAGCGGCGATCCCACCCCCAGCGATGCCGACCGCCGCATCACCCGCCGTCTCCGTGAAGCCGCCGACGCCACCGGCCTCCTCCTGCAAGACCACGTCATCATCGGCACGCCGTCCGAATCACGCCCCCAGCCCTATTTCAGCTTCAAGGAGCATGGCATGCTGTGAGCTCCCCTTGACCTCAAGGTTCGTCGCCCTGCGTCACGGAATCGCCGATGATCTGCACGCCTGGCAGATCATGCTAGGAGCTGGAGTCGTCAGGAGTCATACGCGCATTGAAAAAGGCTCGCAGCAGGTCAGACAAGTCCGACTTGTCTGACAGGCCCGACCCGTCAGACTCGTCTGACTACCTCATGAAAGCTCTCTGCGTTCTCCTGATCTCTGCGGTGCCCCTGTGCGCCGCCGATGCCATCTTCGATGGCAAAACGCTCAATCACTGGAGCGGCAAAGCGGAGCACTGGCGCGTCGAAGACGGTGCTATCACGGGAGAAATTCCAGCGGACCGGCCGCTCAAGGGCAACGAGTGGATCTTCTGGGATGGCGAGGTGCATGACTTCGATCTCAGCGTTGAGTTCCGCATCACCGGTGGCCCGAGCGCGAACAGCGGCATCCAGTATCGCAGCCAGCGCGGCGAGAACGGCCACGCGAGCGGCTACCAGGCCGATCTCGATCAAGGCGCGGTGTGGCTGGGCCGCATTTACGACGAGCATGGCCGTGCCTTAATCTGCGAACGCGGGTCGCGTGTGTCCATCGCTCCAGATGGGCGGCGCTGGGCGGATGTGTTCGCGGAGCCGAAGAGCCTCGCGAGCGTCTTCAAGGCGGGTGACTGGAACACCTACCGCATCACCGCCACCGCGTCGCATGTCGAGGTGCGCGTGAATGACGTGCTCATGAGCGTGCTCGACGATCACGAGGCGAAAGCCGCCGAATGGAGCGGCAAGATCGCCTTCCAGCTCCACAGCGGCCCCGGACCGGCCAAGGTGCAGTTTCGCAACATCCAGCTCACGCATCTCGGCAAGACAGCAATGCCCAAGCGCGACGCGCTCAAGCCCCAACCTGAAACTTCCAACCTGAAACCCGAAACTTCATTCATCTCGCCGCCTGCGGAGCTGAATCTCGGCTTTGAAACAGGCACGCTCGATGGCTGGAAAGCCGAGGGCGATGCCTGGAAAGACCAGCCCATCGAAGGCGACACCGTGGCAACACGCAAACGCGGCAACTCACAGCACGCAGGCAAATTCTGGCTCGGTGGCTACGAGCGCATTGGTGACAAAGGCACCGGCACGCTCATGTCATCGAGTTTCGTCGCCACGCATCCGTGGGCGAGCTTTCTCGTCGGCGCGGGTCGCTCGATGAAGACCGAGATCGTCGAAGAAGCAGGCGGCAAGGTCATCTTCAAAGCCGGCGGTGAGGATCGCGAGGACATGAAGCGCGTGGCAGTGAATCTCGAAAGCGTGGCCGGGAAGAAGATCTTCATTCGCATCACCGATTCGAGCCAAGGCGGCTGGGGCCATGTGAACTTCGACGACTTCGTCTTCCACGATCAAAAGCCGTCTTTTGCCGCCAGCACGCTCACCATCAGCGGCGACCGCAACAAGGGCGGCGATGAAAGCCCCGTGCTCTGGCATCTGCTGCCGAATCCCTCCAAGGACCTGCCCGAGATGCGCGTGCAAGATGGCTTTCAGGTCGAGCTGATCGCCAAGGAGCCGGACGTGCGGCAGCCCATCGCGTTTTGCTTCGATGAACGCGGCCGAATGTGGGTAGCGGAGGCGTTCAGTTATCCGAACCGCCAGCCGGAAGGGGAGGGGAAGGATCGCATCAGCATTTTGGAAGACGCGGATGGTGATGGCTCATTTGAGACGAAGAAAGTGTTCTGTGAAGGCCTGAACCTCGTCAGCGGCA
>DNXB01000525.1 GCA_003506995.1 Verrucomicrobiales bacterium
CCTGACCTCGAAATCCTCGACCGCGTCGGCGGTGGCGACAGTTTCGCTTCCGGCGTGCAGTTCGGATTCATGGAGTTCAACGATGCCCAAAAGGCCGTCGAATACGGTGCCGCCCACGGGGCACTCGCCTCCACCACTCCCGGCGACACCTCGATGGCGACCCGCAAGGAAGTCGAAAAGACGATGGGCGGCGGTGGTGCGCGTGTCGTGCGCTAAGGAATGACGAAACCAGAATGAGGAATGACGAATGAAGTCCGAATGCCCCAAACGAGAATAATTCGCATGGAGATGAGGCTCGGTGGTTGGTCATTCGGGTTTCGGTATTGATTCGTCATTCTACATTCGTCATTTCCCTCCATGGCCTCCACCGACCTCACGCCTTCCCACGTTTACGAGCAGCCGTATCCGGCCTTCGACATCAACGCCATCGACACGCCCGCCTATGTGGTCGATGTGTCGTTGCTGCGCAAAAACATGGAGAAGCTCGCCGCTGTGCAGAGCGAGTCTGGCGCGAAGGTGCTGCTGGCCTTGAAGGGCTTCTCGATGTTCAGCGTGTTTCCGATCATGCGCGAGTATTTGAGCGGCTGCTGCGCCAGCGGATTGAATGAAGCGCTGCTGGCTCAGGAATTTGGCAAGGAGGTGCATGTCTATGCGCCCGCATTCAAAGAAGCGGAGATGCGGCAGATCATTCCCATCGCCCATCACCTCAGTTTCAACTCGCTGGCCCAGTTTCGGAAGTTCAAGCCGATGCTGGACGCCGCAAAAGCCGCCGGTCATGCTCCGAGTCCGGGCATTCGTGTGAATCCCGAGCATTCCGAGGTCGAGGTGTCGCTCTATGATCCGTGCTCGCCCGGTTGTCGTCTCGGCATTCGCGCCGAAGCACTTGAAGGCGAGGATTTGACCGGTGTCGAAGGCTTGCACTTTCATGCGCTCTGTGAGCAAGATTCAGATGTGCTGGAGCGCACCGTGGCCGCTGTTGAAAAGCGATTCCCGCGTCTGCTGGAGCAGGTGCGGTGGGTAAACATGGGCGGCGGACATCACATCACCCGCAAGGACTACGATGTTGAGCGCCTCATCCGCGTCTTGCGCACCTTCCGCGAGAAGTGGGGCAAGGAAGTTTATATCGAGCCAGGCGAGGCGGCCGGCCTGAACACCGGCTATCTCATTGCCGAAGTGCAGGACATCGTCGGTGCATGGAAAACACCGGTTGCCATTTCACAACCCCAAACCACCATTCAGCATGTCCAAGCCCCAGCCGATTCTTTCTCCTATCGCACGCCAGGCGATGCAAGAAGCCTTGCGCGAGAACTCTATCGCCGCCTCCAAGATGACGCGCGAAGAAATGATCGCGCAGATGCGGCGGAACGGCTCCGTGCCGAGACCGAATCGATTCTTGCGTGGGCGCAAGCCAACGGCTGCCTGATTTCTCCCTCGGTGTTTGAAGTCCGCACGGCGAGTTTTGCCCAGCTCGAAGGCGGAGCGGAGCATGAAGTGCTCCTCGACCAAGCCTGCAACCGGGTGATCAAGCTGACGACGCCGCCGAATTTTGGCGCACGGGGCCAGGCAGCGGCCTATTTGGAAAATCTGCTGGCCTATGATGTGTTGCTGGGATTTGAATGGTGCTTCGAGGGGGTTGTGCAAGAGCCTGAGGGACTGGTTTTTCTGACCAGCCAGCCGTTCATTGCCGCCGAGCAGGCTTCGGATGAACAAATCGACGCTTACTTCAGTGGTCAGGGTTTCATCAAGAAGCGCGAGAACACCTACTTTCGTTCCATTGATGGAATCACACTCGCGGATGCGCGGCCCGCGAACATGCTGCGAGATGAGAATGGGGTCATCTTTCCCATCGACATCCACATCCTGGGCGTGAACGCCGAAGACCTGCTCGCTGAGGAGGAATCCAATGAATCCGCGTGTGATGTGCTGCCTACTGCCATCCTCGATCTCTCTGCCACGGCGCACATGCCGGATTGCCTGGAGATGCCGTATCGTCCGCGCATTTTCGGCGCGGGTCTGCCGGGTGAGTTTCCGCACGAATACAAGATGGGCGGCATGAGCTGCTTGGCGGGCGATGTGCTCACGGGCTTTTCGTTCCCTGAGCCGCTCAAGATCGGCCAGCGGCTCGTGTTTGCCGACATGGCGCATTACACGATGGTCAAGACGACGACCTTCAACGGCGTGCCGCACCCTGACATCGCCATCTATGATCCGACGACGCGGGAATACCGCGTGGTGCGGCGCTTCGGCTACGCGGACTTCAAAAACAAGCTGTCCTAGCGCACCTCGGCGGCCATTTTTTCGATCCATTTGCCCAGATCCGGCGGGCGGAAGGACTCCATGGCTGTGAGCAGCTTGGCGGGATCATTTTCGACGAGCACGCAGCGGGCGTGCTCGGGTTTGAGAAAGCCGCTTTGGCTCATTTGTGAGATGAACTCGATCAGGCCGTCGAAAAAGCCGCCGACGTTGAGCAGGCCGACCGGTTTGTCGTGAAACGAGAGCTGCAGCCAGGTCAGTGTCTCGAACAGCTCGTCCAAGGTGCCGAAACCTCCTGGCAGGGCGATGAAACCGTCGCTCAGATCGACCATCATCTGTTTGCGCTCGTGCATGCTGGTCACGACATGCAGCTCCGTGACACCGCCGTGGCCGAGTTCTTTTTCCATCAGTGATCTTGGGATCACTCCGATCACCTCACCGTTTTGTGAGAGTGCTCCATCCGCCACAGCGCCCATCAAACCGACGTTGCCGCCGCCATAAACAAGGCCGAGGCCGCTGCGGGCCAGAAACGCGCCCAAGGCATGCGCGGCGGCGCGATGTGCGGGATCGTTTCCAGCGTTGGAACCGCAATAGACACAAATTCGGCGCAGCTTGCTCATGGGGCGAAATGGGTGAGGTGTAAAAAGTGAGAAGTCAGACGTTAGTAGAGATGCCCGCAAGCATTTCACCTCTGACTTCACACCGCTCACCTTTTCTTTCCAGATGAATCCCACCCGCCGCTCCTTCCTCGTCTCGTCCGCCGCCGCGCTCACCGGCTGCTCGCTGGTTCCCTCATTCAAGAAAGGAGACTGGATCGACGCGCATGTGCATGTGTGGACGCCGGAGGTGGACAAATACCCGCTGGCCCGTGGTTATGCTGTCAGCGACATGCGCCCGCCGAGTTTCACGCCGCAGCAGTTGTTCGCGCATTGCCGGCCGGAGGGCGTGCGGCGCATCGTGCTCATCCAGATGAGCTACTACCAGTTCGACAACCGCTACATGCTCGATGTGATGCGGCAGCATCCTGGCACTTTCAGCGGCGTGGCCATTGTGGATGAAAACGCGCCGGATGTGGCCGCCACGATGACGCAACTGGTCAAACAGGGCGTGCGCGGCTTCCGCATTTATTCCGGCAAGGCAACCAACCTCTCGGCGTGGATCGGCTCCCCTGGCATGGCGACGCTATGGAAAACCGCCGCCGAGCTGAAGGTGAGCGTCTGTCCGCTGATCAACCCCGACACGCTGCCGCTCATCGACAAGATGTGCGAGTGGTATCCAGACACGAGTGTGGTGATCGACCATTTTGCCCGCATCGGCATGGCGGGTGGTTTCAAAGAAGCGGACGTGCGGAATCTTCTGCGCCTCGCCCGCCACTCGAAGACACATGTGAAGGCGTCCGCGTTTTATGCCCTCGGTGCGAAAAAGCCACCTTACACCGACATGGGACCGCTGATTCGTCAGGTGCGCGATGCTTTTGGACCGCAGCGGGTGATGTGGGCCAGCGATTGCCCGTTTCAGGTCGATCCGGGGCACCATTACCGTGATTCCATCGCCCTGATCCGGGACCGGCTCGATTTTTTGAGCGAGACGGACAGGGCCTGGATGCTGCGTGGCACGGCGGAGCGGGTGTTTTTCTCGTCAGCGGCGGTCTGAGACACGAAAAAGCCCCGTCAGGGATGCTGACGGGGCTTGGTCTCGGGAGAGACTGGGTTGAGAGCAGATCAGGCGGCGTTGGCCTCGGCACCTTTGTGACCAAGCTGCTTCACGGCGAGGTTGAGCTGATCGTACTCGATCGGCTTCTTGATCACCGTGACTGGGCCGTGGCCGAGGATGCGGCTGAGAATTTCGCTGTCCGGGTAGCCGGTGATCACCACGATGGGCAGGTCTGGATAGAGCGCCTTGAGCTGGGAATAAACCTCGTCTCCAGGAACGTCTGGTAGCTTGAGATCGAGGAAGACGAAGTCAAACTTCTGCTTTTTCGCCATGGCGATGGCTTCCGCACCGGTGCCGACGACCAAACGGCCGAATCCCGCCTTTTTGAGGAATTGCTTGAACAGCGCCTGTAGCGCAGGGTCGTCATCCACGACCAAGACCGTTGGTTGACCGGCCTCCTCTTCTTTACGCAGCACATCGCGATCTAGGAGGCTGCGCTTGATGCGCCAGCGGCCACCGATTTGAACCGCAGGCAACTGCCCGCGCTGCACGAGGTAATAGACGGTGGGAAGAGGAATGCGGAGGTATTCCGCCGTCTCTTTCACGGTCATGAGTTCGGGTGCTGCTGGATCGGCCATATGGTTAGTGGAGTGGACTGGGAGGTTGGGGTCTTTAGAATTGAAAATTGAGTCTCTGATTTGGGACGACTCAACGGTTGCTTATAAATTCCATCATTACAAGGTCTTTTTCTGACTTCGGGAGAAAAGTCGGCTTCAGATAATTGGTAGGTTTGCGAATTACAGTCACAAGTGCAAATCAAAACTGCGCAATAGCCGAAAAACTTCGGAAATGCTGAAGAAATTCATACAAAAGCATTCAAGCCAGAATCCGAACAAAGAGTCGGTCAAAATAGAGCCAGTGGATGCATTCTTCAGCACTCGTCATGGCGGTTACGACGGCTGTTTGAAATGCGAGGGTGAGCAAGAGCTGGGTTTCTGAGAATGAAATCGAAGCGAACAGGTCCGGCATCTGATTTGCGATTTGCCGCAGCTTGGCCTAGATCAAGAATCCCCATATGTCCGATTCCATTCCCAACGTCCTCGCCGAACGCTACGCCACAGCTCCCATGCGCGCCCTTTGGTCGCCGGAGGGCAAAGTCCGACTGGAACGCGATTACTGGATCGCGGTGCTGAAAGGACAGCGAGATCTGGGCATCCCGGTGCCGGACGGCGTGATCGAGGCTTATGAAAAGGTGAAGGATCGGGTCAACGTGGCCGCCATCATGCAGAGGGAGCGTGTCACCCGGCACGATGTGAAGGCGCGCATCGAGGAATTCTGCGAACTCGCCGGTCATGAGCACCTGCACAAGGGCATGACGAGCCGCGACCTCACGGAGAATGTGGAGCAGCTTCAGGTCTTCCGTTCTTTATTAGAGATCCGTTCGAAAAGCGTCGCGGTGCTGGTTGGCATCTCACGCCGGGCGGCTGAGACGCGCGACATTCCGCTCACGGCCCGCACTCACAACGTCGCCGCGCAGGTCACGACGCTGGGCAAGCGTCTGGCGATGTTTGGTGAGGAAATGCTGCTCGCTTTTGGCGATTTGCAGAACGTCATCGCCACCTACCCGGCACGGGGCTTGAAAGGCGCGGTCGGGACGCGCCTGGACCAGATCACTCTCTTCAACGGGGATGCGGCCAAGGCCAGCGAGCTGGAAAGCCGTATCTTGCACCACCTGGGCATGCCTGCGGCCTTCGGGGCCGTAGGGCAGGTGTATCCGCGCAGTCTTGACATGCAGGTCGTGGCCTCGCTTTGTCAGGTGGCCAGCGGTCCGTCCAGCTTTGCCCGCACGCTGCGCCTCATGGCCGGTCAGGAGCTTGCCTCGGAAGGTTTTGCCAAAGGCCAGGTCGGCTCCTCCGCCATGCCGCACAAGATGAACAGCCGCTCCTGCGAGCGTGTGAACGGCCTGCACGTCATCTTGAAAGGCTACCTTGCCATGGCCGCGGGTCTGGCGGGTGATCAGTGGAATGAAGGCGACGTGTCCTGCTCCGTTGTGCGTCGAGTGATGCTGCCGGACGCCTTCCTCGCGCTTGATGGCCTGCTGGAGACCTTCCTCACGATCCTGGATCAAATGGAGGTCTTTGATTCCGTGATTGAGCAGGAGCTCATGCGCTACCTGCCATTCCTGCTCACGACCACCGTCATGATGGAGGCCGTCAAATCCGGCGCGGGCCGCGAGACGGCTCACGAGGTCATCAAGGAGCACGCCGTCCAGGTCGCCAAGGACATGCGCACCGGCAAGGTCCGCGAAAACGATCTTCTCGTCCGACTCGTGCATGATCCGCGCCTCACCCTCACCGAGGCCGACATGCAGCGCATCGTCGAGGCCGGCAAGGCCAACGCGGGCGATGCCCCGCAGCAGGTCGATGCCTTTTGTGGTCGCGTGGAGGCCATTGCCAAGGAATTTCCGGACGCTGCGAAGTATCTGCCGGGGGTGATTCTTTAGCATAGGGCCAAGGGCTGAGAGCGTAGAATTCCGAGCGCGTGCAACGAGTGTGCCTCTCGCTGCGTTCATCCTCGCGCATGATTCTGCGTTCCCTTTCTCTGCTCTTCGCCCTTTGCCCTACGCTGTCCTTCGCTGAAAACTGGCCCCAGTGGCGTGGTCCTCGGCTTGATGGCACTTCGCGTGACAGCGGCTTTCCGATTTCGGCTGACGGCAATGTGACGTGGAAGGCCGAGCTGCCGGGCAGCGGGCATGCCTCGCCGATTGTGTGGCAGGATCGCATCTTCCTTGTCTCCGCCATCGCTGAAACGGAGCAGCGGGTGCTGCTTTGCCTCGATCGTGCCACAGGGAAAATGCTCTGGCAGTCGAATGTGCTCAAAGCGCCCATCGAGAGCATCCATCGCCTCAACAGCCAGGCCTCCAGCACACCGGCGACCGATGGCGAGCGCATTTTCACCGCTTTTCTCGACAACGCCGAAACCGAGGCCACTCGCAAAGCCAACAGCGGTCGCGTCATCGGCAAAGGCGAGGTGCCGAAGGGCACGGTCGTCATCTCCGCGCACGATTTCAGCGGCAACCCGCTCTGGCAGGTGCGTCCGGGCCTGTTCTCCAGCAAGCACGGCTTCTGCTCCAGCCCAATTGTGTTTGAAGACAAGGTGATCGTGAACTGCGATCACGATGGCGACGGCTACATCGTCGCCCTCGCCAAAACGGACGGCAAGGAGCTGTGGCGCATCAAGCGGCCGAACCACACCCGCAGCTATTGTGTGCCGCTCATTCGTGACATCGGCGGTCGCACGCAGATGGTGCTCAGCGGCACGCTGTGCGTCACCAGCTACGATCCGCGCACCGGCAAGCTGCTGTGGATCATCGACGGCCCCACCGAGCAGTTTGTCGCCTCGCTCGTCTTCAGTGATCAAACCGGCCTGCTCTACATGACCGGCGGTTTCCCCGAGCACCATCTCCTCGCCATCAAGCCCGATGGCAGCGGCAACGTCACCGACACCCACATCGTCTGGCGCACGAACAAAGGTGTGGCGTATGTGCCGTCGCCCATTGTCGAGGGCGGCCACTTCCTCATCGTTTCCGACTCCGGCATCGGCCACTGCTTCGATGCGAAGACCGGCGACATCCTCTGGGAAGAGCGCCTGCGCGAGCATCACGCTTCCCTCGCCAGCGCCGAAGGCCGCGTCTATTTCATCAACGACACCGGCACTCTGCGTACCGTGAAACCCGGCAAGACCTATCAAGCCCTCGCCGAAAGCGAGCTCGGCGAAAAAGTCTTCGCCTCACCCGCGCTGAGCGAAGGTCAGATCTTCATCCGAGGCGACAAGAGCCTCATCTGCCTCGGCAAACGCAGCGCGAAGACTGCGGCACGTTGAATCGGTGGGCCGCAGGCAGCCTCAGTTCGTGGAGCCGTTATGGGTTGGAGATTCGACGGCTGCATGCCATCAGAAAGCGGGCCGCGCTTCAAGCGCGTTTTTATCTTGGAGGGCGCGGAGGTCACCTCACTCAAGCACCCGAGGCCCGCATGACTCACAATGAAGCATCCGTCCGCGTGCCAAGGAGCGAATACGCATCAACCCCCACCATCCATGAAACTCTCACTCCAACTGTTGGGTGCCATCGCTTTCACCGTGCTGGTCTTCCATCTGCCAGTCCTCCAGGCTCAAGAACCACCGGTGCCAGTGGTCATCACCCCCGGCGCCGCCCAATACAAGGTGATCGATCTGGGAAAAGTCACGTTGCCGGCCCATGGCACCGAAGCCGCCGTCCTTGAGCGCCTGCTGAACGAACTGGCGGCCCAAGGCTGGCAACTGGTCGCCACCTCAGGAACCCTCATCATTTTGAAGCGCTGATCCGCCTGTGCCGAGGCGAAGGGCTGCGGACTGGCGGTGTACGCGCTTTCAGGCGTCACCTGCGCCGGATTCGACGGTCCATGGCGGGACAGGGCCGCGCAGGATGTGGGCGGCGCGGTACCAGTGTTCGTCCGCGCGACCGTCGGGTCGTTTTTCCTCCTCATAGTAGCGGTAGGCGAGACGGCGATGTCCTCCTCGAAAGGCACGTCGGTCGGGGTGGCGTGCGGAGGTGCAAGGTCTTCAGACATAAGAGGGCAGGGGGTGCCAAGAGTGTTCGCATTCAGTGTCCCCGCTGCGCTTACCGAACGGGGGCAGGGAACGAATCATGGCAAAAGGAGGGTTGCTCAAATCGTGCGGGCAGCCCCGGCGCTGCTGTTTTGCTTTTTCATTCTGTCGGCTTCACCCCACCTCCCGCTTTCATCTCCAAGGGGAAAGCTCGGTCCGGCTCCTGGCGCGAAGATTTCGGCTGGCAGGCACCAAGGTAGGGAACGCTGCCCGAAGATTTCGGCTGAGATGCCCGAGCTTCTTGACTGCCAGTTCCCATGCCGATTTCAAGGTTTGCACTCGCGTGCCTGTTGATAATGGTCTCCGCATTCCCCCCACGCCAGCTTGGCCCCATGAAACTCCCGCTTCTCTTCCTCTGCCTCCTCGCCCAAATCGCCAGCGCGCAGACGACCGCTGACACCCCGACCGCAAAGACGCCGCCCGCCGTCGTGGACGTGTGGCCGGAGGGCAAGATGCCGGGGCAGGGGGCCAAGGAACCCGAGACCCATCGACCGTCGCTGGACCGCTACAAACGCATCACCAACGTCAGCCGTCCCACGCTCACCCTGTTTCCTGCGCCGAAGGCCGACCGCCCCGCGCCGGCCATGATCGTCTGCCCCGGCGGCGGGTACGGTTATGTCGTCATCGACAAGGAGGGCACCGAGATCGCCCGCTGGTTGAACAGTGTGGGCTTCACCGCGCTGGTGCTCAAGTATCGCAATCCCAACAACCGCGCCGGTGCCCTGCAGGACCTCCAGCGCGCCCTCAGCCTCGCCCGCATGCATGCCGCCGTATGGAATCTCGACCCCGCGCGGCTCGGCGTCGTCGGCTT
>DNXB01000508.1 GCA_003506995.1 Verrucomicrobiales bacterium
CTACCAGATCGCCGAGAAAATCCGTCCCGAACTCCTGCTGCCGGAGGAAGTCACTTTCTTGAACATGGCGCGATGAGAGCCTCCAGATAAAGGGGAGCTGCCGCATGCAAAAATTCGTTCATGGGCGAATAAGCCCTTGTGCAATGGAGCGGCCAATGAGACTGCATCTCATCACAGCCAAAACCCTTCATGAGTCGTCTTTTCGCTACTTTTCTCTGCCTCATCAGCTCTTTGTCCGCCCAGACGGCCCCTGTCAGCCCTGAGTCCGCTCCCAGTCCGACCACGGCGGCTCCCACCACCGCTCCGACTCAACCGCCTGGCGATGAAACGAAAGGTAACGCGCCTGCAACCGCGATATCCGCGTCTCCCGGTGCAGCCGCCCCCGCTCCGGATCCGCCTGCTTCTTTGCCGCCCATCCAACCAGCGCCGGTGAAAGTCCCTGCTCTTCCTGCGCTGCCCGCCGGACCGCCGCCGAACATCATCGTCATGCTCATCGACGACATGGGCTGGACGGACCTCGGCTGCTACGGCTCCAAATACTACGAGACGCCGCACATCGACCAGCTTGCGAAAGAAGGCATGCGCTTCACGCAGGCGTATTCAGCCTGCACGGTGTGCTCACCGACACGCGCGGCCATGCTGACGGGCAAATCCCCTGCCCGGCTGCACATCACCGACTGGATCGCTGGTCATGTGCCGGACAACGGTCGGCTCGTCATCCCGAAGTGGACGATGCAACTGCCGCTGGAGGAGGAAACCATCGCCGAGCGGCTGAAAACACGCGGTTACGCCACCGCGAGCATTGGGAAGTGGCATCTCGGCAACGAAGAGTTCTATCCGACCAAACACGGCTTTGATGTGAACATTGGCGGCACGCATGGCGGCTCACCTCCGAGCTATTTCTCGCCCTACAAGATCGCCACGCTGCCGGACGGGCCGAAGGATGAGTTTCTGAGCGACCGGCTGACGAGCGAGGCCGTGAAGTTCATCGAGAAGAACCAGGCAAAGCCGTTTTTTGTCTATTTGCCGCACTATGGCGTCCACACGCCGATCATGGGCAAGCCAGAGGTCGTGGCGAAGTATCAGGCCAAAAAAGCCGATCGTGGCCACAGCCATCCGGTTTATGCCGCGCTGGTTGAGAGCATTGACGACAGCGTGGGTACGCTGCGGGCGAAGTTGAAGGAGCTGAACCTCACTGAGAACACGATCTTCATCTTCACCAGCGACAACGGCGGTCTCAGCGACCTGGTGCGCCAGAATGGCTGGTCACGCGGTCCCACCGACAACAGCCCGGCCCGTCTCGGCAAAGGCAGCGCGTATGAGGGTGGCGTTCACATTCCGCTCATCGTTGCCTGGCCCGGCTTGGTGAAACCCGGCAGCACCTGCGACGTGCCCGTCATCACTCATGACCACGTTCCCACGCTGCTGGCGGCCACGCAGACACCGCTCAAGAAGGATCAAATCGTCGATGGCGAGTCAATGCTGCCCTTGCTTGGGCAGACCGACACGCTCGTGCGTCAGGCCATTCACTGGCACTATCCGCATTACCATCCCGGCAGCGCCACGCCCTACAGCGCGATTCGCGAAGGCGACTGGAAGCTCATCCAGTTCCACGAGGACAACCACGTCGAGCTCTACAACCTCAAACTCGACGCTGGCGAGAACGACAACCGTGCCCCACATGACTCCGTGCGGGCGCTGCAGTTGCGCGACAAGCTGGACGCCTGGCTCAAAGACACCGGCGCGCAGATTCCCGAGCGCAATCCGAAATACGATCCCGACAAGCCGCTCAACGAACCGAAGAAGGGCAAAGGCGAGGCCAGGAAGAAGGCGGAGTGAGTTCCAAGTTTAAAGTTTCAGGTTTCAAGTCGGTGGGCAGCGATGCCAACTTGAAACTTTAAACCTGAAACATGAAACTCATGCCGCGAAGCGCGTTGTAATGGCAGCCATGAGCACCAGCCAGCCCGTTTCCTCCCGTCGTCAGTTCCTCACCCGCAGCGCCACGGCGGCTGCGGCCTTCGGATTTCCCGCCATCGTCAGCTCGCGCTCGCCGAATGCGAAGCTGAACCTCGTCTTCATCGGCGTCGGCGGCCGTGCCACGGGAAACATCAAGGAGCTGACGGGTGTCACGCTTTACAATCCGAAGACTGCCGCCAAAAAAGACCCGAAGAAGGCCGGTGAAGCCGTGCAGCCCCCGCCGCCGGTCGAACCGCGTGAAAACGTCGTCGCCCTCTGCGATGTGAATGGCGAGAATCTCGATCGCGCAGCCGCGGCCTTCAAGGGCGCGAAGAAGTTCCGCGACTTCCGCAAGCTCTACGACTCCCTCAGCGCTTCGGAGATCGATGCCGTCATCGTCAGCACCACCGAACACACGCACGCCTATGCCACGCTGCCAGCGCTGCTGATGAAGAAGCACGTCTATTGCGAAAAGCCGCTCACGCACAACGTCGCCGAAGCACGCCTCATCACCAAGGCTGCCGCCGAAGCCGGTGTGGTCACGCAGATGGGTACGCAGATTCACGGCATGCCGAACTACCGCCGCGTGGTCGAGCTGATTCAAAGCGGAGCCATCGGCAAGGTGAGCGAGGCGCATGTCTGCGTGTCACGCGCCTGGGGTTTGCAGAGCAAGGAGGACGCCGAGAAGAACGGCGACATCGTTTTCGTGACCGAGCGGCCCACCATCGCTGAAACACCGCCGCCCTATCTCGACTGGGATCTGTGGATCGGCCCCGCGCCGATGCGCCCTTACAACAGCGTCTATTTCCCAGGACCGAAGTGGTATCGCTGGTGGGACTTCGGCAACGGCACCATGTCCGACCTCGGCAGCCATTGGAACGACCTGCCGTTCTGGGCGCTGAAGCTCGACGCGCCGCTCAGTGTGGAGGCCTTTGGCCCGGAACCGCATCCCGAGATCGCTCCCGCTTCCATGCATGCTGTTTACGAATACGGCCCGCGTGGCGACATGCCCGCGTGCAAGGTTCACTGGCATCAAGGATCGAGCAAACCGGACGCGTGGAAGAACGATCCCTACATCAGCAAGTGGAGCAGCGGCGTGCTCTTCATCGGCGACAAAGGCATGCTGCTCTCCGACTACGGCAAGCACGTCCTGCTCCCAGAGGCCGACTTCAAAGATTTCCAGCGCCCGAAGCCCTTCATCGCCGACTCACCCGGTCATCACCCCGAATTCCTCGCTGCGATCAAAAACGGCACGCCCACCGGCAGCCCCTTCAGCTACGCCGGCCCGCTCACGGAGGCGAATCACCTCGGCAATGTGGCGCATCGCGCCGGTGGCAAGATCGTCTGGGATGCCAAGGCCATGCGCATCACCAACAACGAGGCGGCGAACCGTTTTCTGAGCCGCACACCGAGGGAGGGCTGGCACTTGGGCTGAGCTGTCTGCCACCAGAGCTGAAAACGCGGGGAAATCCACGGTTGCGATGCGGAAACACGCGGTTAAACATCGGCCCCTATGTTTTCCCCCAGCATGGCGCGATCAGGCTGTCGCGCATTGATCCCAGGCCTTGTCTTTTCCATTCTCACCGCGGTTCCAGCACTGCTGGCGCAGTCATCCGTGCTCGTGGTGGACGCGTTCAACAAAAAAATCCATGTGGCCGGCAATGCGCACGCCAAACGTGCCGTCGGCGGCCTGGCCAAAATCGCCACCGCGATGGTCACGCTCGACTGGGCGGAAGCTTCCAAGGTGGGCGTCGGCGTGCTGGCCACGGTGCCCAGCTACGCCTTCCAAATCGCCGCCCCTGGCAACGTCGGCCTCCAGCCCGGCGATCAGGCGACCGTGCGCGACCTTATTTACGCCACCATGATGGGCAGCGACAACATCGCCGCCATCACGCTGGGAGATTTCGTGGGGCGTGACCACCTGTCTCGTCTGGGCCGCAGCGGGCATCCCATGGAGGAGTTTGTTCGGCAGATGAACCAGCTCGCCAAACGTGAGGGAGCGACAGGCACACGCTTCACCAACCCGCATGGCCTCGAAAACTCGCGGCCCATGCCCTACTCCACCGCTGCGGACATCGGCCGCCTCGCCATCTACGCCGTGTCACGCCCTGCCATGCGCTTTTACACCAATCAGAGCAGCCGCAGCATCACCATCTACCGTGGCGGGCAGCCCATCAGCGTGCCTATTGGCAACACCAACCAGCTTCTTGGCGTGGACCGCATCGACGGCGTGAAAACCGGCAACACGGAGCGCTCCGGCGGCTGCGTGGTCCTCTCCGCTGAGAAGCCCTCCAGCGTGCAGGTGCAGGCGGACAACA
>DNXB01000609.1 GCA_003506995.1 Verrucomicrobiales bacterium
TCCTACTGCATGGTTACGGCTGAGTTTGTCCAATGTAGTCCCTGGCTTGTGAGCGATGGACGTGTCTGGCCTGTGCCATCGCCAAAAGAACCGGAACAACGCAACCACCGCACGTTCATCATGACGGACACTGAAGGACGTTGGGCACTTGGCGTCTGCAAGCGCGCGGGCTTGCTCGAATTCGCGCATATCCTCGTCACACCGGGCATCATCAGTGAGATGAAGGTCAAACGTGCGCTAAATCTCGATGGCGGCCCTTCAACCGGCCTCTGGTGCCGGAACGAGGCGGGGATGGTGCAGTTTGAGAAGCCCGGCTGGGCGGTGCGCAACGCCATTGTGGTGGTGCCGCGAGATTCCAAGTGAGTTTGCGGGACGCGTTTCAGCAGCTTGCATTTCAACCAGTCAACGCTCATACTTCTTCCGTGGACAACCTTCTCAAATACCGCCGGATGGCTTTGAAAATGGCCGAAATCGTCGATCTCGGCGACTACGAGGGTTATGCGGCAAAGATTCCAGGGTTTGCCGGACTGATGGCCGTCGGGGCCAGCAAAAGAGAAGCTGTGTCCGAACTGGCGTCCGCGCTTGATGATTGGATGAGCCTGGCCTTGAAGCGCGGCCTGGGTCTGCCAGCGCTCAATGCTCCGAAAACATCGCGCTCGCGTGTTCTGGTCAGCGCTTGAGCCACTCCTGCCGGGAGATGCCCGCTTCATCGAGAACCAGCTTCAACAAATTGACGCCAATGTCTTTTCCGCCGTGCGGATTGGGAATGGTGAGCTGAACAGGCCCTTTGATCATGTGCTGATGCTTGCGGCCAGAAACCGGGCCTTCCCAACCAAGCCCGCGCAGGCGTTTGATGAGATCCTGACGTGAGATTGGCGACAGCTTCATAGGACACTCGTAGTCATATCACATGTGACGAGTCAAGACGCGCGTGATTCCAAGTGAGAAGCGGCCTGTTTTGGACGTTCGGAAAGGATGCGCCCAACCCTTCTCTGCCTGCTTGCCCTCGGACTGATTCAAAACGCCCACGCCCAGGAGCTGAAGTGGTTCAAGGGCAACACACACACGCATTCGCTGTGGAGCGACGGGAATGATTTCCCGGAGATGATCACGGACTGGTATAAGAAGAAGGGCTATGACTTTCTGGCGATCTCCGATCACAACGTGCTTCAGGCCAAGGAGGTGTGGATGGGCGTTCCGGCGGTCGAAAAACGGCGCAAGGCGCTGGGGAAGACGACGATGGACAAGTATCGCGCCCGGTTTGGCGATGATTGGGTGACGACACGAGACAAGGACGGCGTGACCGAGGTGCGGCTGAAGAAACTGGAGGAATACCGGCCCAAGTTTGAGGAGCCGGGCAAGTTTTTAATCGTGCAGGCGGAGGAGATCAGCGCGGGGCTGGGCAAGGCACCGGTCCACATGAACGCGGTGAATTTGCGTGAGGAGATCAAGCCGATCAAAGACCTGGGCAGCATCCAGGAGGTGTTGCGGGCCAATTTCAAGATGGTGAATGAGCAGTCGCAACGGCTGGGAGTGCCGATGTTCACGCACATCAACCATCCGAACTTCCGCTGGGCCTTCACGGCGGAGGACATGGCGGCGGTGCTGGAGGAAAACTTCTGGGAGATCTACAACGGCCACCCGGGCATCAACTGGCTGGGCGATGAGACGCGCGTGGGACACGAGAAGCTGTGGGACATCGCGAACACGCTGCGCATCGCGGAGTTCAAGGCAGCGCCGCTGTATGGCGTGGGCACGGACGACTCGCATCACTACCATGGTGAGGAAAGCAGTCCTGGTCGAGGCTGGGTGATGGTGCGGGCGGCGAAGCTGGATGCCGATGAGATTGTGAAGGCGATGAAGGCGGGCGATTTTTATGCGTCATCCGGCGTCACGCTGGACGAGGTGAGTTTCACGGACGGCATGCTGCGCATTCGGATTCACGCGGAGCCGGGTGTGAAATACGTCACGGAGATTCGCGGCACCTTGCAGGGCTATGAAAAGGCCACGAGAGAGGTGCAAACGCCCGCAGGCGACACCTATCCGACGCGGAAACTTTACTCCGATGACGTGGGCAAGACGCTGGCGACGCTGGAAGGCACGGAGATCACCTGGAAGCCATCGGGCAAGGAGTTGTACTTCCGCGCGTCGATTGTGTCATCGAAGCCGCACCCGAATCCGTCCTTTGAGGGGCAGACGGAGACCGCGTGGACGCAGCCGATGGGATGGAGAAAGTAGCCTTGTTGCGCCGCAACAAGAGTCTGACCAGTTGCGGCGCAACTGGGCTACTTACCGCATCCGCATGCCCTGCATGCGGCCCTGCATGCCTTCGAGCATGGGGGCCATTTCGAGTTTCATGGAGAGCGGCGCTTCTTTGAAGAAGGTGCCTATGTCCTTGGTGAAGGTCTTTTCGAAGCTGGCGGCGTCCTGATCGAGGAGAAGCTGCATCTCAGGATTGTCGGCGGACTTTTTCTTCATCTCGCGATGAATGCCGCCGATGATGCGGCGGCGGTCTTCCGCAGGCAGCTTTTCGAGGCCTTTCATGACGGCCTTGAGGTTTTCCTCGACAGTGCGGCTGATGTACGCGCCTTTTTCCTCGTCGGTGAGGGATTTGAAGAAGCGGTCCATGATCTCCAGGCCGTCCTCGCGCATGGTGCTGCGCTGATTGAAGTCGAGCCTGATGACGGAGGTGATGACGTTGTCGAGATGCTGCAGGCGCTGCTTTGAATCAAGGTCTGCATCGCCAAACCAGGGCGCCTGCTCCATCAGCGCGAGCGTCTTCTCTGGCGAGAACACAGAATCCTCGGTGACCCACATGACCGCAGCCACCGCACCCCAGACGAGGGCGAGGAAGGCGGCGACTTGGAGCCAGAGACGTTGGACCGGCATGCGGGTCTATCTTTTGCCAAATCGGCGGCCAAGCAACGACAGGAATTCGCCGGATTCCTCGACTTTGAGCTTCTTCGTGACGGCGAAGTAGGCGATGGCGGCGATTCCGATGCTCACGCCGAGCGTGGCGCAGCGAAGAAGGAAGTTCAGATGCGGCCAGTCGGCCATGATCGTGAATTTGGCCGCCAGGCAGATGCCGGACATCGCGGTGATGCCGATGATGAGCTTGATGAGCGCCTGCATGAGCGAACGTGTTTCAAGACCGCTGGCGAACTTGCGCATGCAGAAGTAGAGCGTGAGGAAATTGAGAGAGAGACCGATGGCCGTGGCCCAGGCGAGCGCGGTGTGATCCCATTCCAGGACGAAGACGGTGATGGAGTTCACAGTCGCAGTGAACGCGATGATGCCCAGGCTGACCATCATCGGGATGAAGCGGCGGTCGATGGTGTAAAACGCGGGCTGGAGCACCTTGATGGCGGCGTAGAAGATGAGGCCGAACGCGTAGGCTTGCAGAGGTGCGGCGGTGTTGGCGACATCGTGCGCGGTGAATTTGCCGTGCTCGAAGATGACGGAGATGATCTCATGCGAGAGCAGCGAGAGGCCGACAGCGCAGGGCAGTGTGAGGAACAGCACGAGGCGCAAGCCTTTGGCCAGTGCGCCGCGAAACGCGGGTGTCATACCCTCAGTGGCGAGGCGGGAGAGCATGGGCAGCGTGACGGTGGCGACAGCGACACCGAACAGGCCGAGCGGAAGCTGCTGGAGACGCTGGGCGTTTGCCAGCCAGGCGAGCGATTTTTCATGCCCCTCCGTAAAGGAGGCGAAGATGGAATTGAGCAGCACGGCGACCTGCGTGCCGCTGGCGGCGAGCATGGAGGGCCACATGAGATGCAGCACTTCCTTCACGGCAGGGTCTTTGCAGCCGAAGTCGAAGCGGAAACGGAAACCAACACGGCGCAGCGAAGGAAGCTGGACGGCAAGCTGCAACACACCGCCGATCAAGGTACCGATGGCGAATCCGGTGAGACCTTTTTCGCTGACATTGCCGTGACGGAAGCCGGGGTCGATGATCCAGGCGAGAATCACACCACCGACGATGCAGCCGAGATTGAAGAAGGCGGAGGCGACGGCGGGAATGAAGAACACCTTCTTCGAGTTCAGCATGCCCATGACCAGCGCCGTGACAGACACGAGCGCGATGAAGGGGTACATGATCTGCGCGAGCCAGGTGCCGAGCACTTTGGCCTCCTCACTGAGTCCGGGCGTGAGGATGCGGAAGAGAATCGGTGCCAGAGCCACGCCGGCGATGGCGACGAGGGTCATGAACCACATCGAGAGCGAGATCATCTTGCGCCCGAGCGCCCAGGCGGCCTCGTCGCCCTCGGTCTTCATCTTTTTCGAGAACGTGGTGACGAAGGCGGTGGAAAGCGCTCCTTCGGCGAAAAGATCGCGCAGCATGTTCGGCGTGCGAAAGGCGGCGGTGAAGACTCCGGTGAACGCGGAGCCGAAGAAGCCGTTCAACAACTGGTCGCGCACGAGTCCGAGGACGCGGCTGCAAAGGATGGCGATGGAGACGACCCCGGTGGACCGCGCCTGCGAACTGGTGCTTTTCGTGTCTTCACTCATGCTGCTGGCAGACATTCGGAGGTTGTTCATGCCCGCAAAAAAAACGCAGAAGACGCAAAAATGGCCGAGACAGGATTCTTTGTGTCTTCTGCGTCTTTTTGCGGCTGCATGAGATTTAGGAGGCGTAGCGGACGCTGGCGCGCCGCAGTTTGTCCATCATGGCGATGCCCATGCCGTGTTCATGCAACGGTTCCGCAATGATTTCATCGACGCCGAGCTTGTCGAGCGCGCGCAGGACGTAAAAGAAGCGCACGGCGGCCTCGGGAAGCTTGCCGTTGCCGGGGCTGAGCATCATGACCTCTTCCCAGTCGGTGAGATTGAGATAGCCGTCCTTCTCCTCGCCGCGATAGCTCATGAGGGCGTAGCGTTTGCCTTCCTCAGGAATGAAATCGGACGGACGTTCGAGCAGGCGCAGCGGTGTTTTCGGCGCGTAATGCGAAGCGAGCTGGCCGGGAGCCTCGGTGGCTTCATCGACAACGGTGCGCGTGGCGTAGCGCACTTTGCCATACACCTTCAAATCTTCCGCCGTGATGGGACCGGGGCGGACAATGGTGATGAACATCTTCGGGCTGCCGGGCTCGATTTTGATGATGGTGGACTCCAGACCGAACATGCAGGCGCCCGCATCGACGATGAGATGGATGCGGCCGTCGAGTTCGGTGAGAACCGCGCTGGCGGAGGTCGGGCTGATGGAGCCGAAACGGTTCGCGCTGGGCGCGGCGATCGGTTTGTCGAGCGCGCTGATGACGCGGCGGAAGATCGCATTGGAACTGACGCGAACGGCCACGGTGGGGAGTCCGGCGGTGACGATGTCGGGGACGATGGGCTTTTTCGGCAGCAGAATCGTGAGCGGGCCGGGCCAGAAGCGCTCGATGAGTTTTTTCACCGTCGGGGCGATGGATTCCGGCACCTCGGCGACGAGATCAAGCTGATCTTTGTTCGGCAGGTGGACAATGAGCGGGTCGAAGGTGGGACGCTCCTTGGCTTCGAAGATTTTCGTGACGGCGGCGGGATCGAGCGCGTTGGCGGCGAGGCCATAGACGGTTTCCGTCGGCAGGGCGACGACTTCGCCCTCGCGCAGGAGACGCACAGCCTCCTCGACGGCCTGATGCATCAGATTGGGCTCATCGGTGTGGAGAACGGCGGTGACGTGGGTGGCGGCTGACATATAGGGAGCAGATGGGAAACTCAAATGACGAAGCACGAATGACGCAAGGCCGTCAGGGCAGGCGCGAGGCCGCGCATTTCGTCATTGGGCATTAGGGCTTCGTTCGTCATTCGGATTTAGTCATTCGGATTTAGTCATTCGTCATTTCCGAGTGGCTTTCAATCACCGCCCAGGCGTTGTGATTGTGGATGGATTCGTAGTTTTCGGCCTCGACGCGGAACCAGGTGATGCGCGAATGCGCCTTGGCCTTCACGGCGACGTTGCGCACGAGATCTTCGACGAAGACCGGATTGTCGTAGGCGGCTTCGGTGACGAACTTTTCGTCGGGACGTTTCAAAATGCTGTACAGCTCGCTGCTGGCGCTGGATTCGACGAGTTCGATGAGATCCTCGATCCAGACCGGTTCGGTGAAGCGGACGGAAAGCGTGACGGTGCCGCGCTGGTTGTGGGCGCCACGGGCGCTGATGGCTTTCGAGCAAGGGCAGAGCGTGGCGACGGGCACCTCGACGGTGAGCACGAAGTCGGTCTTCTTCGCATCGGCGTTCACTTCAAAGATGACTCCGTAGTCGAGCAGGCCTTCGGCACCGGAGACCGGCGCTTTTTTGGCACGGAAGTAAGGGAAGCGCATCTCGACGTGCGCTTTGTCGGCATGGAGCTTTTTCATCAGCTCACGCGGCATGGCGACGATGTTGGAAACGGTGAGCTCGGTGCCGTGCGCGTGCAATATCTCAACGAAACGGCTCATGTGCGTGCCTTTGAACTGATGCGGCAGATCAACGGCGAGCGAGACGGTGGCGACGGTGTGCTGCACGGCGGCATCACGGTCGCGGATGCGCATGGGGAAGCGCAGGCTGCGGACGCCGACGCGGTCAATGGGCAGACGGCGGTCATCAAGCTCGCTTTGCGTGTCTTGGAGGGCGGACATGGCTGGAAATGAAACTTCCCACTGCCGCGTGCTGCAACAGTGGGAAGCGGATCAAAAGAAACCCTTCACGGGCGGCCTGCGGATCAAGGCAGAAGATTCACAGCGCGGGCGCGCTTGATCTCACGAATGACCTTGCGGTGCAGCCAGGCAGGAAGACCGGTGATGCGGCGGGGGATGAGCTTGCCGGATTCGGTGGTGAAACGGGAAAGGATCTCAGGATTGGTGTAAACGAGCTTCTCCACGGGAATGTCCACCCGGCGGCGCGGCATCTTGCGATTGGCGCGGCGGAAGTTGGACATGCGTTCTTTGGTCTTCGGTTGCATGGCGGTCAGGGTAAAAATTAGCGGGTTTCGCGGTGAAGGGTGCGCTTTTTCATGAAGTGGTTGAACTTCACCTTCTCAAGACGGCCCGGCGTGCGGACGCTTTTCTTGTTACGTGTGGTCACATAACGGGAGGGCGGCATTCCTGCGGCCTTCGCTTCGGTGCATTCAAGGGTGATGATTTCTCGCGGCATAAATTTGGGGCGCGGAGGCTAGGTCACTCCTTGGAGAAGTCAAGTGATTCACCGGAGTTGTTATTATTGGCGGCGGGCGTGGCGTCGTCCTCGTCCTTGTCGTCGTCTGTGGCGTCGTCGGCATTGTCGAGGCCGAAGAGGGAGTGGACGGGGCGGCTCCAGCGGCCGCTCATCTGGCTGCGCTCGAGTTTTTCCTGATAGGTCACGGAGTAACGGGCGAAGGGCATGGCCTCGAGACGTTCCTCGGGGATTTGAACTCCCGTGCCTTCGCAGAGGCCGTAGGTGCCGGTTTCGATGCGCTTGAGCGCCTCGTTGATCTCGTAGAGGGCGTCTTGCTCCTTGCCGAGGAGGCTGAGGGCGAAGTCGCGGTCATAGGCGTCGCTGCCGGCATCGGCCTGATGCATGCCGAAGGCGGAGGAGTCGCCGCCTTCATTGCGAATGGTCTCGCTGGCGACACCTTCGATGGAGTTCAGGTAGGCGTCACGCAGCTCGACGAGGCGCTGCTTCTGCTTCTTGAGGAAGGTGGTCATTTTCACCGGACCCTTGGCGATCTCGATGGTGACGCCCTCCTCCTCGCGGTTGGCGCGGGAGCGCGGCGTGCCGGCGGTGGAAATGGAGGTGCGTCCCTTCGCGGCAAGCGGGGGAGGGGTGGATTTGGAGGACTTGGCCGAAGCGGAGGGCTTTGCCACGGACTTCACCGGAGCCGGGGCTGGCGCGGGCGCAGGGGCGACTGGTTTTGCCACAGGCTTCGCGGCTTTCACCGGTGCGCTGGCTTTCTTGGCCGGAGCGGGAGCCTTTTTGACCGGGGCGGTCTTGGCGGCAGGCTTTTTAGCGACTGCGGCGGGTTTCTTGGCGGGAGCTTTTTTGGGAGCGGCTTTCTTCACAGGTTTGGGGGAGGGTTTCTTGGGCGCGGGCTTTTTTGGCGCGGCTTTTTTCGGAAGGGGCTTGCTCTTCGACTTCACCACGGGCTTCGCCGCCTTTTTGGCAGGTGCTTTCTT
>DNXB01000066.1 GCA_003506995.1 Verrucomicrobiales bacterium
ACAGCAATGGCTGTCAAGAATCGACCCCTGACCTTTTCTTGCGCCAGCGTCTTCTGGTGTGGTCGCAGCGAGATCAAGTCCTGCGAGATCTCACCGATTGTGTTCAAGGAATGGCACGCGAAGTGGGCCGAGGTGCCGGGGCCGGTGGTGTGAGGCGGAAAGAACTTTCATCCAACGTTTGAGCTCAGAGCCGCCGGTCCTGCGGCGAATTGTTGGGCCCCGACGCGCCAAACATGAGTTCTCTGGCTCGCGCATCTGAAACCGCCAGCAGGCCCCGCCCCTCTACTTCATGAGTGCCCTGATAGAGGTACCACCTTTGCTTTGACTCATTTTCATCAGGCCATGCCCACTCGGCACTATCTTCCAACTCAATTGGCAGAGACTTCTGCGCCCACTCCTCGTCAGCCCGGTCAATAAACCTGCGCCGGCCAATTCCCAAGACTCCCAGCGAGTACAACTCGTGGATTACCGCGAGAATTTCTTCAATGACCATTGAAGGGTTCTCCTGAGGTTTCCGGGCAGAAATATCGGAGAGCAATTCATGGAGGAATGATTCTTCGCGCGCATTCAGCGCAACCAAAAACTCGAGATCTGCTTTGGTCATGGCTTTATCTACCCTGGGGCACAGCGTTTCGGATCAGGCGTTGCGGTCATGTTGGCATGGGCGGTGACTGAACAAACCCCAGAACGTAACCATCCGGGTCGCGAACGTAAAACTCGCTGCCGTATGGCATATGACGCAATGGAACAACGAAGGGAACATCAGCAGCAGCAAAGCTGGCGGACAAGCCCGCCGCATTACAAACCCCGATGCAGGCGTCGATGTGCTCCTCTCGCTCGAAAACCTTCTGGTCACGAGTTGTCGGCGCGGAGTGCTTGAGGTGAATGTGGCAGCCATCGCGGGACACTCCCGCATAGAAACTCTCGAAAACGAAATCGACTTGGAATCCGAGCTGATCTCCGTAAAAAGCGAGAGAGCGAGAAATGTCCCCCACTCGGAAGACCGGCGCGATGTAGCTGAGACTCTTGGGAGCTTCGTTCATAAAAAAGGCTGGCAACGCCGAACAGTGAAGATGGTTAACAGATCATGTGTTTTGTCAGCAGCTTTAACCAGAATGGGGAGAATAAAACCCCATTCGGCTGTCCTCATTCTGCTGTCTGACCCGGTTTTCCAAAAATCACCCATCGTGCGGATCGGCAGCATCAACACGGACCTTGCCGGGACGATGCGCGGCTAAATAACGAGCCCGCTGGATGATCTGTGAGGGATGGAGGAGGGGAGGTGAAAATTTATCAGCCTGATTCTCAATGAGTCACGGCATAAGGCGCATAAAATCCTAGACATGAAGTTGTTGTGTTAGTAAAAAAGCGCAAATTCATGCGCCCAACCCCGCATGAAGCAGGCGTCGATGATCTCACCGAGTCACTCGTTCGCGCAGGCAGGCTCACGCGCCACCTGGAGGGCGGCGGCGTGCCGGGCGGGGGTGCTTCCAACCGGGGGCATGAAGGCGGGCCTTGGCGTCCGGGGTAAAGGCGGGAGACGAGTCTGGCAGAGTGCTGTCCAGCGGCGGCATCGGATGATCAGATTCAGGGCACGGAGGCTCCAGTGGCGGAATCGGATGATCGGATTCGGGCCATGGAGGCTCCAGCGGCGGAATAGGATCATCGGATTCGGGCCACGGAGGCTCCAGCGGCGGCATCGGATGATCGGATTCAGGGCACGGAGGCTCCAGCGGCGGAATCGGATGATCGGACTCGGGCCGCGGAGGCTCCAGCGGCGGCACTGTGGGGCCTGGGGGCGGCTGCCGGGCTTGGAAGCTGCCTCGGGCGCAGGGGGAGGCTGCCGCAGGCCGTGAAAGCGGTGACCTGGGATTCGGGAGTCACCTGGGATGACCCCAATCTGCGCTGGGGAGATCCCTCTTATCTGCTTGAGCCGGGAGACCCCGGCTATGTGAACACCGCACCCATCCTGGATGCCCAGCAACCGAAAAAAGGAACGAAAACCATGAACGAAACACCGGAAAACCAGAAAGTACTGCTCGCGCTCGCCAAGGAGATGCGGGCTGCGGCGGCCACGCTGCAGGACGTCATCGACCTGTATCATCATCGGGACACCACGCTCAATGCGGCGATCCTCAAACTGGAGGGCGATCCCGCCGCCGCGCCCGGCAGCAACGCCAACAAGGGCAGCCAGCTCGTCTTCAAGATGTGCGAGGATGCCGCGAAGGACGCCCGCACGGCGATGAAAGCCCTCAGCGATGGCGAGGTGAAGAAGCTGCTGACGGCCTACCGCGATGTGATGGAGAACGTGCATGGCCGCATGCACAACGCCGGCTGGGCGGCGGCGGGCTTCACCCAAAAGCCCCGCGTGCCGGAGAAACACGACGAGCGCCAGACGCTTTTGGCGGCGATGCGCTCCTACCTGGCGGCGAACACCGGCCATGAAGCCTCCCTGCCGCAGCCGAGCGGCCCGCCGCTGGCCGTCACGGCCGCCGCCGCGCTGGCCCTGGGCGCCACCTTTCAGGCGGCGCGTGATCTGGTGAACACCCAGGAAAGCGACCAGGCGAACTGCAAGAACCTGCGGGACGCGGACAAGGACGCGCTCTTCAAGGAGGTCTCCGGCACCATCGACGAGCTGCGCGGCCTGCTGGCGGCGGATGACGCGCGCTGGGAGGCTTTTGGCCTGAACATCCCGGCCCATCCCAACCCGCCGGAGGCGGTGAGCAGCCTCACAGCTACCGCGGTGGGCGCCGGCAAGGAGGAGCTGGCCTGGACCCGCGCCCGCCGCGCCACCTACTACCGGATTTTCATCAAGATCGAAGGCGTGGACGCCGATTTCGGCTTTCTGAAGCGCGACAGCGACCTCGACCACACGCTCCCGAACCTGACGCCTGGCACGACGATCTCGGCCTATGTCATCGCCGCCAATGACGGCGGCGAGGCCGCGCCCTCGCCGACGGTGACGAAGGTGGTGGGGGCGTAGGAGGGATGAATGACGAATGACGAATGACGAACGACGAATGCTGCGATGAAGGGAGCGCGTGATGCAAAGATTTCCGTGCGTGGGCCTGCGACACGCACGGGAGGCCGGTTGGTTCCCGGCCATCCTCGGTGGGTAAACAGCGGAGCGGTCCTGCGTTTGGGGCCGCTCCGCTCGTTGGTTGGGTTCATCGGCCATTCGAAGCGGGCACCTTGCGCTTGCCAAGAACGGAGCCGCTTAGCAGAATGCTCCATTCATGAACGGCACCCAGCCAGCAAGTGAGCACCCAGCCAATGCCGGTGACGCGCGGCGGCCGCGAGCCAGGCCTGCGGATGAAGAAAAACGCTGGGAGAAGCGCTACGCCGAGCTGGCGGCCTTCAAGGAGATGCACGGGCACCTGCGGGTGACGCGGCAAACCGAGACCTCGTGCGGCCTGCTGCGCTGGCGGGACAATCAGCGCGCCAAATACCGCAACGGCACGCTGAGAGAAGATTGGATCGCACGATTGGATGCCCTCGGGCTGGAATGGGAGATGACCAAACTGCCGGCGCACGAGTATGAATACAATGAGGAGCAGTGGGAGCGGATGTTCGATCAGCTGGTGGCGCATCGAGCGAAGCACGGGGATTGTGAGGTGCCGGTGCAATGGCCGGAAAACCAGTCGCTCAGTGAATGGGCCAAAAGGCAGCGGCGGCTGCACCGGGACGGGCAGATGCCCGCGGCGCGGGCGCGGCGCCTGGAGCAGCTCGGATTCACCTGGAAGTCGAAAAAGCCGCACCTCGTGCGCCAATGGGAGGAGCGCTTCGCGGAGCTGGTGGCATTCCAGAAGCGGCATGGCCATTTGCGGGTGACGCGGCAAAACGAGACTTCGCCTGGCCTCAACGAATGGCGTAACAACCAGCGCGTCCATCTGAGGAAGGGCAAACTCAGTGCCGAGCGCAAGGCGCGGCTGGAGGCACTCGGCTTTGAATGGGCGCCGCGTGGACGGACGGCTTATGGCAACGCCGACCTATGGGAGCTGCGTTTCGGGCAGTTGGTGGCTTACCAAACCGTGCATGGTCACTGTCAGGTGCCGAGGAAGCAGGGTGCCTTGAGCGAATGGGTGAACACCCAGCGCAAAGCGCGCAGGAATGGCCGGTTGCGCGAGGATCGCCGGGAGCGTCTGGAGCAGATCGGCTTCGCATGGGAATCCGGCAGAGTTCCGCAGACAGGAGGCTGGGAGGGGCGCTATGCGGAGCTGGTGGCGTTCAAGGCGAAGCACGGCCATCTAGGAGTGACCCCAAGCAACCAGACCTCCGCCGGTCTCACGCGCTGGCGGGACAAGCAGCGGCAAAAATTACGCACAGGCCGGCTGAGCCCGGAGCGCAAGGCACGACTGGATGCGCTGGGGTTTGAGTGGGAGTCTCCCGGCGTGCCGCGCCCGGCTCCGGCGAGTGACCTGCCGAAAGACAGCCTCTCGCTGTGGGAGCATTTTTTTGAGCGGCTGGTGGCCTTCAAGGAACAGCACGGGCATCTGAATGTGCCGAATGAGGGGAAGGAGCAGCGGCAGATCGTGGCCTGGATGCGTGAGCAGCGCAGCGGCCATGTCTATGGGCGGCTGCACTTTGACCAGATCACGCGGCTGGAGAAGCTGGGCTTTGCGTGGAAGGCTCCGTCGCTCCCGGTGACCGCACCGGCAGGTGCCGTGATATGAGGCTGTGGGCACTGGACTCGCCCGCCGCCGCAGCGCAGGATGAGGTTCAAGAGGGGCGGGGGGGGCGAACCAGAGGGAGCGTTCGAGGATCTTGCCGGTCTTGGCCTGGGAGTCGGTGCTGGATTTGCTGGAACGGGCGGTCTCGGAAGGGTAAGTCATTGATTCAGATTCGCTCCCACGAACAAAAAAATTGCTATGTGAAGACACTTCAGCCTACATTTTCCGCCTTATCCAACCCAAATGAGCACCCACTATCTTCGCCATCTCGGAATCGCACTGTCATTGACGGCCGCGCTGCAGGCCCAAAACCCTGGCGACAAGGCCCCCGGGCGTTACATCGTCGAGCTGAAGGCCGGGGCGTCCGTTCCGGCGGTGGCGGCCCGCCATGCCGTCCTGCCAGACGTGGAGTTTTCAGATGTCTTCAAAGGCTTCGCCGGAGAAATCCCCGTAGCAAGGGTGGGGGCGCTGAGGCAGGATCCCAATGTCGCCTCCGTGGTCGAGGACCGCATCACCGGGATGCATGCGAAGCCCGCCAAGCCTGGGAACGGCGGAGGCGGTGGAACGATTTCGCGGTCGGCGGAGGTGCTTCCGGCGGGCGTGGCCCGCGTCGGGGCCATCCCGGGAGTCATCGCCCAGACCGGCAGCGGGGTGGGCGTGGCCGTGGTGGACACGGGGGTGGATTTCAATCACCCCGATCTGCCGCTGGGCAGCAAGTCCTTCAAGGCCATCGTGTCGCGCAACCGGCTGCAATTGTCCGAAGGGGCCACCGTGGGCCAGGATGACAACGGCCACGGCACGCATGTCGGCGGCACCATCGCCGCCCGCCAGGATGGCTTTGATGTGATCGGCGTGGCTCCGGGTGCCACGTTGTATGCGGTCAAAGTTCTGGACAGCGCTGGAAGTGGATATGATTCGACCGTCCTGGCCGGTCTCGACTGGGTGGCCAAGAATGCGGCGACGGTGGTGCCGGCCATCAAGGTGGTGAACATGAGCCTGGGCCGCCCCGGCACGCTGGGAGACAATGCCAGCTACCGCAATGCGGTGAAGAAGCTGCGGGATCTGGGCATCACCGTGGTGGTGTCCGCCGGGAACGATCAGAGCAAGGAGGTCTCGGGCGTGGTGCCGGCGACGTATCCTGAAGTCATCGCCGTGGCCAGCACCACCGCGAAGGACGGGACCGACGACATCGGCTGGTTCATCGGCGCGGACACCGCCTCGTACTTCAGCACCGACGGCGCCTACAATGCCTCCACCGGCATCGGCGTGAGCATTTCGGCCCCAGGGGAAGATCAGGAAAACATCGTCTCCGGCTACATTCAGAGCGTGGGCATCCTTTCCACCCGCCTCGGCGGCGGCACGACCCGGATGTCTGGCACGAGCATGTCCTCCCCGCACACAGCAGGCGTCGTGGCCCTGCTTTACGAGCAGGCGGGCGGTGCCATCGACCCAGAAAGCGTGCGCGCCAAGATCATGAGCAGCGCCTCGAACGTGGGCGTGGCCCCGTTCAACTCGCCAACCTCCAGCTATACTTTTGACGGCGTCCGTGAAGGCGTGCTGGACGCCCTCGGCGCCACAGGGACGACGATCCCGTGAGCGGAGCGAGAGTTTTGTGTGTGAAGGGGGTTTAAGTTACGAAAAGCCGCGTCTCCAGAGTGGGGCGCGGCTTTTTTCGCGCCGCGTCAGCCACGTTCCTTTCAGGTCCGCCCATCAAGCCACCGTCGGGACTCAGGATGAAGCTGTCGGTCACGTTCGGCGTGTAGATGGGAATGAAGCCCCAAAGCGGCCGCTGGGGGGATGCCGAAAAATCTCCGAGGACCACGACCGCGCCACCGGGCTGGTCCTTCCACATGGCCTGAAACTCCATCTGATACTCGGTGCCATCGGGAGCCGTGCCCTCGATGTGGTCCAAGCAGCCGCCTGTCTGGCCATCACGCACGACGCGTTCGGCGAGCTGCGCGTGGCTCCAGGCACGAAACTTCGCCAAGCGCCCGGCTAGAATCCTGCGCATCTCGTCGGTGCTCATGGCGTGCGAAGTGGCGTGCGAAGTGGCCGAAGGCTTCGGATCACGCGACGGCGAGAGAGAAGAGTGATGGCATGGCCGATGCCGTGTGAGCCGCTGACTGCATCCGTTTTGCCTTGGATTGGAGGTGGATGGTCAATCTGTCCATGTGGCTTCTTGAATGTCCGGGGACGCCTCAATCAGGCGATGGAGGCCATCAACCACCTTCTGAACGGCGGGTTTGGCATCCACCCGCTTGAACCATCTCTGCACGAGGCTGGGTTCCGCTGTCACGAAGACACAAAACTGGGTGATTCCGTTGTTTCCGGGAGTACTGCCGCATGAGGTGTCTTCTTCGCCTTCGGCGTCGGAGAACTCGTCCTGAACGCCGCAGGCGATCCAAAGCGGGAAGTCAGGGTTCTTAACGTTCACCAGCCAGCCCCAATCTTCGCAAAGAATGTCCTCGGTGGGGATGCCGTGCTTGGGGAGGCTGTCACGGATGAACTCCGCCAGCCGCTTTCCCCAGCAGTTCGAGTTGATGAGTTCAGCATCCTCATTGGGATATTTCGGGAACGCTGCCGACTTGAATTCTACGCGGGTGTTCATGAGTTGGGCGAACAGTGAAGAGGGTTAACCGATGGCGAGGTTTGTCAGCCGCTTGATGGCCCACGGACACGGATGGCTTGTCTGATTGAGGGATGTGTGGCTCATGGGTCTGGTTTTATCCTCCTATGCAGTGCTCAGGCAATCACAATGTGGTTTGCCGCAATCTGGGAGCGTCAAAAAGCACCTCACTCGCAGCAGCGGCGTTCGGTTGCGTCTTCTGGGGCGGCCGCAGCGAGATCAAGCCCAGCGAGATCTCACCCATCGTCTTCAAGGAATGGCACGCCAAGTGGGCGGATGTGCCGGGACCGGTGGTGTGAGGGGCTTTCCCTCATGCAGTGAACTTCTTCGCGTTACCAGAGTTTATTCTGGGGCGACCACATAATGGTCCGAGTGGAAAAAACATACGACCTCCGGTTTGCCGAACCAATCGACGAATTGAATCGCCTCGCTCCGAAAATGGCCAGGACGCCCCTTGATCGGATTGAAACCTGTACCGGACATCAGTCCTATCGTAATTGGATTTTTGGTTGTTACGGCAGCCTCCAGCGCCTTGAGAGCGCCGTCAAAATCATCTCGGGAATGAGAGGCAGCAAATGCAGCCTTCTTGAGGTCAAACTTGAGATGGATCGTGATTTGCTTCGGAAAGGTTTTGTGATTCTGTGGTTCGAGAAGAAGGACATGCTCCTCGCCCTTCTTGGACACTTCGAGCACTTTGACGGATATCGTAGTTGCGTGAGCGCGCAAAGGACTGGGAAGCACTTGGAACGCGAGCAGGGCGAGAAACAGAATCGTTTTCATGAGCGAACAGTGAAGATCATTCACAGATCGTGAGGTTGGTCAGCAGCTTTATATCCGACGGATTTGCGGGAATAGTACGGGCTGGAGCGTCCATGGGTGTCGTTTTACCCTCCTATGTTGGAGTACGGCAACAAAAATGTGGCTTTGCGCCAACATCGGAGGGTAAATTCCATGGGTGAATATTCCAAGCCCCGAGCCAAGTCTTGAGGAGCGTTTGCGCGGGACGATCCGGCTAAAGCAGCATGGATTCAGCCGCCATCCTCCGGCTCACTCACTCTTCTTCCAGGCTCCAAGGCGGCTTGCTCCGTGCCGCAGCTCCCCGGCCATGGGGATGTGCGCACGACGGAGATGGACCTCGTCTCATCAGGGTTGGTGCTTTTGGCAGGGCTGATTAGACAGCAGAATAAAAACCAATTCTGCTGTCCCCATTCTGCTGTCTGACCTGGTTTTCCAAAATCACAAATCGTGCTGATTTGCAGTATAAACAAGCTGCCTCACCGGTCCGGCTTTCTGCTGACGACACGACCCGCTCCTTTTTGGTGCTTCCAGTGGGTCAGCGGTTCACGGAAGCAGGTGCCAGGCAGGTTCTCGGTTGCCCTGGTAAAATATTTCCGCGCGTCTTCGACTCCCTCGTTGTACGCGAAAGGGGCGATCTCGCTCATGAAATACTCCAGGAGAAAACCGGCCTGCATCTCGCTCAGGTCGCTGTCCAGGTTTTCGGCGAGGTAGCGTTGTATCGACGAGACGATCTCTGCTTTCTGTTCTTTGGAAAATAAAGGTGGCATCGGATGGGGGACTGACGGCTCAAACGATGCCAGCCGAGGGCGGCGGAATCAACCTCCAGGTCGTCAGAGGGCTCCGATGATCAACCACAGCGGCTGATTTAATGCACGTCGTGCTCTGCCAGGTAGCGCTCCGCTTCGAGTGCGGCGGCGCAGCCCTGTCCAGCAGCGGTGATCGCCTGGCGATAGACGTGGTCAGAAACGTCACCGGCGGCGAAGAGGCCCTCGGTTTTCGTGCGGGTGCCTTCGGTTTGCAGGATGTAGCCGTTTTCGTCGGTATCGACGAGGTCGCCGAGGAAGGCTCCGTTTGGCACATGGCCGATGGCGACGAAAACGCACTTCAGCTCCAGCTCGCTCTTTTCACCGGTGACGAGGTTTTCCAGCGTCACGGCGCGCATCTCGCCTTTTTCATCGGTGAGGTAGTCGCAGACGGTGCTGTTCCACACGGGCTTGATCTTCGGATTGGCCAGGGCGCGGTCGGCCATGATCTTCGAGGCGCGCAGGCTGTCGCGGCGGTGGATCAAATAAACGGTGCTGGCGAATTTGGTGAGGAAGCTGGCCTCCTCACAGGCCGAATCACCGCCGCCGATGACGCAGACGGGCACGTTGCGGTAGAACGCGCCGTCACAGGTGGCGCAGCTCGTCAAACCGTGGCCGATGAGGGATTTTTCGTTCGGCAGGCCGAGGTGCTTCGGCGAGGCACCGGTGGCGACGATGACGCTGTGAGTCTCATAGACCGTGCCGCCTTCGGTATGCACTTCAAAATGGCCTGCGGGGGTCTTTTTCACGCTGCTGTCCAGCGAGTACTCGATGCGCGCGCCGAACTTCTCCGCCTGCGTCTGCATGTTCATCATCAATTCCGGTCCCATGATGCCATTGGGGAAGCCGGGGAAGTTTTCGACCTCGGTGGTCGTGGTGAGCTGGCCGCCGGGCATGTTGCCAGAGAGGATCAGGGGCTTCAAATTGGCGCGTCCGGTGTAGATCGCTGCCGTGTAGCCGGCGCAGCCGGTGCCGATGATGATGACGTTTTCCATGGTGGTTTTCGGGGTCGGGAGAAAAGGGTCGCGGAAGATGAAAAGGCGGGCCGGGGGCGCAAGGAGCGCTTTTTTCAATCACGGCATTGGAGTTTGCCCGCGCCTCGTTTATTCCCTGCAAACAACGATGCCCGCCCCAACCCCGGACGCCAAAGCCAGCCGCCGCATGCTTGCGACGCTGTTTTTCTGCACGGCGATGCCGATGGGCATGTGGGGCGTGCCGCTGGCCAATGTGTTCGCCGCGCACGGTCGCGGTCACCTGGTGCCGTATGTGTTTGCCACAAGCTCCCTGGCCGCGTTCATCTCGCCGCTGTTCGTCGGGGCGCTGGCAGATCAGAAACACTCGCCCGTGCTGCTGCTGCGCTGGCTGACCGCCGCGACGAGTGTGGCGCTGCTCATCACCTGCGGGTCGCTGGCCTGGGGCTGGGGCGATGCCGCCGTGCTGGCCTGCGCCCAGGTGCTGGCGCTCGTGGCCACGCCGGTGTGGAGCGTGACGAGCAGCATCGTTTTTTCACAACTGCATGATGCGAAGCAGCAGTTCGGTCCGCTGCGCGCCTGGGCCACCGCAGGCTGGATGGTCGGGTGCTGGATCATCAGTTTTGTGCTGAAGGCGGATGCCTCGCTCGTCGGCGGCGTCACGGCGGCGGGGCTGTGGCTGGTGGTGATGACGCTGACCTGGCGGCTGCCGATGATTCCGCCGGGGGAGGTCGTGCAGCACCGCACCTGGCGGCAGATTCTCGGCCTGGACGCGCTCGAACTGCTCAAGCATCGCGACCACCGTGTCGTCTTCATCACGGCGGCGCTCTACTGCGTGCCGCTGGCGGCGTTTTACCCTTACACGTCGCGGCATTTGCATGATCTGGGCGTGCAAAACATTTCCGCCGTGGTTTCGCTCGGTCAGACGACGGAAATTCTCGTCATGCTGCTGCTGGCGGGTGTTTTGGCCCGGGTGCGGCTGAAATGGGTCTTCCTCTCCGGAATCGCGATCTGTGTGGTGCGCTACTCCTTCAATGCCATCGGCACGCTGCCATGGCTCATGACGGGCACGCTGCTGCACGGCTTCGCGTACACGCTCTACTTCATCACCACGCAGATTTACCTCGAAGAACGCATCGATCCGAAGTGGCGTGCCCGCGCGCAGGCGCTGCTATCCTTGCTGATGGGCGGTGTGGGCAATCTGATCGGCTACCTCGGCGGCGGCTGGTGGTATGCGGCCTGCACGAAAAACGGCGTCACCGACTGGCCCCGTTTCTGGTGGGGGGAGACAGCCCTGACGGCCGCCGTGTGCGTGTTTTTCGCGCTCGCCTATCGAGGTCGGGCGCACAAAACGTAGGACATTCACTTCATCAGCCACTCCACGGCTGAACTCTCGGGATTTTTGCCCTCGCCTCGGACCCAGCGCGGCTGCGGCCCCTGGAGGGAGAGCATGCCCGGCAGATCGAGATACTTGGCGCCACCGGGCAGGAACATCGGATCGCGATAATCGAGCACCTGGCCAAAGCGGAAGCCGTGTGTGTCCACGGCGGCACGATCCACGGCCTCGCCGGCCAAAGCGCGAGCGGCGACAGCGATGGGACCGGTCTGTGGACCGAACCCGGCAAGACAGACGCTCTTCGGGCTCGGATGCGAGCCCACCTTCGTGTTGCGCAGGAAGGTGACGAGCGTGAGCACGTCATGCGCGCGCTGCGCGAACAGCGCGTGATTGTAGCCATGCGTGTAACCGGCAAACTCACGCGGATTGGCAACCACACGCGTTTGTTTGACCGGTTCGCCGCCTTGGAACAAAAGATCGACGCCAAGCACAGCCGCGCCACCGGCGACGAGTTCCTTCACTTGTGGGTTGGCGATGCCGGACTTGCCCGCGTCATCGAGCCAGATGATCACACGGCCGTTCCACTGCTTCGGATAGAGCCAGGAGACGTTGAGTTCCTCGTTGTAGGTCTGGTTGCTGAGCGTGCCGGTCATTTCGAGATGATCATCGCGATCCTGCTTGTCCTTGAGTGTCCACTCGACCTCGCCCGCCTTGTCGTAAGTGCGGCCGATGACGACCTCGACGCCCTGGCGAAGCACCTGCGGATCAGCGTCTCGCAATTGTTTGTCGGAATCTTCAGCGAGGTATTTGAGCAGTTGGCGCTCAAACTCGGGATCGGCGGCCTTCGGCGCGGGGTGCTTGTCATCCCAGACCGTAAGCTGCTCTTTGGAGAGCGGTTCGTAGTCCTGCTCGATGACGGGTGACGGGAAGCCGAGTTTGAAGTGCTTGTTGAGGAAGGTGTAGAACGCGGAGCGCGTGACGGCGTTGTAGTTGTGTGGGAAGTGCTCGCCGCGCAGGAGGAAGACATTGTCCTTTTTGCCATGCGTCGCGTAGAGCTTCTGCAACTCGGGAAAGCCCTTCGTCGCCATCTCCCTGGTCCAGTCGTTCGCGGTGTTCATGCCCTGCGGCTTGGGAGCAAACAGTCCGGCGAACTCGACGTTGCCGGTGCCGATGCGCAGCAGGCTGGCGTTTTCACAGGTGCAGCCGCCTTGCATGGCCGTGCTGACCATCACGCAGGGAAAGGAGAGCTTGATGCGGTCGTCGATGGCCGCGAGCAGCATCGTCTGCGTGCCGCCCCCGCTCGCGCCGGTGATGGCGGTGCGCTCAGGATCGACTTCCGGCATCGAAAGCAGGAAATCCAGACCACGCACGGCGTTCCACGTTTGCAGTCCCATGATGGATTGCAGATGCGTCTCGGCCTGCGGGCTGTAGAGGCCCCAGTTTTCGACTGTGTTGGCCTCCGGGCGTTGTTTGGCGAACTTATGCACGATCTCGCGCGAAAATTGGACAGAGTCCGAATCGCTGAGCATGTCCCACTGCCAAACCACGCAGCCCATGCGGGCGAGCTGCACGCAGAGCGACTGGAAGATGCTCCTGCCGCCACGCTCGAAGCGCTCGCCACCGGCGGCGATCTCCGCGCGCACCTTGTCAGGATCACCCAGCGACAAGCGCGCATCCTGCCAGTGCCCATGCGCGAACATCACGGCGGGAACCTTGCCCTTGATGACCTTCGGCTTCCACAAGCTGCCCGTGACGAAGAAACCGGGGGCGCTTTCAAAATAGACCTTCTCAACGGTGAAGCCATCGCCTTCGATCTTGCCGTGGACGACCGCATTGAGCGGCGTCTTCGTCGGCATCGGCCACAAGCCCTGCGAAACGAGAATCTGCCGCCGCACCTGCTCTTTCCGCGCATCCCACTCGCTCAGCGACGATGGCGGATTGAAGGGGAAATAGCCGTTCAGGTCTTTCGGCGGTTGCAGGCGGATGTCTTCGGCTTGGACGGCGCTCGAAACGAGGAAGGCGAGGAGAAGCAGTTGGAGTTTCATGGGTTGGGAATGGCGGCGAGACAGCTACGGAGCCAGCCGAGGAAGTTCATCATGGCCGTGAGCAGATGGCAATCACAGACTGTCAGGCTTGCACTTGGCCTTCGTCTCGCCCCATTTCCGCCCGCAAGAACGGCACAGCCACCTCGTTC
>DNXB01000312.1 GCA_003506995.1 Verrucomicrobiales bacterium
GCCCTCGAAACGTGTCTGCAACTCGTGATTCCGAGTGAATGTCTCCTGCTCGAAATCGCTCAGGTCCACCACCACCTTCGGCAGTCCGCCAAACACGATGTCCGCCAGCACCGCGCGATACACCGACGGCACGCTGTCCGTCACCGGCTTGTCCGGCCGCGGACCACAGGGAATCACCCGCACCTCGTCAAACACCTCCGCCAGCCGCGTCGCAATGACCGCGTGATGTTTTCCCGGCGGATTGAAACTGCCCCCAAAAATAGCGATGCTTTTCGGCATGCGCCATCCTGCCAGCGGTCGATACGAGTGCAAGCCCGCAACCTGACTCAGAATGGCGGACCGGCCGCAGATGCGGATTGATTCATCCCGCGCCCTGTCGCAGTTTTATTTCCACATGATCACGAAAATCTTTGCATCCGCGCTGGTTCTTGCCGCCACAAGCCTGCTGGCGCAAACACCCGCGCTCACACTCAAGGCCGCCACGGACCGTCCTGACGCGCTCTACAAAGCAGGAGAGACCGTCACGTTCACCATTGAGGTGACGCAGGATGGCAAGCCGATGGCGGATGGCAAAGTCACCGGCACATTGTCCAAGGACGGCGTGCAACCCCAGCCACCCCAGTCGCTCAACGTGCTGAACGGCAAGGCGACGATCATTGGCAAGCTCGACGAACCTGGCTTCCTGCTGCTGCGGGCAAGCAGTGGCAAGGCGTCGGCGATGGCCGCCGCCGGTTACGATCCCCTGCAATTGAAGCCCAGCATGCCGGTGCCGGAAGATTTTGACGCGTTCTGGTCCGCGCAGAAGGCTGAACTGGCCAAGGTGCCGGTGAAGTCCACGCTCACGCCCGTGGCCTCCGCCGCCAAGAACGTTGATGCCTTCGATGTGCAGGTGGATTGCCTCGGCAAACCGGTCTCCGGCTATCTGGGCCGCCCGAAGAACGCGAAACCGAAGTCTCTGCCCGCGATTCTGCATGTGCATGGCGCGGGCGTGCGCAGCGCGAACGTTGGCAGCACGTTCTGGGCGGCGAACGAGGGCGGCATGCTGTCGCTGGACATCAACGCGCATGGAATCCCGAACGGGCAGCCGAAAGCGTTTTACGACGCGCTGGCGACCGGTGAGCTCAAAGACTATCGCAACGCCGGCAACCAGGACCGCGAGCAGTGCTACTTCAAAGGCATGTTTCTGCGCCTGATCCGCGCCATCGACTTCCTCACAGCGCAGCCGGAGTGGGATGGGAAGACGCTGATCGTTTATGGCTCAAGCCAGGGCGGCTTCCAGGCCTTTGCGGCGGCGGGACTCGACGAGCGGGTGACGTTCATCTGCGCGGGCGTGCCCGCAGGCTGTGACCACACCGGCAGCCAGGCCAATCGCATCAGCGGCTGGCCAAAAATCGTGCCGAATGACGCCGAGGGCAAACCAGACGCCGCCGCGTTGCAGACGGCTCGCTACTTTGACTGCGTGAACTTCGCGACCAGGGCGAAATGCCGTGGCGCGGCGGTCACCGTCGGCTTCATCGACACGACCTGCCCGCCGACAAGCGTCTATGCGGCCTACAACGCGCTGACGATGACAAAGTCCATCCACACCGATGTGCTCAGCGGCCACACCAACACGCCCGCCGCCTCCAAGTTCATGCAGGAGGCGGCCTTCAAGCATGTGCGGGTCATGAAGAACTGACCTTCCCCCTCGTCCTCGATTCTGGATGCGCACGGTAGCACGTCTCGCTTGCACCCTTGGGGTTTTCTTTCATCATCGGGCATGCAGAGCTTAATTACACATAGTCTCTTGATAGTGGTTTTCACCATGGCCGGTCTGGCGGAGGCCGGGGGGCAGACGGTGTCCAATGTACGCGCGGCGCAGCGGACGGGGACGAAACTGGTGGATGTGTATTATGACCTGAGCGGCGTTGACAGTTTGATTAAATTGGAAGTGAGCGTTTCGACAAATGGTGGTGTAAACTACACTGCCTTGAATTCAGCCCAGTTAACCGGGGATATTGGGGGGTGGACAACTGCTGGAAATAACAAGCATTTTGTTTGGAATGCTGGGGCCAGTTGGAATGAACAGAATTCGGATCTGGTAAGGTTTAAACTCAAGCCCTTTTCGGTTGAGTTCACCGTGACGGTTACAACCAATGCATTCGACGCTGACGATCCGATCGAAGTGGAAGTGACCGATCCCGCTGATGGAACCAAGCGCAAAGTCACTATGTATTGTGGGGACTATACCGTTGGAGAAACCAGAATTGTCTCAGACTCGTGGGTGTTCGACGGCAACCAAGGAAAGGTCAGCGTGACATATGATGACCAATCCATGACGGGAGTCTTCAACAAAACGACTGGTTCCTTCGAAATTGATTACAACGATCCAAAGGAAATCGTCCTTGAAACCCCCTTGGTCACTTACTTTTCAGAATCTAGTGGACATATAGAAGGTGTCTTTGACGCGGAGAATCTCAGATTTACGGGAGAAGAAGTACTGGAGGAGTCGACGAGCTGGTCCATTGATGCGCGTGCGGTGAGTTGTTTGGCGAGAGAAGGCATAGTCGGGGAGGGGCAATGGAAGCCATCGACAGAGATGGTATCCTCAAATATCACTGTGGACACTCGAGGAACGGGCAGCTTGACGGTAACGGGGCGAGTAATGAATGGGGCGACCAAGACGCCGCTGGCGGGTGTCATGGTCAGTCTCGGAGGCAAGGACACGGCGAGCGCTGCCAACGGCACTTTCACGCTGGCGAATGTGAATCTGGCTGCCGGCTCCATCCTCAGTGCCAGCGCGAGCGGGTTTGTTTCCCAGACGCGGAACGTGGTGGCGGCAGCAGACCAAAAGGCTGTGAATGTGGGAGACATCTCACTAACACCGACCACAGACAAGCCTGTGGTGGAAAGCGTGAAGCCGGACATGGATGGGATTTTCTTGGCCGGATTCGGCCTGATACCAATACTGAAAGCCACGGTGGACTGGAATGGGACCACGCCAGGAAGCGTGCAATTTAAGGTGAATGGCAGCGTTTATGCCACGCGCAACGGCACTGGGCCGGAGTACAGCGTGCCGATCCCCGTGGACTCGGCCCTGCGCACTTCTCTCTCGGGGACGGGAAACCTAATCGCAGTCACGGCGACTGCTCAAGAGGGGAAGGTCTCGGCCCCGTTTCAGTTGACGATGCCGGTGGTGCCGCTGCCTGCAGCTTTGCAATCGGGAACCAAATCTTCCGAGGGACTGAACCTGAAAGTGAAATTCAGTTTTCCCAGCACCAAGCCCTTTGGTGCTTTTGACATCGGCCCCCTAGGAAGCGTGGGTGGCGACATGAGTGTCTCAGCCGGATTTAATTACAACATCCGAAGCGGGGCTTGGAAGGTGGAGGCCGGAGGAAAATTTGCGGAATCGGACGGGTATTCGGCGTTCAGGCTGAAGTTAGGCCTTTTGCAGAACATTTCAGCGGAGATCAAGGCCTATGGCAGTGGAGAGGCCACGCGGACGAAGGGAATTGAATTTACAGAGTTCGGCACCGGGCTGGCGCTCAGTGGCAGCGTTCCTCTCGGCAGTTTCGGCCTGTTAGGATTTCTTGACCCATTCAACACGGCCCTTCTGACGGACTCGGCGGAGCTGGGGAAGGTCTTTCGGACGCTTGCATTGATCGTCTGGTGCAAGCCTGAATTTGAAGGGCAGCTCGCTTGGCATGCTTCCCCACAATGGAATTTTAAGGAATTCACATTCACCGGCAAAGTGCCAGTGGAAGCTGCATATGAGCCGACGCTGGGCAAGATCAAAGCCAAGGTCTATGTCGGCGGTGACCTAAGTGCGACATTTGTGTTGCCGGGGGCATTTATTCGCAAGTGGCAGGGCACGGTCTATGTGGGAGTGAACGCCGAATACAAGGTCTTAACAAAACAAGTGAAGTATGTGTTTCTGGACGTCCGAAGCCCGGCGGTAGCGCCGGCTCCGGCGCTGAACCCTGCCGCAGTGTTTGGTGAAGGCGGCCAAGTGCTGGATGCAGCCGAGAATCAAATGGCGGCCTGGCGGGCTATGCCGCGCCCGTGGCGAGATACAGGTGGAGAGACGTTTCTACCACAAGCGAACGAAACCGACGCGGCCAGCCGTGAAGCTTCGCCACCCCAGGCTGTGGGATCAGGTTTGGATGCCTTTGTGAGCATGGGGCAGTCCAGTGAGGGTGGTGAGTCCAAGACTGCGGGGGTAGCCGCACGGATGATCGTCGCCAATGATCCTGCGGAACCGGTGCAGGCGGCGTTTCCACTGCTGTCGAACGTCTTCCCAAACTCTGAGCCTGCTCTGGCCAGCAAGGGTAATGAACTGATGCTGGCGTATGTGCGGGACACGGGTGCTGCGAACCCAGTGCAGTTCACTGAGGTAGGCTATTCCTATTTCGACGGCGCTACCTGGACGGCACCTGCCCCCATTGCCAGTGATGCACGCGGCCAGTTCAGCCCGCAGGTAGTCTTTGATGGTGCTGGAAATGCGGTGGCGGTGTTTGAGCGGATCAAAGATTCGGCTTTCGCTGGAACCGTCATGGAGGACATGGCCGCGCTGATGGAAATCGTCTGGAGCCGCTGGGATGCCGCGACGCAAACGTGGTCGGTGCCACAAGCCCTGACGAACAATGCGTATCTGGACTTCACCCCGAAGTTGAGCGGGCCACTGATAGATGGAGATCTGCTGCTGACCTGGAACCAGAGCGAAACAAATCAAATCGCTGGCACAGGAGCTGCCGGGGCGGCGGCCAATCTGCGTGTGATGACTCGCCGCTGGGATAGCGCCACGCAAACCTGGGGCAGTGCTGACGAACTGGTGCCTAATCTGACCGGGGAACTCTCGGAGAGCCTCGGCGCACGCGGCAACAAAGGTGTCTATGTCTGGACCGTGGACATGGATGGCAACACGGATAATTCCGCCGACGCGGAACTCTACTATCGTCTCTACGACGCCACCACGGGCATCTGGAGTCCAGCGGTGCGGCACACGACTGATGCGGTGGTGGATCATCATGCCAAGGCGGTGGTGGATGCTGCCGGGAATGCCTATGCGGTGTGGAACCGGGGCGGCGATCTGGTGATGGACGTGAACTTCGCCGGCACGCCGAGCGTGGTGCGGAGCGGGGCGGGCACTCTGGGTGTGGCGGACTTTGCACTGACCATCGGCCCGGCAGGTAATCTGGCGCTGATCTGGCAGGAGATGACGGAGAATGGATCAGACGCGCATTACCGGGTGTATGATCCGCTGTCGAGCACCTGGGGCCAGGATTCATTCCTGTCTCAAGACTCGGACCTGGAGCGCTCCTTTGCGCCGGTGTGGGATGCGGCGGGGAACCTGACGCTGGCGTACAACAATGTGGTGATCACCAAGCAGACGGTGAACGTGGATGTGGAAGGCGGTGGCACGGTATCCGTGGATGGGGTGCCGCAGCCGGGACAGGTGAATCTCTTGCTGGCGAAGCGCACACTGATCAAAGACCTGTCGGCCGTGCCGGAAGGCCTCACGGCTGACGGCACCACCTTTCTGCCTGGTGATGCGCTGACGCTGAAGGCGCGTGTCAAGAACTCCGGCAATCTGGCCGTGGAGAATGTGCAGGTGGCCTTTTATGACGATGATCCGGCCGAGGGGGGAACGCTGATCGGAACCGCCACCGTGCCCGGCTGGCTGGAGGCCGCGGCGGATGCTGAAGTCACGCTGGCATGGACCGTGCCGCAGCCTGCGCAGGCGCGCACAATTCACGTCAAGATCGATCCGGCCTCGGCGGTGTCCGAGTCGGATGAAACGAACAACACGCTGGCACTGCCGATCAATGGCGTGGACCTGGCGCTGGAGTATCAATCAGGCTCGGTGCTGCGGGATGGCTCCGCGCGGGTCGTGGTCAAAGTGCGGAATCTCTCCGCCCCGGAATCCCCCGTGACCACGCTGCGGCTGAAAGCAGCGGATGGCGGCGCGACGCTGGCGGAGACGAGCGTGAGCCAACTGGCACCGGGGCAGTCGGTGGACATTCCCTTTGATCTGCCCGCAGGCACGCACCCCGAGGGGGACCGGGCTTACCTGCTGGTCATTGATGAAGAGGACTTCGCCAGCGACATCGACCTGGAGAACAACGAGGCACCTTTTGCCCTGAACCTTTGGATTGACGATGATGGCGATGGCATCCCGCGCTGGTGGGAGCTGGCGAACGGCATGAGTGATTCCGACAGCGGCGATGCGCTGCTGGACGTGGACCGCGACGGGTTTGACGCGCTGGCGGAGTATCTCTCCGGCACGGACCCGCGCAACGCCGCCTCCCGGCTGGGCGTCGGGCAGTTCAACGTCATCACCAATGCCACCACCGGGGAGACGACGAGCACGGTGTCCTGGGCGTCGGTCGCGGGACGGCTCTACCGCGTGGAGCGCTCATTCAATCTCACGACTTGGCAGACCGTGGCGGATGATGTGGAACCCCTCCCGCCACTCAACACCCTCACGGACATCGTCACGCCACCCGGTGGACGGGTGTTTTACCGGGTGGTCGTGAAGTGAGCCGGGGTTTCAAGGGCCTCTGGGTGTCGGCGGAGATTGTTAGGCATCCGAGAGCGGTGCCGAGGGGATGGGGGGTAGGAGTTAGTGGTTAGAGGTTAGAGGTTAGAGGTTAGAAGACGCGCTGGACGCAGGCTCAGGCTTTCTCACCGCTGACCGCCTCTCACGGCCGCAGGACTTGGTCGCCAGTCTTTCCAACCCTTTTGGAGGATGCGGTCAAGGCCCGGTGGTCCAGCGGCGCGACGTGGTCCTCCGTCAGTCTTGGGTCTCCTTCAAGCATGTGCGGGCCATGAAGTGAGAACCGCTCACTTTTCCTGCCCTGTGGCGATGGGCATGATGCCGAGTTCTCTGGCGTCCGAGATGGAGATGAGCTGAATGTTGGGATCTTCGCCGCTGTCGAGCGCCTCGGCGTGTTCTTCGAGCGAGGCATTGCCCGCATCAATCGCGTTGCTGAAGGTTTTGAAGGAGGCTTGAAACTCCTGGTTGCGCGCCTTTTGCGGCAGTTTGGGCAGGTCTTTGACGGGCTTGAGGCTGTTGTTACCCAGCATCGTGGTTTCCAGGCCGACGATGCCGTCCTCTTCGCCTTCACCCGAATCAAAAGCCAGGAAACAGTGGCCGGGAACCATCACGAGGTAGGCATTGATGCCGATTTTCCGCAGGATGGAGGCCATGAGCACGGAGCCGTCCACGCAGTTCGCCTGCGTGGCGGCGACGGAGTCATCCATGAAGCGCACGGTCTGGCTGACGACAAATTTGCTCGGCGTGGTGGTGGAGACATCGCTGTATTTGATGCCCCGGCGCTGGAGGACATTCCAGATGGCGAAGACCTGCACCATCACCTCCTTCGGGTCTTCCGACTGGTAGCCGGTGAAGCCGGTGACGAGGCCGCTCTGGAGCGCCTCTTTCAGAATGCTGTCCACGAGCGGATGGTTTTCATTCACATAGGCGGCGAAGAGCCATGAGAAATCGTCGAACTCCTCACCATCTTCGTCCAGGAGCACATAGAAAGGACAGTCGTTGAGGGACTTCATGATGCAGGTCTCGGTTTGCTCCGGCAGTTCCTCGCCATCGACGGTGACCTTGAAGGTGGCGTTGACGGGGCGCTGCTGGCGCACCTTGAGCAGGGCCGCGTAGTCCCAGGCGGTCTTGGGGAAGATAAGCGCCTCGCCGTCACGGTTGACCTTGCTGACCGTGCCCTTCCACTTCGAGGGCCTCATGAAGCCGTCCACGGAGATCTCCACCTCGACCACCGCGCCCTTCGGCAGACCGGTCATTTCGACCGCGAGCCAGCCGTTTTCCTCGCCGTAGATCGGCACCTCCTGCTTTTTGAGCTTGGGATCGTACTCGGTCTTTTTGTCCTCGGCGTTTTCTTCATCCCCATTCCAGTCCACCGTGGCGGTGGAAATGATGGCGCTGGGGAAAAGGTCTTTTTCTGTGTAGGACCAGGGAATAAAAACAGGCTCCGCCGAAAGCAGCGAGGCTGAGAGGAAAAACAGGCAGGTGATGAATTTCATAATTGTGTCACGGCTGACGCCACAGACAGTGCGCCACAAAGCCCAGATTTGGCAAAGAGCAAACCCGGCATCACACTGGATGATAAAATCAGACAAAAAAATGCCTGTTCCAGTCACACGCCGGCCGCTTGAATCTCGGCGCGTTTGTCCTTGGTGAAACGGACGTCCTCGGCACGCTCGATGAAGATCGTGTCCTCGCAGATGTTCTTGGCGTGGTCGCCGACACGTTCGAGGAAGCGGGCGACGAAGATGAGGTGGATGTAGCCTTCCAGTGAGGCGTGGTGGGACTCCATGACGGTGATCAACTCGCGGTCGAGGTCCTTTTCGGCGGCGTCGAGCTGCTTGTCGAGCAGGCGGGCGGCGGTGGCGGCCTCGGGGTCGGCGTTGACGAATGCCTGGATGCTGGCGTCGAGGTTGTGGTCGCAGAGGGTATAGACGGGCTGGATGAGCTTGATCTCGGCGAACTCGGGGAGGTTGTTG
>DNXB01000201.1 GCA_003506995.1 Verrucomicrobiales bacterium
ACACCGGGGGTGGCGTCCTGCGCGGCGCGCATCGGGACGAGGGCGAGATTGTGAATGACGTCCTTGGAGGCGACATCGACAATGACCGGACGGCCCACAGGGAGTTTCATGGTGCCGGGATTGACGAAGTCGTCCTTGCCGTTCGGGTCGTGCAGATCCTTGCCGGTGGTGTTGGTGGCGCCGTTCACATTGCGCATGTCCCAGGTGCTGAGCATCATGTCATCGCCGGGATACTGGAAGTTCCAGAGGAATTTCTCACCAAGGGCGCGCATACGGATGGTGTCGGGAGAGGTCGGGTATTCGTCGGCCTGGTGGGACCAGAGCGGGAAGGCGAAGCCGAGCAGCAGGATGGCCTCGACGATGACGACGCCGATTTCAATGTGGGTCGTGGCATGGCCGCGGACGCCATGATAGTCGGCACGGGCGGTTTTCTTCTGACGGAAGCGGTAGAAGGCGATGGCAAGGTAGATGGACCAGCCGACGCCAAGGACGACCATGAACCAGTGGACGAAGCCGAGCATGTGATCGACCAGACCGCCGTGTTCGGAGGCGTTCGGAGTTTGACCGATTAATTCATTAATCCAAGAGAGGTTCATAGCGGGGAGGGTGAAAGGAGGTGTTTCAAACAACAGGCGTCATGCTGGCAAATTTGCGCTGGCGACGGACCATGGAAACAATGATGCCGGTGGCGCAGGCGAACATGAAGGCGAGGAAGCCGAGCATGACGAGGATGGCAAAGCCCTGGGCCTGGCCGACGAGGCTGCCCTTGTCAGCCATGCAGGTGGCGCAGGCGAGAATGGTGGAAGGCGCGGAGATCATGGTCAGACAATGATGGTGCGCATTTTTTTGAAGAGGTACCACACGCCATAACCCAGCAGGACGAGACAAAGCAGTCCGGCGTAGGGCTTGAGGAAGATGGCTCCGGCACGCGCCGCGTCTTCCGGCAGGAAGTGCATCCACAGCCAGAACCCGGCATCGCACAGAATGGCGAAGGCCAGGAAGACAATGTGGAAGTGCTTGAGCGACATGGGGGGAGGCGGGTGCTGCTATTCGTTACGGTCGTAGAAGCCCTCGAAGACCAGGGGATCCTGGGCGGAGAGCACAAAGAGCACGAACAAAACGATGGCGAAGACCACGGTGAAGGCGAGCACCTTGTAGATGACGGGCCGCTCGTGATTGAGATGCATGAAGATCAACGCCACGAGGGCGGCCTTGAAGGTGGCCACGATCATGCCGACAAGAATGTTCAGGCTGTGCGTGGGCAGCTCGACGTAGGACAGCCAGACGGTGATGCCGGTGAAAACGATCAGCGTGACCCCGATGATGAGGTACTTTTTAACCGACTTCTGGATTTCTTCGATGTTGTCAGACATGACGGGGGAAAGTGAGTGGTGAGATGTAAGAAGCGAAGGGTCTTACAGGAGGTACAGGAGCGGGAAGAGGAAGATCCAGACAAGATCGACGAAGTGCCAGAACAGGCCGCCGACTTCGACGCGGTTGGCGAGGTGCTCGGGGTCTTGCTTGAGACGTTTGTTGTCAAGGCAGAGGAAATAGGCCAGCACCAGCGCTCCGGCGACGACGTGCGCGCCATGCAGGCCGGTGAGGATGAAATAGATGGCGTAGTAGGTGTTGAGCTTCGGCGTGAAGTTGGAGAAAAAGGTGATGTCCTTTTTCTCGATCACCACGGTGGGATGATGCGCCTCATGGCCGTGGGCATCCGCAGGCGCGTGAGCCTCGGCTCCGTGCTTGTCGCCATGTGCCGCGCCCTCGGCAGGCGGGGTGGCGGAGTGCAGCTTGAAGTAGAGGGATTCTTTCTGAAGCGTGGCGGACTTAGACTTGTCACGCGTGAGATTGCCGTTCTTATCCTTGTACTTATTCTCGAACTCGGAGATGTGGTGGTCGCGGTTGGCGACGAAGGCCTTCTGCCAGGCCTCGCCGAGATAGCGGTGATCGAAGGCAAGGGACTTGTCTGACTGGGCGACGCCGCGGGCATCCACTCCATCGACCTCAAGGGTCAGCTTGTCATCGATGAGCCTGCCAGTGGCGGTGGTGCCGTCCACAAAGGTGATGCTGGTGGGTGTGTAACCGAAGAACTGCGCAGGTTTCGCCGCAAACTTGAGCGGGGTGGCCGGGATCAGCTTCACCTTGGTGTCAGGGATGCTGTGATAATTCTTGGCGATGGTGAGCTTCCGCGCCGCCTCGTGCTTGGTGAAGTCGGTGGTGGCCTCGGCGGCCGCCTTTTCAGCGGTCTCGATCATCTTGGCGCGCTCGGCCAGCATCTTCGCATAAGCCTCGGCACGGGCGGTCTTCCGCAGCCCGCCAAAGGTGGCTTTGTTCAGCTCCTGCTCCACGCCGGAAGGGAATTTGAACTTGGGCACATCACCAACAACGCTGCTGAGCACATGATTGACCGGGTCGGCATCGACGGCCTTGTTGGAGCCGACGATGTTGATCTCCAGGGCGTCCACGTTCTCAAACTTCACCTGATAACCCTGCGGCAGATGTCCGGTGAGGATGGTGCCGTCGCTGAGCTTGACAGCGTAGTGCTTGAACTTGGCGCTGTACTCGAGGCTCTTGTTGACCATGAAGATCGCCGCGCAGGCCACGGTGATGGCCATGCAGAGGCGATACTGCCCGAACTTGCGGAGCTTCAGCGAGGCCCAGGCCATGACGACCGTCACAGAGGAGGCGATCAGAACGATGGTGTTCCAGAAGCCGAGCGTGACATCAAGATCATGCACGGGCCAGGGATAGTCCGCGCCGACGCGCAGGAAGATGTAGGCGGAGAACAGGCCGCCGAAGAGCATGACTTCAGAGGCCAGGAAGAGCCAGATGCCGATCTTGGCGTTGTAAAGGCCCGTGTCAGGCCGGGCGGTGACGGTGTAAGGGATGTCCATCTCGGTTCAGAAGTTCGAGGTTCGCGATTAGTGGTGAGCGAGCGCCTTGTCAGCGGCGGGTTTGGTTTCCGGCTTGCCCTGCTCCGTCTCCCATTGCGGGAAGAAGTCGGCGCCGTGGCCGGGGACGCTGTACTCGTAGGGTCCGCGATGGGCGACGGGTTCAAAGAGGAAGTTGCCGTGAGGCGGCGGCGTGGGCGTGGCCCATTCCATCGTGGTGGCCCCCCAGGGGTTGTCGCTTTCGATTTTTTTGCCGCCCTTGATGCTGAACCAGAAATTGATGATGAAGGGAATCTGGCCGAGCGCGAGGATAAAGGCGCCGACGGACATCACGATGTTGAGAGAGAGCATGTTGTCCGGGATGTCGAAGCCGAAGACCCCGCCGATCTTATGGGTCAGCGTGGTGCTCCAGTTCTGGAAACCGGAGGTGTTTTCGAAGTACTTGCCGCCGTCATACCAGCGGCGGTGGAAGCCGGCCATGCCCTGGATGAACATGGGCGCGAAGACGAGGTTCATGCCGATCAGCGAGGGCCAGAAGTGCCATTTGCCAAGCCGGTCGCTCATGAAGCGGCCGGTGATCTTCGGGAACCAGTGATACACGCCCGCGAAGAGGGCGAAGATGGTGCCTGGAGCCACGACGTAGTGGAAGTGGCCGATGACGTAGTAGGTGTCATGCAGGGCAAGGTCGATGAAGGCGAAGGCCAGCGGCAGGCCGGTGAGACCACCGATACCGAACATGGGCAGGAACGCGGAGGCAAAAAGCATCTGCGTGTTGAAGCGGATGGAGCCGCCCCAGAGCGACACCATGAGGCAGGTCAGCAGAACCACCGAGGGCACGGAGATGAGCACGGTGGTGATCTGGAAGTAGGTGGACATCATCGTGCCCATGCCGGTGAGATACATGTGATGCGCCCACACCAGGAAGCTGAGGAAGCCGAGTGTCAGCACGCCGTAAACCATCGACTTGTAGCCCCACAGAGGCCGACGGGCGTTGCACGGAATCACATCAGTGAGAATGGCGAAGGCGGGCAGAATGAGCACGTACACCTCGGGATGGGCGAGGAACCAGAACAGATGCTGGTAGAGCAACGGGCTGCCACCGCCGGAGATGTCGAGCTGCTTGCCGCCTTCCATCAAACCGGTGGGCAGGTAGAATGAAGAGCCGAACACACGGTCCGAAAGCTGCAGGATGGCGGCGACTTCGAGCGGCGGGAAGGCGAGGAGGAGCAGGAAGGCGGTGACAAACATGGCCCAGCAGAAGAAGGGCATCTTCATCCAGCCCATGCCCTTGGTGCGCAGATTGATGATCGTGGCGATGAAATTGACCGAGCCGAGGAGCGAGGCGGAGATGTTGAACACCATCGCCGTCAGCCACCAGGTGTGGCCGTGCGCCCAGACACTGGTCACGCCGAGGCCGGTGGTGGAGGCCAGTGGCGAATACATCGTCCAGCCGGTCTGCACCGGGCCGGTGCCGACGAAGAAGCTGTACATCATCAGCACGCAGCTGATGAAGAAGAACCAGTAGCTGAGCATGTTCAGGCGCGGGAAGGCCATGTCGATGGTGCCGATCTGCAGCGGCATGACGAAATTGCCAAAGGCCGCGAAGCCAAGCGGCACGATGCCGAAGAACACCATGATGGTGCCGTGCATGGCGCCGAGCATGTTGTAGATCTCGCCGTTGAGGGAGCCGTCCGCGTTCATCCAGCGGCCGAACATCTCCTCAAACGCCCAGCCCAGGCCGGGAATGGCGCGGATTTCCGCGATGGCAGGCAGCGGCACGCCCGGATAGGCGATGCTCCAGCGCATGAGCAGCATGAGGAAGAAGCCGAACAGCAGGAAAATCAGACCGCTGATGCCGTACTGGATGCCGATGGTCTTGTGATCCGTGGACCAGATGTACTTCCGCAGGAAGCCAGGCTCATGGTGATCGTGCGCATGGTCATGCGCGTGGTCGTGGGAAGTTGCGGCGGCGCTCATGGGATCGTTCAAAGGTCAGAGTTCAAAGGTTCAAAGTTGAAAGGCCTGCGTGAAGTCGAACTCGAAGTCAGCGGTGGCCTTGCCGTCACGGACGGTGATGGTTTGGGACAGGTTTTTCGGAAACTGCGGGTGCCAGGCTTCGACGACATAATCTCCGTCGGCGAGAGCGCGGCTGATTTCATAGCGTCCGTCGGCGGTGGAGACCGCGGCATGGATGCCTTCATGCACAAACACCCAGGCGCTCATCCAACGATGGACGTCACACTCAAGGCGGTAGATTCCGGGCGTGTTGAAAGCCTTCACATTTTCATCGCCACGCGATGGCTGGCCGATGTTGTCGATGTTTTCACCCTTGCCACGCGTTCCCGCCTCATGACGGGCGATGCGGATGTTGTGGAAGGTGAGGTCGCTGTTGTGAAAGCGCACCTTCTGTCCGGGCTGGATGGCGATCGTGTGCGGCACGAACTCGCACTTTGTCTGATCAATGAGCGGAGAGGTCTCCGGCAGGTTGCTGGCACGCTGGCTGCCGCGCACGGTGATCACCGCGTCTGCCAAGGCGCCGTCAGCAGCGACACGCCAGGCGGAATCAACGATCTCGCCATGCCCGGTGCAGAACGGATTGCCGCCGACATCAACGATCTTGCGCAACTGGGCCGCGTCCGCGCCCTTGAGCGTCACCTTGCCGGAGATGCTGGCCTGGGTGTCGATTTCGACCGCTGGCGTCAGCGGCGTGGATGGGAACTGGGAGGCGGAGTCGGCCACTTTTCCGCACGCGGATGTGGTGAGGGTCAGCAGGGCCAATCCTCCTCTTACTCCTGCTCCTGCTCTTCCTCGAATCGCTGCCACCCAAGACTCGCTACTTCCGGGAGGAGGAGTAGGAGGAAGAGCAGGAGGAAGATGTCGCGTGGCGAGCATGTTGCGAATTACTTGGCCGGAGCGGCGGCGGCAGTGGCTCCAGGTCCGGCAGGAATCTCGCCGGGGACGTTTTTATCAGCAAAGGGCTTCAAATCGGCCTCGGTCCACTGCGTGGCGCGTTTGTCCTCGTCACGCACCTTTTGCACCATCTCCTTGGTGATCATGGAGCCCTCGTTGCCCCAGGAATTGCGGACATAGGTCAGCACGTTGGCGAGATCCTGAGAAGACATCGCCGCGCCGAACGCCTGCATGCCGCCGGGGGTGTTGTAGCCCTGTCCTTTGACCGAAATCGCGCCGACCAAGCCATGCTGAACCACGCGCACAAGACGCTCCGTGCCACCCGTGACCCACTCGGAACCAACGAGAGGAGGGAACTGGCCGGGAATACCACCACCGTTGCCTTGATGGCAGCCACCGCACACCGCGTAGCCGCTCGCGCCTTTTTTCATGGCAAGGGCGAAGGGATCGAGCGCCGCGCCAGCATCACCCGCGCCTGGACGTGGGTCGCCGCCGCCAGTGCTGGCCACCGAGAAAGGATCGCTGACATCGAAGCTCCAGCCACCGGCCATCGGACCGAGCTGGCCGCCGGCGATGATGGCCACGAGCATGAGCAAAAACACGACCCACAGCGGCGCGGGCTGGCTTTCAGGAGGAAGATCGGCCTTCTCGCGCTTCACGGCGGAGTGAAGGCGGTCCAGGTCGGTGCTGTCGGGATGGGCGGGGGCGCTCATGGGGCAAACGTGTCGCGAGAGGGGCTATTTGGTGGCGGGGGAGGCGGCGACTGCCGCGCTCTGGCCGGGGACAGGATAATCTCTCTTCAGGGAGAGGAGGTATTTGACAAGGTTGTCGGCTTCCTCGGTTGGAACGACTTCATAACCGGCAGGCGGCGCGAATTTCTTCTTCAGCTTCAAAGCGTTTTCGGAAACGGGGCCTTGGATCTTCTGCAGCTTGTAGAGCTGGGTGTAGGCGGGCATCGTGCTCCAGTCATGCACGGAGCGCGGTGCGTAGAGATGCGCATGGAGCGCGGCGGCCTCCGGGGCGCGCCAGCCGAAGTTCGTGAGGTCAGGGCCGACACGCTGAATGCCAAGCAGGGCGTATTTTTCACCGAGGTAGTCACGCAGCACGTTCGGACGGGCGGCGACGGGGCGGGCCTCCTGGTCCTGGCCCCAGCCTTTGTACCAGCCATCAAGTCCGAGCTGGGAAGGGCGGATCATCTGGGTGTGGCACTGATTGCAGCCCTCACGGACATAAACGAGCTGGCCCTGGCCGTTGACCGGCGCGGGCGGGAACATGCCCTCGACGCCGTCTTTCTCTTTGTCATAGGCGACGGGTGTGAGCTGCTGGTACTTCATCACAGGAATGACGATGAGGCACAGCCAGGGCAGGCCGAAAGCGGCGGCGAGGCCGAGAATGAAGGAGCGGAAGTTCATGCGTGGGCGGGAAGGGCGTGTTCGTCATGCTCGCGGTGCAGCAGCGTCGGAGCCGAGCTGCGGCGGCCAAGGCCGGCGACCATGAGCAAAAGGTGAAGGAGGAACATCAGGTTCGAGAAGCTGATCAGCGCCCAGGCCACGGCACGGGAGACGACGTAAGCGCGGGAGTTCACGACGTGGTTCATGAAGCTCTGGTCCCAATGCTCGGGATTGTTCAGGTCCGCGCCCTGCTGCCAGCCGGCGACGAGGCTCATCACCACGATGGTGCTCACACCATAGACGGAGAACCAGAAGTGGTTGCGGATCAGGCGCACGCTGAGCCATTCACAGCCGGAGAGACGCGGCACGATGTAGTAGATGGCGCCGAACACACACATGCTGAAGAAGCCGTACACGCTGACCACCTGGAAGGAGTACCAGGACTGCGTGAACTGCAGCGAGGAGCCGGTCCAGAAGGCGGAGTTAAGCGCCAGGATGAAGCCGGAGACAGGATAGAACAGCGCTCCGAAGAAGATGAAACGCAGCGTGGGGCTGCTGGCGACGGCGCTGTGCTTGCCGAGCGTGGTGAGATGATGGTTCAGGCCGACCAAACCGACCGGGATGAGCAGCAGCACGGCCGCACAAGCGCCGACGGCGCTCATCCAGGCGGGAAGCGGGCCGCCCATGTACTTTTGCATGCCCGTCCAGCCACCGAGGATGGCGAGCGTCCAGAAACCGGCGGAGGCGAGCTGCGCGGAGGCGATGGGCTGGCCGGTGATCTTCGGAATGAAGTAATAAGCGCCGCCGATGCCGACCGGGACGAAGAACAGCAGGATCACGCCGTGGATGTACCAGGCGTCGATGCCAGCGCCGAGTGCGCCGAGGCCGGGGAGGCAGTGCAGCGTGACGTTGGCGGTGATGAAGATCCAGGGGAACCAGAAGCAGGCGCCAAGGATGTACCAGGTGCTGACCATGAAGCCTTCGGGGCGGAAGGCGCGGCCGAACATGCGGGCGATGGGCCACGCATAGCACAGGAAGCAGGCCAGCAGCACCGGCCAGACAAATTTTGGCATTTCCAACCACTCGATAGAGGTGCTCTTGCCCATCACGATGGCCAGGATGCCGACGGTGATGGTGATGTTCCAGAACACTCCGGCGGTGATGAGCAGGCTCTTGCCGTGCTTCAGCTCCTGGCCGGAACGGCGGGCCATGATCCACAGCATGACTCCAAGCGCGGCCTGGATGCCCCAGCCATAAACGAGCGCGTTGATGTGCGCGGGCTGCAGGCGGCCATACGAGATGTACTGGCAGTTGCCGAGGAACTCGGGCTCCACCAGCTTGATCGCGGCGAGGACGCCGAGGATCGTGGAGAGCATGAGCCAGAAGGCCCCGTTGGTGAAGAGGAACAGCACAGGGCCTTTGACCGACTTGTCGATCGCCGCGCGGCGAAGGTTGTCGGCCTGAAGTTCCGTGTCAGAGGTGGCGGGAGTGGTCTGCATGACTTACTTGGGCGGAGCGGGTGCGGCAGGAGGGGCGGCCGGTGCAGGAGTTGGGGCGGCAGCGGGTGCGGCACCAGGAGTAGGAGCTGCTGCGGGAGCCGGAGCAGCGGCAGCGGCTTGTTTCAACTGCGTCGGAGAACCAGGGACGACCTGGGTGCTGACCGTGGGCTTTTTGGCGCCGAGCTGGGCGACGGTCTTGTCGAAAACAGCCTTCTTCTTCGCGGCGTCGCTGAAACCGAGCTTCGCGAGGTTTTCGGTCTGCGCTTTGACGATCTCGGCGGTGTTGGCCAGACGCTCGGGCGCGCGCGGATCATCACCGAGCTTCGAATCGACGGTGGCCTGGATGAGGGTGAACAGCACGGCGAAGCCAGCGAAGGCTCCCAGCACCCACAGAAAGGTGGTACCGGCTTTTTTAGGTTGTTCGGGCTGCGACATGGAAAAAACGGGGATCAGGTCAGTTGATGACGTTCACGGACTCGATGAGGCGCGGATCACGCCACGGATACAGGCTGTATTTGGCAAGACCGCGCAGGTAGAGGAAGCCCATCGAGCCGAACACGGCGCACAGCGCGGCGAGGTCCTGCACCCAGGCTCCGGGAACCCACACGCCGATGCCCAGGGAGGGGCCACGCTCAGGAATGACATTCCAATAAATGTCCACGAGGTGCATGAAGAGAATCCAGAGGCAGACGAGGCTGACGACGACCGGGTTCTTCTTCCGCGGCTGGGAGAGCAGCAGCAGGAACGGACCGACGAAGTGACCGATCACGATGAAGATCGACACCCAGCGCCAGCCATCGGTGTTGCGGATCAGGTAGAAGCGCGTCTCCTCGGTGATGTTCGCGTACCAGATGAGGAAATACTGGCTGAAGGCGATGTAGGCCCAGAACACCGTGAAGGCGAAGAGCAGCTTGCCCATCAGATGGTAATGCTCGTCGGTGACGACCTTCTTCATGTAACCGAGGCCGCGCAGCCAGGTGATGACGAGGATGGTCAGGCCCATCGAGGCCCAGGCGCACCCGGCAAAGATGTACACGCCCCACATGGTGGAGAACCACAGGTAGTCCAGGCCCACCAGCCAGTCATAGGCGGCGAAGGTGACGGTGAGCGCGTAGAACAGCAGCCAGCGGCACGAAAACTGACGCGCGGCGATGGTGTGCTTGATGTCGCCGTCCTGCTCCTGCTTGAGGGATTTGTTGCGCAGCGTGCGGGCGATGTGCCAAAGGATGAGGAAATACAGGAAGAAGCGGGTGTACCACGAGAACCAGGTGTTCAGGTTCATGTACCCATACTTGGAGACGAGGGCGTGCAGGTGCGGGTTCTCCACGGACATGTGGTGGAGCGCTTCTTTGACCGTGGTGTGGTCATGATGCGCATGCACGGCGGCCTCACGGTGGTGATTCATCCACTCGTAGAGCGGCTTTTGCACCTGCGGCAGCAGCAGGGGCGCGGCGAAGATTCCCAGCGCCAGGATCATGTTCGCCAGATTTTCCCAGATGCGGCGCACAGCGACGCCCCAGCTCGAGTTCGAGGCGCTGTGGAGCAGAATCCAGAAGCAGCCGCCGACCACGAAGGTGAAGGTGAAGAACACCGCGAACAGCCAGGAGTAGGCGAAGGTGTCCGTCTTCGTGAAGAAGAAGAACGCCGAGGCGATGAGACCGAGGACGCCGACAAGGCCGAGCGCGCCGATGATCTTGCCGCCCTTGGCGGGTTCAAATTTTTCTCCGCCCTGGGGCAGATCGTTGAAGGTGACGTGGTGACTCATGCCGGGATTCGCGTGATCGTGCCGTTACTGGAGGGTGACGCCGGCCTCTTTGGCGGCGAGTTGCAGGGAGCGGATGTAGGCCACGATGGCCCAGCGGTCGCGCAGGGTGATATTGCCGCCGTAACCACCCATCAGGCCCTTGCCGTTGGTGATGACATCGAACATCGCTCCGTCCGCACGGAAAGCGGCGGCGTTGGCGGGATCAAGATTGCCCGGTTGCTGGAAGTTGAAGGCGGTGAGGATGCCATACTTGGAGGTCACGCCCTTGCCATTGCCGGAAGCACCGTGGCAGATGGCGCAGTGGATGTTGTAGCGCTGCTCGCCGCGCTTGATGAAGGCGTCGTTGAACACCGTCGGATCGCTGGTGATCTCGGTGGGCAGTCCGTCGCCGTAAAAATCACCCATCTTGCCGGTGTCGTAATAACCGATGCCGTTGGTGAAGGCAACGCGCGCGGGTTTCGCGCCGTCCACGACGGGCTTGGGGGGAATTTCAAAACCCATCGGCACCGTGCCCTTCACAGGCATGCGCGCACCACGGCCATCGGAGAAGAACTCGCTGGAGGCCTGGTATTTGATCTTGGCCTGGTGGTCCATGTCCGGGAACACTTCGAGGGGCGGCAGTTCAGACTTGCCGCCACGGAATCCGAACGCGCTCACAAGGATCGCGCCGACAAAAAGGTAGCTGAGGAAGAAGTACTTCATGGTGTGCGGGGCGCGGCTTAGAGTTCGTCCTCCACGAGTTCGATGTTCTTGCCGCCGGCTTTTTCGAGCAGGGACTTGGTGCCCTCCTGGGAGAATTTGGGGTCACGGGCCTCGATGCAGACGAAGAAACCGTCGTCGGAGAACTTGGGGAAGTTCTTGGAGGCAAACAGCGGGTGGTTCCAGCGCGGCAGACCGATCAAGGCGAGCAGGCCGAACAGCGTGGTGAACGCGCTGAACAAAATCGTGAGCTCAAACATCACCGGGAAGAACGCGGGCAGCGTCCAGATGTCGGTGGGCTTGCCCTGCACAACCGTCGGGTAGGCTTCGACGATCTTTTGCAGGAAACCGAGGCCGATGTGGCTCCAGAAATTCGTCTGGGTGATGGTCTGGAGGATGAACGCGATCGCTGTGCCGGTGATGCCGCCGCAGAAGACGAAAATAGGCAGCTTCGAGCGCGGATTGCCCATGGCCGTGTCCATGCCGTGGATCGGGAAGGGCGAATGCACGTCCCAGCGCTGGTAACCGGCGTCACGCACCTGTTCGGCGGCATGATACAGGTCCTTGACGCTGTCGAATTCAGCGAGGTAGCCGTGGACTCGTTTGAGGGTGGTGCTCACAGGTGGGAAGATCCGTTGAAGAGTTAGCGGGGGAAAATGACGAGATCCGAATGACGAATGACGAATGCACAGGCGGCTTCTCCGCGAGTTGGGTGATTCATGCTGTTCGGAAGGTAGTTCATCAGGAGTTTCGGTTCGTCATTCGAGTTAGGTCATTCATTCGTCATTCAAGCGGCAGCGCCTGCGGGTTTCGGGACATGACGGTCGGAGTAGTCCATGAGGTCTTCCTCCTGGACGCCGGGCTCGGGGTGGTCGTCTCGGTGCGGATTCGACTGCGGCAGCACGCCCTTCACCTCGCCGATGGCGATGACAGGCAGGAAGCGCAGGAACAGCAGGAACAGCATCATGAAGAAGCCGAAGGTGCCGAGGAAGGTGAACTTATCGACCCAGGTGGCCGAATAGACGCCCCAGGAGCCAGGGATCATGTGACGCTCCAAGGTGGTGGCGATGATGACGTAGCGCTCGAACCACATGCCGGCGTTCACGCACATGCAGACGAACATCACGACCCACATGTTGTGGCGGAACGGACGGTACCAGAACAACTGCGGCGCGAACACGTTGAAGCTGAACATGAAGTAATAGGCCCAGGTGGACGGACCGGTCAGACCACGGAGCGTGAAGGCGGCGGCTTCATACGGATTGGCGCTGTAGTAGGCCACGAAGAGCTCCATGCAGTAGGCGTAGCCGACAATCGTGCCCGTGAGCAGGATGATCTTCGCCATGTTGTCGA
>DNXB01000524.1 GCA_003506995.1 Verrucomicrobiales bacterium
ATCGGGCTGAAATCCGGCATGGATCTCCAGAAGAGGCGGCTCAGGAGCAGACCTCGCGTCGCCAATTCGGTCGAAAGATCGGATTCCGCTTTCGGTGCAATGCATGCGAAACGCTTCAGGAGTGCCGGTTTCGGAACGAAACGACAGGTATCGACAGCGAATCGGCTCAAACGGAGCCAAGATCAACGCACGGCATCGAGCTTCGGCCATGCAGACTCGCCCCGGATTGAGGCGTTCATGCAGGAAGGCACGCGAATGACCTTTGGCGATCATCACTTTCGACATGATTTCGACTCCGAAACGGAACGACTCATCAGAAAGCGGCTCTCTATCGATTTTCGGCAAGAGAGGCGGGCTGAGTCAACTGTAACGGCAAGGTCCGGGATCCGCACGGACGGCGGACCCGGACCTATTGAGACGAATCTTGACGTCAGCCCAGCAGTTCTTTACGAACGTTCCCGCCGTCGACAATTTCGATCGGTCGGTTGCCTGGCGCCATCAGTTCCTTGTCGGCCACGATGCCGAGAGCATGGTAAATCGTGGTGGCGAGATCTTCCGGACCGATCGGATCGCGTTCCGGCTCGGTGGCCGTCGCGTCGGAAGCGCCGAAGACTTGACCGGCCTTCACGCCGCCGCCCGCAAGGGTAACGGAGAACACTTTCGGCCAGTGGTCGCGACCGGCGTCCTTGTTGATCTTCGGGGTGCGGCCGAATTCTGAAGAGACCATCACGAGCGTCGACTTCAGGAGCCCCGTGCGCTCGAGATCTCTGATCAGAGTGGAATAGGCCTGATCGAATGCGGGCATCAGGCTTCGCATGCCGCCGGCGATGCCGGTATGCATGTCCCATCCGCCGTAGGAGAGCGTCACGAAACGCACGCCTGACTGCACCAGCCGACGCGCCATCAGCATACGCTGACCAGCTTCGTTTCGGCCGTATTCGTCGCGGACAGCCGCAGGCTCGGCATTGATGTCGAAAGCGTCACGTGCGGCCTTGGACGAAATGAGGCTGTAGGCCCGGTCATAGAAGGTATCCATGGCCTTCAGATTGTCGGCCTTTTCCTTCTTGGCGAAGTGGTCGTTGACGGCTTCGAGGATCGACCGGCGAGAATTGAATTTCTTTTCGTCCACGCCGGCGGGCAAATCAAGATCCTGCACCCGGAAATTCGCGGCTGCCGGATCGGCGCCGAGAGAAAACGGCGAAAACGAGCTGGAAAGGTACCCGGTTCCGGCAAAATTCGTCGGCATGTTGGGAATGCAGACGTAGGGCGGAAGGTTTTTGCGAGGACCGTATTCGTGGCTGACGATCGAACCCATGCTGGGATAAACCAGAGCAGGGCTGGGCCTGTAGCCGGTGAACATGTTGTGCGTGCCGCGCTCATGAGCCGCCTCACCGTGGGTCATCGAACGGATGACGGTGAGCTTGTTCATGATTTTCGCGATGTTCTGGAACTTCTCACCGACGTATTCGCCCGGAATGGAAGTCTTGATCGGCGTGTAAGGGCCGCGATAATCCGGGGAGGCAAAAGGCTTGGGATCCCATGATTCATGCTGGGCCATGCCACCCGGCAGGTAGATATGGATCACCGAGTCAGCGATTGGCTTGAATGTTTCCACATCAGGCATGACCGAGGCGGCCTGAAGACGCAGCATTTCAGGAAGCGAGAGACCGAGGCCGCCAAGCATGCCGACGTAGAGAAAGTCACGACGGCTGGCTCCGGAGCGCAGATCAAGGTGATTGCCTTGGCAGAGAGGATGCATTTTCATTTTAGAGAGGGGGTGTTGTTGGAATCGTGAGGAGTTACGAGGGGCGTCCAATGTTCTTGCATATCTTGCGATTAATTTCGCAAATCATGTCTTTCAGGCGAGTCCGGCCTCATTTGGCCACCCAGCCCGATTGAACAAACTGATGAATCCAAACTTGGAAGTCCACCGGCGCATCCAGAGGGAACTTCAACCGCAGAATCATCGACACCGTCGCCTCGCTGTTTTGCTCCAGCCAGTAGTTCAACTCCTTGGCGATCGGGCTTTGACGGTCAACATAGCCATACACCACCTTGGCGCCGGGCTCGGCGATGCTGCGCAGGCTGACGCACTGGAGCCTGCCAGGATCTCCGAACTGGTTTTCATAATGACCGGCCGGTGACACCAGGACGCGAAACAGACGCGGCGAAGCGGGACGCGCCTCGAGAAAATCCGACCACGCCATCTCCCCTGCTCCCACAAACGATTCCCAGTCCACCCGCGGCCCGGACGCCGTGTGCTCCACGGTGGCCAGCCGCCGTCCGCCACCCTCGAACACGACGACATGCTCGGAGAAACGCGCGGAAATCTCAGCCGCCTCGACGATGGAGTCGAACATCACCGGCCCGTCGTTGTTCTTCTCGTAGTAAATGCTCATCAGCGGCGCCACGCGCAACTGGTCGCGCACCAGCAAGGCGCGCTGCTTCCAGTTCGGAGCCTGCAAAAATTGACCCAGCGCCTCCTCGGCGGCGGCGAGACGGGCGAGGTTCGCAGACGTCCCTTCCTCACCGGTCTTCGCGGTGGCTGTCTTGAGTTCCCCGCTGCCGGGAGGGCGGAAAACGAGGTTGCCGGATGTCACCGGCGGAAGGATTTCCTCCGGGGCGATCATCGATGCCTCCAGCCCGCCGCTCTTGTTTTTCGGCAGCAAGCTGTCGCCCTCGATCTCTTCCGTGCCAAACAGCCTGCGCATGGCCTCTTTCTCACGATAGGACTGGTACAAGCTGAGTGACAACATCAGGATCACAACGCCCCCCACGAAACCAACGCCAAGGACCAGCCGACGGCGAAACTGCCTCACCTCGGGGTCCATGCGCATGCGATCAAAGGCATCCCCTGGCAGCGGCTGCGGCTCCTGGGCAGGCTCGGGAGCCGGCGGCGTGTTCCCAACCTCAGGCTCGGCCTGGTCCATCAGCAAGGCACGACGTTTCGTTTTCGTGCTCTTCTCGGCCATCTGCAGCATCACGATTTGTCCGCATTCCGGGCAGGGGCGTGCGCGAGTGACCGCCGAAACCTGGATTTCGACGGTTTTTTCGCAGTGGGGGCAGACGAGTTTGGTGGCCGGCATGCGGTCGTGTTTTTTTTAAAGGGGAGCCGTGACTTTGCGTTTGATCCTGCGCCGTCGCAACCGGCGCATCGTTCATTTTTTACTCACCAGAGCATCGCCACACCGCCACCCGAGCGCAAACGCCGCAGCCCCCAGCTCATCATCTCGCGGGCGTCGTCCCAGATGTATTTGGTCTTCGTGCCGAGCTGCACCAGAATGACTTCGCGCCCGCCGCTGGCCGCGCTGGATATCAGGCAGCGGCCGCTGGCGACGGTGTAGCCGGTCTTCATGCCGTTGCACTCGGGCATGACGCCCAGCAGGTCGTTCGTGTTCTCCAGCGTCACCGAGCGCCCGTCCGCCCGGTGGAAGGTGTAGTACTTGCGCCGCACCACATCGCGAACGGTGCCGTTGCGATACGCGGCCATCGCCACCCTGGCCATGTCGCGGGCGGTGGAGTACTGCCCCGGAACCGTCAGGCCGTGCGGGTTTTTGAAATTCGAGTTGGTGCAGCCCAGGGAGCGCGCCTTGGCGTTCATCTTCGCCGCGAAGGCGCTGATGCTTCCAGCGTTGTCCCGTGCGAGCACGTTGGCAATGTCATTGCAGCTCTTCACCAAAAACGCGTAGAGCAGCGCGCGCCGCGAATAGACCTCGCCGGGCTTCAAGCCCATGCGTGTGGGCTCCACGGCCACGTCGGAGGACTGCACGCGCACCATCTTGTCCAGATTGCCCGCGTCCAGCACCACCAGCGCCGTCACCAGCTTCTGCGTGCTGGCCACGGCACGGGCGGTTTCAAAGCTGCGTCCGGCCAGATGCTGGCCGCTCCGGGCGTCCAGCATCAAATAGGACGCGGCGCGGATCGGCGGCCCGGAACTCACCACCAGCATCGGGCTCTCCGGCAGCATGACATTCTGCGCCAGGGGATGGCCATCCCCCTCAGCCGTGCTGCCCGCCAGATACTGGGTGGGGCTCGGAGCCACCGGGATCGCTTTCACGACTGGGTTGCTGGCACAACTCACCAGCGACCAGGCGGCCGCCGCTGTCATCAATAGCTGGGTAAATTTCATCATGGCAGGCAACGCAGCGCGAATCCGCAGTTTTCATGCCGATCTCGTACACGACGCGGCAGGCATCTAGGCCACCCGGCCTTTGTTGTCAAACCTTGCGCCCCTCGCTCCGCGCTCCATGATCGCCGTCATGGCTCTCATCATCAACGGCGAACACATCGACGAAGAAATCATCGAGGCGGAATTCCGCCAGATCAAAGGACACTACGAACGCACCCTGCAGGTTGCCTGCTGTGAGCGTGACCCTGAATTTCGCGGCATGGCCAAGGACAACCTCGTCTCCCGCGTCCTTCTCAATCAGGAAAGCCGCAAACGCTTTCCTGAAATTGCCGAGGAAGAGGTGACGGCGCGCTTGAGCAAGCTCATCGACGAGGCGGGCGGCGAGGCGCAGTTCTACATGAATGTCGGCGTCCCCATCAAAGACGCCGCGCTCATCCGCGACAACATCGCCGGCGGCGTCCGGCTCGACAAAACACTTCAGGAAATCTACGCCCCCGAGCCCGAGCCCACCGAGGCCGAGCTGCGGGCCTGCTACGAGGCCAACTTGAAGCACTACATGACCGACGAGCAGATCAACGCCTCCCACATCACCAAGAGCCTCCAGGGAGCCACCAGCCGCCAGGACGTCTATCAGGCCATGCGCGATCTACGCTCCCAGCTCCTCGCCGGGGCCGAATTCGCCAAGCTGGCCGAGGAACACCGTGCCGACGAGCAGCAGCAGATCGAACTCGGCTGGTTCAAGCGCGGCGAGTTCATGGAGGAGTTCGAGACCATCGCCTTTTCCATGGGTGAGAACGAGATCAGCCCCGTCTTCACCACCCAGCTCGGTTTCCACGTCTGCACCGTCACCGGCCGCAAACCCGCCGTCGCCCGTCCGTTCGACGAGGTGAAGGAAGACGTGAAAAATCGCTTCCTCGAAGAACACCGCGACAAAAAGTTCAACGCCTTCCTCGAAGAACTCAAAGCCGCCGCCAAGATCGAGGACACCGATCCTGAAGAAGGCGCCAACTGCGGCCATTGATCCGTTTGGACGCAGGCCGGCGGTCGCGAAGCGCGGCCGTCTCCTGGCGCACCGCAAGCCATCGTGGTCGCAAACGTCCTCGGAGCCGGACGGCCCGGCGAAACAACACCATGACCCAGCAGGCTTGATCCGCCAGGCAAATCCTGCCTACGAACGTCCTGCGGCCTGCTCAATGATGTGCGCCAGTCGCGGGCAGAGCACCGAGTGGGAGAACTCCGCGCCGAGCGCCTGCGCGGCCTCATTTAACGGACGAGGCCCCAACACCATCGCATCGAAAATCTGACTCACGATTCCGGCGACATCCCCGTTGCGCGCAAGCCGTCCATGCGCCGGATCCTTCAAGCGTTGCACCAGATCACTGCCGTGGCTGGCCCCCGGGCCGATGAAGAGGAAGGGAATGCCCAGCGTGAGAATGTTGTAGATTTTGCAGGGATGCACGATGCCCACAAACGCCTCGCCCATGACCACGAGATGCAGATCCGCAGCCGACAACGAGCCCGACAGCTTCTCCATCGGCTGATACGGCAGGCAGGTGATGTTCTTCAGCGCTCGCTCCTTCGCAAATGCCTGCACCTTCTTGAACTCGCTGCCGCCGCCGACAAACAGGAAGTGAAGCCGCGGCTCCGTCTTCAGCTCATCCGCCGCCGCCAGCACTCCATCCAACGGATGACAGGGGCTGTGATTGCCAGAGTACATGACGACGAACTTGTCCGTGAGACCGTGCTCCGCGCGAAACGCCTCACGCGCCGCAGGATCGTAACAGACCGCCTGATCGTGCGACCACGGCGCGTCAATGTGAATCACCTCCTCACGCACGCCCTTGGCCTTCAAGCGCTCCGCCATGAAGCGATCCAGCGCGATGATGCGCGACGCACGGCGGAAGCTCCAGTTCTGGATGAAGGTCAGCGTGCGCTCGACGATGCCACCGGCCTTCAGCCATCCCGCCGCCACCGCCTCATCAGGATTCAAATCCATCACCCACGGCACCACGGCCCCGCCCTTGAGTTTCGCCACGATGGTGCCCAGCGTGGAGATCAGAGGTGGAGAGGTCAGGCAGACGGTCACGTCCTGCCGGGGCAAAAAAAAGAGAATGCGTTTCGCATTCCCCCAGAACATCGCGAAATCGACCAGCCGCCGCCACTTGGTTTTTTTACCGAGGCCAGGAGTCCAGATGCGGCGAATGTCGATGCCGCGCCATGTTTCGCGCACCGGATAGCGGATGGCGGGATCATCATAACCGCGTGACGAAGCCACGACGGTGACTTCATGACCGCACTTGACCAACTCCAGCGCCAGATCGGTGAGATGCTGCGCCGTGGCGACGTGATCCGGGTGGAAGCACTGGTTGAGCAGCAAGACTTTCATGATTGCAACGCCGGAGTCGTCAGCCGCGCAGTTTCCCTGCTTGCTGCTCTGTCAGGAAGGACTGGTAAGTGCGTGATAGCCCTTCTTTAAGCGAGATGCGAGGCTTCCAGCCCAGGGTGTTCAGCAGCGTGGTGTCGAGCAGCTTGCGCGGCGAGCCGTCGGGCTTTGAGGCGTCCCAGACGATCCTGCCTTGGAAGCCGACAACCTCGGCCACCTGCTCCACCAGCTCACGAATCGTCACATCAGTGCCACAACCGACATTGACGAGGTCCGGCGGGGTCTCCAAACGCAGCAGGAAGGCGCAGGCATCCGCCAGATCGTCGGCATGCATGAACTCGCGGCGCGGGCTGCCGGTGCCCCAGGCGGGCACCTCGGCCAGACCCGCTTCCTTCGCCTCATGAAATCGGCGGATGAGCGCCGGCATCACATGTGAGTTCTGCGGGTGGTAGTTGTCACCCGGCCCGTACATGTTGGTCGGCATGGCGGAGTGATAGACCACGCCGTACTGCTTGCGGTAATACTCCGCCATCTTCAAGCCGGCGATCTTGGCGATGGCGTAGGCCTCGTTGGTCGGTTCGAGCGCGGAAGAGAGCAGGCAGTCCTCCCGCATCGGCTGCGGGGCCAGCTTGGGATAAATGCAACTGGAGCCCAGAAACAGCAATTTCTTCACGCCGTGGCCAAATGCAGCTTCAATCACGTTGGCCTGCATCATCAGGTTTTGGTAGATGAAGTCGGCAGGNNTGTTGTTGGCATGAATGCCGCCCACCTTGCCCGCCGCCACGATCACCACGTCCGGCTTTTCCGCCGCGTAAAACGCATGCACCGCCGACTGGTCGGTGAGGTCCAGCTCCTTGCGCGTGCGGGTCAGCAGAGTGACGCCGGGTTCATTGGCAAAACGGCGCACCAACGCGCCGCCCACCATGCCTGTGTGTCCTGAGATAAACAGCCTCATCATTTTCCGAAATTCTTCACTTGGGCCTCGTGCTCCGCCAGTTTCAGGTCGGCTTCAACCATGATTTTCACCAGATCTTTGAACCGCACCTTTGGCTCCCAGCCCAGTTGCTTCCGCGCCTTCTCAGGATTGCCGATCAAGAGGTCCACCTCCGCCGGGCGCTCGTAGCGCGAGTCATGCACCACATGCTGCTCCCAGTCGAGACCGAGCAGGCCAAAGGTCTCCTGGCAGAACTCGCGCACGCTGTGGGTTTCATTCGTGGCGACGACATAATCGTCCGGCCGCTCCTGCTGGAGCATGAGCCACATCATCTCCACATACTCTCCGGCGAAGCCCCAGTCACGCTTCGCATCGAGATTGCCGAGGTAAAGCTTCTCCTGCAGGCCCAGTTTGATGCGTGTGGCCGCCCGGGTGATCTTGCGCGTGACGA
>DNXB01000519.1 GCA_003506995.1 Verrucomicrobiales bacterium
GCACGCAGTTCTACGGCCTCTTCGGCATGATCCTGAGCCTCTACCGCCAGAACAAGTTCCCCGGCATCGGCCAGATGTTCCGCTACACGCTGCGGGATGAGTCGAACCACATCGAGGTCTTCCGCAACCTGTTCATGGACCTCGTGGAGGAAAACCCGGACCTCTGGACCGCTGAGTTCCGTGAGGAGCTCGTCAGCATCATGCGCGAGGCCATCCGGCTGGAGAAGGAATTCATCCGCGACTGCCTGCCGGTGAACGCCGTGGGCCTCAGCGCCGATGAGTTTGAGCAGTACATCGACTTCATCGCCGACCGCCGCCTTGCCGGCTGCGGTCTGCCTGCCCTGAGCCCCGGCGTCACCAATCCGCTGCCCTGGCTGGCGGAGATGATGGACGTGCGCAAGGAGCAGAACTTCTTTGAGGGCAAGGTCACGGACTACCAAAAGGCGTCCGCCCTCGTCCACAGCTCCGACGACGACCTGTAACGTTTCCGGGATCGAACATGTTCGCTGGAGTGATCCGGCGAAGATTTTTCATCCTCCAAAATCCCTCGTGCTCCTTAACTAAACTCAACGCTCCTCCCGCCATGATCGCCAACCTGCTCCAAGAAGACAAAGTCCTGAAAAGGGTCACCCAGACCCCCAAAAACCAGAAGCCCCACTTTGAATGGAGCGCCCTGGCCGTGTCGGCCATCGGCGAAACCGTGCCCGCCTCCATCAAGGTGAGCATCGGCGGCAAAGAGCGTGACTTCGACTCCGCCGAGATCGCCGACACCGTGGGCAGCGCCCTGACAGACCTTTTCCTGGCCCGTCAGAAGGAAGGGGACATCTACAATGAGACGAACCGTCAGTTCGTGCGGAACATCTCGAAGACGGTCACCGAGGAGATCTATCAGCGCACGGCCCAGCTCGCCGAAGGGAACGGCAGGGCGGCCACGTTGAACGCCAAGGACATCTACCACTGCATCGAGCGTGCCCTGATCAAGCACAACGCGCATGACGTGGCGCGTACTTTGGCCGAACGTCGCAAGCGCACCGAGCCGCATGATCCCTTCGCCGATGCCATCCCGCAGCCCCTCATCGTGAACACCAAAGTCATCCGCCGCAGCGGCCAGCTCGTCCCCTGGAACCACAACAAGATCGAGATCGCCGTCCGCAAGGCCTTTCTCTCTCTCGAACTCGACTCCTCGCCTGCCGTCCAGATCGCCGAGACCGTCAGCCGCGCCATCGCCGAGGAAAACAAGCAGTTCATCCACATCGAGGACGTGCAGAATCTCGTCGAGGAAGAATTGATGAAGCAGGGCTTCTTCAAGGTCGCCCGTGGTTACATCCAGTACCGTGCCCTGCGCACGAACATGCGCGACACCGACGAGCAGGAGGCCGCGGCCGCCGCTGACATCGAGAGCCAGGACCAGCAGGCGCTCATCGTCGTCAAGACCGCCGACGGCAATTCCTTCCTCTGGGACGGTGCCGACCTCAAGAAGCGCATCGACTTCGCCATGCTCGGCCTCGATTTGTGCCTCACCCGCGCCGAGATCGAGATGGAGCTGCGCCGCTCGCTCAATTCCGACATCACGCTGGAGCATCTGAAGCAGACCATCACGCTCAATGCGAAAACGATGATGCAGAAGGACGCCGACTTCGCCAAGTTCGCCGCCCGCATCCTGCTCAGCTACATCTATGAGGAAGTCCTCGGCTGGGACATCGTGCGCGACGGCATCGAGGCCCTGCGCGACTTCCATCGCCGCGCATTCCGCCGCAATCTTGCCCGTGGCATCGAGATCGACCGCTACAACCCTCGCCTGCTCCAGTTCGACCTCGACAAGCTGGCCGACGCGCTCGACCCCGCCGCCGACATGGACTTCGACTTCCTCGGCATCCAGACCCTCTATGACCGCTACTTGATCGTCGATAAAAAGATCAAGCCCGCCAAGCGCCTCGAAACGCCCCAGCTCTTCTGGATGCGCGTCGCCATGGGCCTCAATGTCGGCGAGCGCGACGGCAATCCCGAGGACAAGATCATCGCCATCTACAAGCTCTACAAAGGCCGCCGCTTCTGCTCCAGCACGCCCACGCTCTTCAACAGCGGCACGCTGCACTCCCAGCTCAGCTCCTGCTACTTGTACAAAGTGGACGACAGCATCGAGTCCATCATGATCCGTGGCATCGCCGAGAATGCCTTCCTCTCCAAGTGGGCCGGCGGCCTCGGCGGCTCCTGGACCAGCGTGCGCGGCACCGGCGGCTACATCAAAGGCACCAACGGCGAGTCCCAGGGCGTCATTCCCTTCCTCAAGCTGCACAATGACCAGCTCATCGCCGTCAATCAGGGCGGCAAACGCCGTGGCTCCGGCTGCGCCTACCTCGAAGTCTGGCACAACGACATCGAGGACTTCCTCCAGCTCCGCGTGAACACCGGCGACGAGCGCCGCCGCACCCACGACCTCAACACCGCCAACTGGATTCCCGACCTCTTCATGAAGCGCATGGAGGCCCGTGAAATCTGGACCCTCTTCCGCGCCAACGAAGTCCCCGACCTCCACAACCTCTACGGCAGCGCCTTTGAAAAACGCTACGTCGAGTACGAGGCCATCGCCAAGACCGGCAAGATCTTCGGCAAGGAAATCGAGGCCGTCGATCTCTGGAAAAAGATGCTCAAGTCCATCTTCGAGACCGGCCATCCCTGGAT
>DNXB01000549.1:0-347 GCA_003506995.1 Verrucomicrobiales bacterium
CCGGCCACCACAACGCTGCTGCCGGGATTCAGCCCGCCCGCATTGGTAAACCGCGCCTCGATCTCGTAGGTGTCCCCGCCGAGCAGGGAGCCGGAGCCGAGCTTGACCGTCAAATAGGCGACGGCGGCGATGCCGAGCACCACGAAGACACCGACGAGGAGTTCCAATCTGGCCTGTTTCATGAATCTGCGGGTTGAGGGGCTGGCACACGGCGGATGTCAGCAAGAGAGCTGCCAAGCGCGGTGGTACTATCACGGAAATCACGCACCATGGGAAGCTCCGAGGTGGAAAATTCGGCAGGCGTGCCTTCAAAGCACATGATCCCGTTGTCAAGCAGCGCCACGCGG
>DNXB01000549.1:416-5925 GCA_003506995.1 Verrucomicrobiales bacterium
GCCGCCGGAAAGCTGGCTGGGATAGCGGTCCCGATGCGCCTCCAGCTCAAGCTGGCGCAGCGCCTCCAGGCTGCGGGCCTGGATTTCCTGGTCGGAAAGCCGGGTGGTCTGCTCCAGCGGCAGCGCCACATTTTCCAACGCGGTGAGAGAGTCGAACAAGGCGTTGCTTTGAAAGAGAAAACTGCAACGACGGCGGAATTCGGCTCGGGCCACCGGATCACCCGCGCTCAAAAGACGACCATCAAAGGAGATGCGGCCCTCGTCCGGCCGCATCACATCGGCCAGGCACTTGAGAAAAACAGATTTGCCCGCGCCGCTGCGGCCCAGCACGGAAACGAGGCTGCCACGGGGCACGTCGAGGCTCGCGCCGTCGAGAACGACGTTGTCACCGAAGCGCTTTCGGAGGGCTTCGACATGCAGCAGAGGTTGCGGGTCAGCGGCCATGCTCAGACAAGAAAGGAGGTGATCACGTAATCCGCCGCGAGGACGGTGATGGAGGACTGCACCACGGCGCGCGTGGTGGAGGCGCTGACCGCCCGCGCCCCGGTGGCAGAACGACAGCGGTGCGCGTTGAAACCATGGTAGGCGCACAAGGCGATGGTGAGCAGGCCAAAGACCACGGCCTTCGTGAAGCATTCCCGCACATCCTGCGACTCCACCGCCCGCTCCACCGCCGACCAGTAAATGCCGGGCTCCAGCCCCAGCAGCAGCGAGCCGGACAAACTGCCGCCCCACAGCCCCACAGTGATGAACAAGGCGGCCTGCATCGGAAAGACCACGAGTGCCGCGATCAATCGCGGGGCCACCAGATAGGCATGGCTGCTCACGCCCATGGTTTCGAGCGCCGCGATCTGCTCCGAGTTACGCTGGATGCCAAGCTCGGCCGCCAGGGCCGATCCCGCCTGCCCCACGAGCATGAGCGCCGCCAGCACCGGCCCAAGCTCACGCACCAGACTGAGGGAGACCAGCGCGCCAAGCAGGCTCTCCGATCCGAAGCGGTTCAGCACATAATACCCCTGCAAACCGAGCACCAGACCGGTGAACATGCCCACGATCAAAATCACCGGCAAACAGCGCGTGCCCTGCTCAAAACCAGCACGGGCGATGCGGCGGAGGATTTTCCGCGAACCAATGGCGGAACGAAACGAGGTGCCGGTGAAGATGGCAAAATCGCCCATGGCCTGGACGAGATTGAGCGTGTGTCTTCCAATAGTGCGCAGCATGCGGTGGCAGGAACTCTCACGCAGCAGACGCACCGGCGCAACGACTCTGCGTGTTGTGGGTGAGATATTTCACCCTGGACAACCGGCAGGGGTGGTGAAATCTCCGCCGCCAGTGAATGGTCGAAAGGCAGCAACTTCACGCTCATTCTGCCGTTGCCCCCACCCGCCGCACGCTCATGAGCCGCACCATCTTATCGATCGAAGACAACGATCAGAACCGCTACCTGGCCACCTTTCTGCTGGAACAGAACGGCCACCGGGTCGTGTCCGCCCCGGATGGCAGGCAACGCTTCGAACTCGCCCGCAGCCTCGCTCCTGATCTTATCTTGCTCGACATTCAACTGCCAACAATGGACGGCTATGACGTCGTGCGCGGCATCGCATCGCCGCGCACCACGCCCATCATCGTCGTCATGTCCCACGCCATGGCCGGTGATCGTAAAAAAGCGCCCGGCGCAGGCTGCGACGGTTACATCGAAAAGCCGATCAACCCGGCCACCTTCGTGGCGGGGATCGAACGCTTTGGTCCGCCAATCCATTCCCAAGCCTCTCATGACCCGCGTACTGATCGTCGATGACAAGGAGGAAAACCTTTACTGCCTGCAAGCGCTGCTCACCGGCAGCGGCTTTGAGGTGATCACCGCGCACCATGGGGCCGAGGCGCTGGTCAAGGCACGGCAGGCACCGCCGGCCGTCGTCATCTCCGAGCTGCTGATGCCTGTGATGGACGGCTACACGCTGCTGCGGCACTGGAAGGCCGACCCGGTGCTGAAGAAAGCGCCCTTCATCGTGTACACCGCCACCTACACCGAACGGGCGGACGAGGAGCTGGCCCTGAACCTGGGCGCGGATGCTTTTGTCCTCAAGCCCGCCGAGCCGGAGGAATTTCTGAACCGCCTGCGCGAAGTGCAAACGCGAGGGGCCGGCAGCGCACCCTATGGCATTGCCGGGGATGACAGGGCGCTGCTGAAGATTTACAGCCAGACACTCATCCGCAAGCTGGAGGAAAAAACCCTGCAACTGGAGGAAACCAACCGCGCCCTTGAGCAGGACATCGCGGAGCGCAAATTGGTGGAGGCATCCCTGCGGACCAGCGAGGCCAGCATGGCCGCCGCGCAGCGCATCGCCCACTTCGGCAGTTGGGAGCTGGAGCTGGCCGACGAGACCGCTTCCAATGCCAACCGCCTGACTTGGTCTGACGAGATGTATCGCATCGCCGGTTTCGAGCCGGGCGCCGTCAAGGTGACCAATGAGTTGTTTTTCCAGCTAGTGCCCCCGGACGATCACCAGGCCATTCAAGAGGCGGTGGCAAATGCGATACGCAACCGCGCCCAGTATTCCGTGCAACACCGCCTCGTCCGTCACAATGGCGAAGAACGGATCATTCATGAGACGGCGCAGCTTTTTTGCGATGAGCTCTCCGGGCTTCCGCAGAAAATGATCGGCACCGCGCATGACATCACCGAGCAGCGCCGCGCGGAGGACGCGTTGAAAAAAAGCGAGCGCGAACAGCGCCAGCTCGCCCGGCAGTTGGAGATCGAGCGTTCCCGGCTCATGGCGGCGCAAACGGTGGCCAAGATGGGCAGTTGGGAGACCCACATCGCCACGCTCGAGGTCATCTGGTCGGAGCAAACGCACCGCATTTTTGAAACGGACCCGGATTCCCACATCCCCACGCACCAGGGCTTTTTGCAGCTCGTCCACCCCGATGACCGCGCGGCGGTGGACACGGCCTTTGCCCGCTCGTTTGATCTGCATGAGGCGTCTGAGATCGAGCATCGCATCGTGACCTCGGACGGGCGGGTGAAATTTGTGATCGAGCGCTGGCAGATTTTTCATGATGAAAACGGGCGGCCGAAACGCGCCATCGGCACCACCCAGGACATCACCGAACGCAAACAGTCCGAGTCGGAACTCCAGCGCACGCTCAATCTTCTCCAGGCGGTGGTCTCCGGGGTGCCGGATGCCGTCTTCGTGAAAGATCTGCAGGGTCGCTACCTGCTGTGCAACCAAAGCACGGCAACCTTGGTCGGCAAGCAGGCGGAGGACATCCTCGGGAAGGACGACACCTATCTTTTCGATGCCGCAGACGCCCAGTTGGTCATGGAAAACGACCGCGAGGTGATCCGCAGCGGTGAAACATGCACCGACGAGGAGGTGCTCACCGCCGCCGGCGTCACCCGCACCTATCTGGCCACCAAGGCCCCCTACCGGGACGCGCAGGGCGAGATCATCGGCACCATCGGCATCTCACGGGACATCACCGAGAGAAAACAGGGGGAGCGGCGCGTGGAGGTGCTTTCCGAGCTGGGCCACCGCCTGAACACCGCCGCGTCGCCAGTCGAGGCAGGCGACATCATCGCCGCTGTGGCGGACGATCTCTTCGGNNAGACCTCTACTCCCAGGACAGCGGCCTCACGACCGCCATCCTGACCATGGACACCATCGATGGTCAGAAGACCCGCTGCATGCCTGCCTGTGATCAGCAGCCTCCCTCGCCCCTGACCCGGCAGGTGATCGAAAGCGGGGCACGGCTGGTGTTGCGAGATGATCCATCGCAGCCCGACCCAGGGCTTGCACGCTTCGGAGACAAGGCCCGGCCCTCGGCATCCCTCATGCTCGTGCCCATTCGAGAAGGCACCCGGAACATCGGCGTGCTCTCGATCCAGAGCTACCGCCCCAACGCCTACACGCCGGCGGATCTCAAGGTGCTGCAACTGCTGGCCGACTACTGCGGCGGGGCGCTGAACCGCATCCAGACCGAGTCCCTGTGTCGTGTCAGCGAGGAACGTCTGCGCGAGATGGCCGAAAACATTGGCGACATCTTCTACAGCTATCATCCCGCCAGCAACCGCCTCCTGTACGCCAATCAAGCCTACGAGCGCATCTGGGGCCGTCCGCTTGATGTGGTGTACGCCAACCCCGTGGCCTATTTGGACGACATCCACCCGGAGGACCGCCCTGCGGCGGAGGCCGCCTTCGACCAGCAGCTCGCCGGGCAACGCACGGAGCTGGAGTTCCGCGTCATCCAGCCCGGAGGCGCCATCTGCTGGGTGCGGGAACTGGCGGCGCCCATTTTCAACGACGACGGCCAGGTCGAGCGCATCGTCGGCACCATGCGTGACATCACCGAGCGCAAACAGGCCNNAGGACGCCATCCTCGTGCGCGATCTTGAACATCACATCCTTTACTGGAACAAGAGCGCGGAACGGCTCTACGGCTGGACTGCGGAGGAGGCCGTGGGACGCTCGATCCAAGAACTGCTCTACCAGGATGCCACGCCGTTTCTCACCGCCACCAGCGCCGTGCTGGAGAAAGGCGAATGGGTCGGGGAAATTCAGCAGTACAACCGGGATGGCAAGACGCTCACCATTGAGGGACGCTGGACGCTGGTGCGGGATGACAAGGGCCAGCCGAGGTCCATCCTGGCCATCAACACCGACANNGCATCGCCCACGACCTCAACAACGTCCTGGCCCCCATCCTCATGTCCATCGAGCTGCTGCGGCTGCAAGAAAAAGACCCGCGTCGGCAGGACATTCTCAGCACCGTCGAAGGCAGCGCCAAACGCGGCGCGGACATGGTACGACAAGTGCTTTCCTTTGCCCGCGGCGTCGAAGGCCGGCAGGTGGAGGTGCAGATCGGGCATTTGCTGCGCGAGATCGAGAAAATCGCCAACGAGACCTTCCTCAAGACCATCCGCGTGAAGTGCTCCATCCAGCAAGGCCTGTGGACGGTGAATGGCGACCCCACCCAGCTCCACCAGGTGCTGCTGAACCTCTGCGTCAACGCGCGTGACGCCATGCCGCAAGGAGGGGTGCTCTCGCTCGCCGCCAGCAATCTGATGCTGGACGAGCAGTACGCCGTCATGCACATCGATGCCAAGCCCGGCCCCCATGTCGTCATCCAGGTGGAGGACACCGGCACNNAAGGGCACCGGGCTGGGCCTTTCCACCACGCTCGCCATCGCCAACAGCCACGGCGGCTTTGTCCAGGTGCAAAGCGAGCCCGGCCTGGGCACCCAGTTTCGCGTCTTTCTCCCGGCGCGCACCACGACTGGCATCACCGAGTCGTCCGCCGCCACTGAGAGTGAGCTGCCGCTCGGAAATGGCGAGCTGGTGCTGGTCATTGATGATGAGGAGTCCGTGCGGCAGATCACCCGCCAGACGTTGGAGATGTTCGGCTACCGCGTCCTGATGGCGGCGGACGGCACCGAGGCCGCGGGCACCTACGCCACCCACAAGGATGAGATCGCCGCCGTGCTGACCGACATGATGATGCCGGT
>DNXB01000286.1 GCA_003506995.1 Verrucomicrobiales bacterium
CAGATGGAAGGCCTGGAAGATGAAACCGACCTCATGAGCGCGATACGCCGCCGCGTCGGACTGATCCTTGATGGATTTCCCGCGAAATTGCAGCTCACCTGAGCTTGGCCGGTCAAGTGCGCCGAGCATCTGCAACAACGTCGTTTTGCCACAACCACTGGGGCCGATGATTGCCACGAATTCACCCGGGTTGATGCGGAAATTCACGCCGCGCAACGCCTGCACGCGGCCTTCATCGTATTCTTTTTTTAATCCTGCCGCCTCAAACAGGCATTCCTTGACCATGGCGGAGTCGGACATGGCTGGAGACGGTTTCATGGTCGAAAAATGAAGAAAATGGGGACTGTGCTAAGTTTGAGACGGGCCAGTGGCAGCGGTGCGCCACTGCGCGCCCACCCGTGGATCGGCCAGTGCATGCAGCAGGTCCAGCAGCGCGTGAGAGTAGCTGCGGAAGGGTGGCATTTCCTCAGGCGCACGCGGCTTGAGGTCAGCGGCAAGCGGCGGCAGCTCGGCATGTGGAATCCCGGAGTGCAGATGATGCAGGCCGTGATAGGGCTCGTGCAAAAGGGTGAACGCCACCAGCCGTCCGAGCCAGTTGTCGGCCACGATGCTGCGAGTGGAGCTGTTCACGGTGTTGCCGGTCAGACCGACGTGCTCGATGTATTTGCGCCAGCTTTGCAGATTGGCCGCGATGTAAGCCGGCACCAGATACATCCAGATGAAATAGCGCCAGGCATCCCAGTAGGCGACGGCTGAGAGAACTGTGGTCCAGACGACGACGATCAACGCCAGCTCCATCCAGATGCGGCGACGCACCTTCGTGCTGCGAATGGGAGAACCGCTGCGAAGAAAAATGCGCAGGAACAAAAAAGGCAGGAACATGAGGCCGAAGGTGAGTTCGAGCACGGCGGCGAGGATTCGAGCCCAGCGTGGCGTGTCAGGATGAACAAACGGCCACAGCTCCTCATCGCGCTCCGTGGCTAGGTGCATGTGATGCAGTTGATGTGCCGTGCGGTAGAGACTGAAGCTCATGAAACTGAGCGTGCCGAGCAGAACACCATCGAACTCATTGAACCGCCGGTTTTTTCTGAGAAGACCGTGCGTCGCCTCATGAAAACCGACCGCTGCACCATGCATGAAATGGCTGATGACCAGGACGAGCGGAACGATCACCCACAGCGAGGCATTGCGGTGCAGAAGCAACGCCAGGATGACCTCGCTCCCGAGAAATAGTAAAACCACGACCTGAAACGCCGAGCGGCTCAACCAGTGAGGCTCGTGCGGTTCGATGGTTGTCGCGGCCGGTTGCATGTCCGTTGTCAGAGGGCGGTCATCAGAGCCGAAGTGAGGATTTCGGGCGAGCGGCAGACGCCTGCCAGCGTGGCCTGATACAAGCGGTTCAGGTTTTGAATTTCGTCGAGGGGGAACATGTTCTGACGAAACAGCCACACCACCTCCAGTTCGTCTCCTTCTTCGGTGACTTCGCAGGCGAGGTCAAAGCGGAAGGTGCCGGTGGAACGCATGCGGAGCTGCAGTCCCAGACTCGGCACGTTGACGTCCGGCACAGGATGGTTTTGCAGCGCGAAACGCACTTCAAACAGCGGATTGTGTCCAGGCGAGGAGGAATCGTTCATCAGTCGCACGAGTTCGACGAACGGCATGGCATTGGCGAAGGCATCGACCGAGTTCTGATGAACTTCGCGCAGGCTGTCGGAGAATTTGCGCGTGCGATCAATCTGCCCTCGCAGCGGAACAATGCCGGCGCAGTAGCCCATGGTCTCGCGCACTGCCTGCCGGTTGCGATTCGCCACAGGCGTGCCCACCAGAACATCATCGGCCCCCGTCCATTTGGACAAGGTGATCTGAAACGCGGCCAGAAGCGTGCTGAACAGCGTGGCGCCGCTGCGGCGTGCGAGTTCGCGCACACCACGGCCAAGATCGGCGGGGAGATGTGTCACCCAGCGCTCACGTCGCCCCCGTTCGGCCGGTGAGTCCTTCCAGAATCTCGTGGCTCCGGACAAGGCGGGTTTCCAGAAGGCCGCTCGCTTCTCCAGTTCCGCAGGCTGCCAGAACGCGCGCTCCGCCGCGCCCCAGGCGGTGTAGGAAAGCGGCACCGGAGGCAGGGAAGACTCCATGGATTTGAGGCCCAACAGATACGCGGCGAACAAATCCTGAACGAACACGCCCAAGGTCCATCCATCCGCGATGGCATGATGAATGGAAAACACCAGGATGTGATCATCCGATGCCAGACGTAGAATCTCCGAGCGGTAAAGCGGCCCTCCAACGAGATCGAACGGCTTGTCGAAGATCTCCTGCGCCAGCTCTTCAATCGCCTCTGGATGTTGCTGCGCTGACGGAAGATCACGGAATGTCAGCGCGGGACTGCTGGTGCGTCGGATCAACTGCAGAGGCTGGTCTTTGCCGGGGAGGAACGACAGACGAAACACCTCCTGCCGGTCCACCACCTTGTGAAACGCCGCTTCACAGCGCTCCTGGGTGATCGGACCACGCACGCGGATGAAGGCGCAGATATGGTTCGACACGTCTCCTGGAGGCACGGGGGATGCCTCCCAGAGCTCGCGCTGGGTCAATGTCAGCGGCTGCAGACGCGCTTCTCCGCTTTCCAGCCATTGTTTCAGACGCGCTCGATGGTCTTGGGACATGTGGATGATTCAGACTCGAGTTTCCAACGCGGCTCCTCGGATTCGTGCGCGGCTTCGTCGTCCAGCAGCCGGTCGATCTCCTCATCAGAAAGCGCTTCCAAGTCCACGTCGTCGGTCGCCTGTTCGGGCGACGTCTCAGGCACAGGAGCCTCTGGGGCGCTGGTTTTGGCGGTGCCACCCAGATGTTCTGCGATCAAGGTCACGATCTGGCCGATGGTTCGCGCACGCATCAGGCTCGCTGGTGGCAAGGCCACGCCGATGGCTCTTTCGATGGAGTTTTCGATCTCGACGGCCATGAGTGAATCAAGCCCGAGGTCGGTGAGCGGCTGGTCGTCGCGCAAGCCCTCTGGTTTGACGCGCAGCACGGCTCCGATGACATCACGCAGCGCCTGGCCGATGATGTCACTGCGTTCTTCCGACGCGGCAGACTCGATCTTGAGCCGCCAGTCGCTTTTCGCGCCAGTGGACTCCGCTCCTTCGACACCTGCGGCGAAAACACGCTCCAGCAGCGGACTTTCCTGGCTGCCACGGAACGACTGCCTCCACTTGGCCCAGTCCACACGCAGCGCCATTGCCTGGGTGGTGCCGGCGTTGAGGAAGGACTCCAGCAACGTCACCACTTCACCGGGTGACAAAGGTGTGGTGCCCTGACGTGCCAGATATTCGGCCACACGCTCATTGCGCGCCACGTAGCCTTCGCCGCCGAGAGCGCCCCAGTTGATGACGAGTGCTGGCAGGCCGGACGCCTGACGATGATGAGCCAGGGCGTCGAGGAAGGCATTGGCCGAGGCATAGTTCGCCTGGGCTGGATTGCCAAAGATGCCCGAAACCGAAGAGAACATCACGAAGCAGTCGAGATTCATGCCGCGCGTGCCTTCGTGCAGCAGCCAGGCTCCATAAGCCTTCGGCGCCATCACGCTGCGCATGCGTTCGCGGGTGAGGGCCGCGATCGGGGCGTCATCAATCACCATCGCGAGGTGGAACACGCCTCTGAGCGCGTGACCGGTGGAAGCCACTTCCGCCAGCAGCCGTTTCACATCTTCCGGCGAACCGGCATCCGCCCGCACGACCTGCACGCCCACGCCGCGTTCACGCAGCTTTTGCACAAAGGCTTCGGCTTCCGGTGTGGTGGCTCCGCTGCGGCTGGCAAGCGCGAGATGACGCGCACCACAGTCCGCGAGCCAGCCGGCCAGCACTTTGCCAAAACCGCCGAATGCTCCGGTGATGAGATAGCATCCGTCCGCCTTGACCTCGAAGCCCGGTGCCAGCGGTTCAGCACGGCGTGGGACGAATGGATCCGGGAACGACACGATGACTTTGCCGGTGTGTTTGCCCTGGGCCATGAGCCGGAATGCCGCGTCAATGCGGCAGGCCGGGAACGAGCGGAATGGCAGCGGATAGAGTGCTCCTTGTTCGACCAGTGTCGCGATGGTCTCCAGAATCTGGCGTGTCAGATTCTCGTCACCCTGGAAGATCGCATCCATCGCCACCACATGGAATGAGGCGTTCTTGCGCAGTGGCCACAGAGGAATGCGTGCGTTCTGATAGATGTCGCGTTTGCCGATCTCGATGAA
>DNXB01000606.1 GCA_003506995.1 Verrucomicrobiales bacterium
CGGTCTTGGGGTTCCATTTGAAGTTCGAGCCGGGAACGCCGACGACTTTGCTCGGTGCATCGGCAGGATAGATTTCCTTGGCATCAAGCCCGTTGTTGAAATGCACGCAACCATCGGGCCCCCAACGAGGGGCGCTGACCTGGAGCTGGCTGTGCTTGGGATTGAAGCCACGGATGAGAGGTTTGATCTCGTCAGCCACATTGTCGCCGTTGGTGTCTTTGAGGAAGAGAATCTGACTGCGTGTGGTGGCGATGAGGCCGCCGTTGTAGGGGAGAAGGCCCTGCACGTTGTCCATGTGATCGGCAAAGGTCACCGCCTTGTCCATGCGGCCGTCGCCGTCTTCGTCGGTGAGCAATTGGATGCGCGAAAGCCAGGGATCGCCTGGATTCGGCGGGCCGAGCGGGTAGTCGCGCATGTCGGCGACGAACATGCGGCCTTTGTCGTCCCAGGTGGCCTCGACGGGATCGAGCACGAGTGGTTCGGCGGCGACGAGCTGCACTTCATAATCACCATCGAGCTGGATGCGCTTCATGCTTTCCTCGGGCGAGAGCGGTTTGTCCTGGCCATCGCGCACCGCGCCGATGTCGCTGCCGCCGCTGGCCTGAATGGCGCTCCACTTCTCTTTGAACTCGCCGAGCGGATACAGCTCATAGCGGCGCACGATCATCTCCGCGCCTTCAGTCTGGAGGAGGATTTTGCCTTCGGCAGGTTTGCAGTCGAATGCCTCATTGATGAGCGCTCCGTTCACAAAATATTGCAGCGTGTCGCCCTTGGCGATGACTTCGAGGCGGTTCCACTCGCCGGAGGGCGATTCGACATCGTTCTTGCCACGGAAACCGACTTTGTCCGCCCAATCTTCATCACGGCCTTTCCAGTTGATGCGGCCTTTGGTCACGGTCTGGCGCGGTTCGCCCTTCTTCCAGATTTTCTCCTTGTCGCGGTCGAGCGCGAACTCGGCGGAGAGGGAGGTGGTCAGCTCGGTGCCATCGGCGAGCTTCGGGGAGAGCACGAGGATGTCGCCCACGCCGCCTTCGATGATCTGCGCCTCGATGCTGGCCATCCAGGTGTCGCCGTAGGCGCCGTGCGGGCCGTACGCGTGGAGGAGGATGCCGTTGTCCTTCGCGGCCTTCTCGCGCTTGCCCCAGGTCTTCGTGCCCCACTTGAATTCGATGACGAGGTGGTAGTCGCGGTAGTTTTCCTTGGTGGCGACGTAGCCGTAGCCGCGACCGGAGATGTTGAAGGTGCCATCCTTGGCGAAGGTCCAGATGTCTTTGGGATCATCGTGGAAGTCGGCCTTGGGATTGACGTGGTGCTCCACGTTGCCGGATTTGATGACTTCGAGGAGGTCGATCTTTTTCGTCACCGGCTGGGCCGATGCAACCAATGGGATGGATATGAGTAAAGCCAGGAGTGTGCGCATGATGAGCATACGAGAGGTACGGCCTTGAATTTGCCCGGTCAGACACGAATGCGGCCAAACTTGATGCTTTTGTGCTGGCATGTCCTTGGTGGAGTGATTTCCACACCCCATGCGGCTGAAGCCGAGCCTCCGGCCGCATGAACCGGCCTTGTGGATGATCAGGCGATGAGATGCCTGACGGTGGAGGCGACGGGGCAGATCCAAAGAATCTCGTCGCGGTTGAGATTGATCGGCGGGGCGACGGGATTGGGGCTGGTGAGCAACACGCCGCGACCGTGATCGGTGCTGGTGTAAATGCGAAACAGCACCGCGCCGCCGATGTCGTCATGCACGCGCACCATGACACGATCCCCCGTGCGCGGCTGGGACTGAGGATAGACGATGGCGATCTCGCCATCGACATGCAGCGGCTGCATGGAGTCGCCGTTGATGCGCACGGCAAAGGCCTCGGGGTCGGTGACGCCGAAGGCAAAGTGCTCACGCGCGAAGCGGGCGCTGTGCAGCGGGCTGGAGAGCAGCAGGGCATCCCGCATGGAGATGAGCGGGAGGGCGGCGAGACGCGGTGAGATGAGCGTCACGCCTGGGGCCATTGGTTGCAGCAACGGCGGGTGTTGCGGCGGTTGCTCGGGCGCAGCGGTTTTTGCCGCAGGCTCGGTTTCTTTTGCGGGTTGCTCTTGAGCGCGGAGTTCAGCCTCGAATTTTTCCACCAGCTTGATGATCGGCTTGGAAGCGCCTTTGCCGTTTTCGATCTTGGTGATGTACTGTCGGCACACTCCCATCATGGCGGCCAGCTTGGGGCGGGTGACGCCGAGCTGAACACGAATGGCTTTGACGCGCTGGGCGAGAGTCGCAGCCGGGGCAGGGGATGGAGTGTGTCCCGGCGCTGGTATGCCGGGAGCAGGTTCTTCATGCGACTGGAGTTGATCCAAGACGGCCAGGGCCTCTGGTGGGAGTCCTAGCGCGATGGGCGCGGGTTCTGAGGTGACGGGTTCATGCATCACGAGTCGATGTTGGGTGGTTTCTGCCTCAAGTTTTTCAAACAGGTGGAACAGCGGCGCGGAGGGCACCTGCCGACCGTGCTCAAGCTGGCTGACGTGATCCGCGCTGACGCCAAGCCAGCGAGCCAGCTCCTTTTTTGGCATCCCCAGGCGGGAACGCAGCTTGGTGAAACGGGTGGGGAATTCAGCGAGCTGGCGAAGATCGACGGCAGTGGATGGCATGGGGTGTTTGAATTAGAATTTCGATCTGTGACGTGAGCAGCGCAGGAAAACGGCCAAGCCTGCAATCAAGATGAACGCGGCGCGTGAAGGTTCAGGCACAAGGACGATGGAGAGGGTGCCGTTGGTGATGAAGTTGCTAATGTCCCAGCCATAGCCGGAGCCGAAGATGTCAGGAAGATCGAGGCCGACAGCTTCGTCACCGTTGCCGAACAACGTGCCCGTGTGGTGGTAGTGACTGGCAAAGGTGGGCGGGCTAGTGAGGCCGGACCAGTCGATGAGATCGAAAGTCTGCTCCGCCGTCGGCACGAACGAACTGGCCGTGACGGTGAGGTTGCCGTTGAAAAGCAGGGTGTTTGTGCCGGTGCCGACGAAATTCAGCAGGTCGGAGCTGCCGCCGGGATTGATGCCGAGGATGATGGTGCTGCCAGACTGAAAGTCGAGCGCGCCAGATCCTGACACGGGCGTGAAGTGCAGAGTTCCGTAGCTGTTTTGGGCGGTGCTGTCTCCCGCATGAATGCTGGAACCATTCGCTGCGGTGAAGCTGCTGCCTTGCACGAAACCAGTTCCCAGCAATGCGCTGCCGGAGGCGATACTCACGCCACCCGTGCCGGTCTGGCCGCTGCCACCGACGCCGACTTGGATCGTGCCAGCCTGCACGACTGTGGTGCCGCTGTAGCTGTTGGGTCCGCTGAGTGTCAGTGTGCCGGCTCCTGTTTTCACCACGGCAAGCGCGCCTGCGCCATCAACGATGCGGCCAAGGAATGTGCTGCTCGCATCACCTGTGCCGACCGTCAGCGTGCTGGTGGTGCTGCTGGCTTGGTTGATGATGGTGGCAGCATCGTTGCCGCCGATGCTCGCGAGGTTCTGGCTGAAACCATTGAGATCAAAGGTGGCCCCGTTCCTCATGACCATGGTCGCCGTGCTCACGATCTGCTGATGGCCCTCCAGACGCACCGCCGCTCCCGTTGCACTGCCGTAGGCATCCAAGGTTAGATTGCCTGGCACGGCGATGGCTCCACCGGTTTTGGCGAGGATCAGAGTTCCCTCGCTGACGGCCGTCGCCGCCGGGCCGGAGTAGGTGTTTGAGCTGGAGCCGCCGAGGGTCAGGCTGGCGGGGCCTGCTTTGACGAGAGACAGGCTGGAACCGCCGGCAAGCACGCCGTCAAAGATGGAATGACTCACGATGGGGCTGAGCGGGTTGCCAATGGTCAGGACGGCATTCGCTGTGGCGGTGACCGTGCCTCCACCGCTGAGCGAGAGCAGAGTTTGTGAGGCGCCGAGCGACAGGGTATTGCCAGCGGCCAGTGTCACCTGTGCGACGGTGCCGATGGCGGTGGTGTTGTTCAAATTCATCGTCACCGCGCCGCCGGTGCTGGCGATGTTCACCAGTGTTCCGTTCACGAGGCTCGTGGCCGCGGTGGCGAGTGTCACCACGCTGGCGTTGGCGCTGCTGTTTTGAAAAGTGATGGTGCGCGGAGCGATGGCCTGGTCACTCAATGAACCGAGCGTCAGTGTGGTGGTCGCATTGGCGCTGCTTTGCACATCGAAGACGGGATTGCCTCCGGCCAGCATGGCTCCGCCGATGAGGGTGGTTCCCAGGGTGAGGCCAATTTGGCCGCTGGTGACGTTGTCACCTGCCTTCACGGTAAGTTTGCTGCCCCCGATAGTCAGGGTGCTCAGGCTTGAGACAATGCCGCCGTCGCCGGAGCTGGCGCGATCCGTGACGATGGTGGAGTCGGCGAGGAGATTGACGACACCTCCGACGAGGCCGCTGGTGTCAAAACCCAGGCTCAGAGTGCCGCCGTTCAGAGCCATCGCGCCGGTGCCGATGGGCGCGAATCCGGTCGCCGCCTCCAGGCGGAGAGTGCCCTCGTCGAGCTGGTTGGTGCCGGTGCGGGCACTGGCCGCAGCACTGACGACCCGCAGTGTGCCATTGCCAAACTTGGTCAGCAGAAGATTGCCTGTGATGCCTCCCGCGTTGTTGATGGTGATGTTGCCTGAGCCGCCGATTCTTGCATAAGATCCGAGCACAAAGGTGCCCGTCAGCGTGGCGGTCGTTGCGCTGCTGTTGATGAGCGCGCCATTGCCTTCGTGTCCCACACCGACAATGGAAGTGAGATTGCGGTCCACCGTTTGACCGTTGAGATCGAGTGTGCCACCGGCGGCGACGAGGACTCCACTGGTGGTTCCCAGCGCGGTGGCAGATCCCAGTTTCAAGATGCCTGCGCTGACCGTTGTCGTGCCGGTGTAGGTGCTTGCGCCGCTCAGAGTCAGGGTGCCGAGGCCGTTCTTGGCAAAGGTCAATGTGCCGCTGCCGTTGGTGAGTGATCCGGCAAAGGTGGTGCTCAGCGCCGGGCTGCTGTTGGCATTTCCCACGGTCAGAGTGAACACACCACTGGCACTGACCGTGCCATCACCGGCGAGTGAGGCGATGGTCTGCGCCGCGCCGATGTTGAGACGGCTCTTCTCGCTCACGTTGACCTGGGCGAATGTGCCGAGTGCTGAGGCAAGATTGAGATTCAAGGTGACACCTGCATTTGTGCCTTGAGTCAGATAGACCACGGTTCCTTCCATCAAGCTGCCCGCCGCTGTGGCGAGGGTGACGAGACTGTTCGTCGTGGCAGTGCCGCTGTTGGTAAAGGCGATGGTTTTGGCGATGCCTTGGTCATTGAGAGCACCCAGTGTCAGGGTCGTGGTGCCGTTCGTCGCGGTGGTCGGACTCTGCACGTCGAAGCTAGGGCTGCCTAGCAGTGTGGTGGCTCCGAAGGTGACGCCTGCGTTGGTGGCTTCGGTGGTGACATTGGTGCCGGCGGAGATGGTCAGTGTTTGGTCACCGACGGATAAAATGCCAAACGTGTGAACCAATCCAGCGCCCGCCGTGAACACATCGGAGATGATGCTGGAGTTGGCCGTCAAAGCCGTGGGATGCGCTGCCACACTGGTCGTGGTGCCCAGACTCAAGGTTCCGCCATTCAGCACGAGCTGAGCCGTGGCCGCACCGAGAGCCGTGGAAGAGTTGCTGAGCCGCAGCGTGCCTGCATCGATCCGTGTCGTGCCGGTGCGTGTGCTGGCCAGTGGCGTGCCGCTGTTGTCGCCAAAGGTCAACGTGCCGCTGCCGGTTTTGACGAGCAGGTTGTTTCCGCTGAGTATTCCGGTGGACTGGATGTTCCCAGATCCGCCGATGCTCGCGCCGATGCCTCCGGTTCCATGACCGAGTCNNCCCGGTTCCATGGCCGGGTCCGATGGTCAATGCGCCAATGCTCGCTGTTCCCGTGTTGTTGATCAGCGCTCCAGCGCCGCCGATGCCTGCGCCATTCAGCGTCGCCGCATTGGTGATGCTTTGCCCGTTCAGATCGAGCTCGGCTCCGACTTGCACTGTGGCCGCAGATCCACTCAATGCGGTGGCATGGCCGAGGATGAGCGTGCCTTCGTTGACGTTGGTGGCTCCGGTGTAGGTGCTGGGGGCGGTGAGAGTCAGTGTGCCTGCGCCGTTTTTGGTCAGGCCGCCAGTGGTGGTGCCGGTGATGGGCACTTGCAGAGAAAGGCTGTCGTTGGCGGCATTCGTGCGTATGACCAGATCACCGCCGCCATCCGTGGTCAGGCCGGTGGCGCTGCCTTGATTGGCGATCACGGCGGAGACTCCTCCCGCCACGAGAATGCCACCGGCGGTGCCTGTGCCATTGTTGATCGCCAGCAGGATGACATCCTGGATGGTCAG
>DNXB01000256.1 GCA_003506995.1 Verrucomicrobiales bacterium
GCCGGAGGCGGGGGGGCGTTTGGCTGGGCGCTCAGCCAACGGAGGTGGAAACGGCGTCGATAGCTGAGGGTTTGGAGAGGGGTGATCTGTCCATTCTGTCAAGAACGACCCCTGACCCATTCTTGCTGACCCTTTCTTGCCACCCGCCGCCAGCCACCTCCGAAATCGGTCGCGTTTTTTTGGAAAAGCGGCGGCTTGGCCGGATCAGGCGAACAAATGCGTCAACGGTTTGCCTTTGTCGGCCACGGTGAAGGGACGCTTGCTGGGGGAGAAGAGCACCTGATCGAGCGGCAGTCCAAGCGCGTAACCGATGGTGGCGTTGAAATCAGGAACGGAAACCGGCGCCTCTGCCACGCTGTCGCCGCGCTCGTCGGAGGCGCCATGGACGGCGCCGCCTTTAACGCCCCCGCCCGCCAGCAAGCAGGAGAAGGCACGGGGATGGTGATCGCGCCCGTCGTTGACATTGATGACGGGGGTGCGGCCAAACTCGGTGGCCAGGACGATGAGCGTGTCATCCAGCATGCCGCGTTTGTCGAGGTCGCCGATGAGGGTGCTCAGTGCCGGATCGAACTCACCGCAAAGCTCCGGCACACGGGTGAAGTTGGCATTGTGGGTGTCCCAATTGCCGAAGGTGACTTCGACAAACCGGATACCGTGTTCGACGAGGCGGCGCGCGAGCAGGCATCCCTGACCGAACTGGCCCCGACCATAACGTTCCCGCAGCGCGGCGGGTTCGGCGGACAAATCGAAGGCCGTCAACTCCCCGCTGTTCATCATCTTGACAGCATCGTCGTACATGTCCGTGTAGGCGCGCACCCGGCCGAGGTCGTAGGTCTCTTCAAAAGCGCGGTCCAGCTTTTTGGCCAGACTGAGGCGCTGGGTGAACTGTTCCTCGTTAAAGCGGCTCAAGCGGCTGACATTTTTGAGTCCGCCTTCGGGGTTGTTGAGCATCAGCGGCGCGAATCTGGCCTCGAAAAAGCCGGCTCCCGGATGGCGGCTTTCGTTGCCGATCATGACCGTCGCGGGCAGGGAGGGATTGCCGCGGTCCTGGAATTTCTCCAGCCAGGCGCCCAAGCCAGGATGGCGGATGGAACTGCGCAGGGTGTGGCTGGTGCGCATGAAATACTGGCCCTGCTCATGGGCACCCTGGGTGGAATTCATCGAGCGGATCAGCGCCACCTTGTCCATCTTCCGGGCCATGAGCGGCAGGTTGTCGCTGATGGACACACCGTCGGCCGTGGTGCGGATGGCCTCGGTGAGGCCGGCGACCTCGGGATTGGACTTTGGATCCCAGGTGTCCAGATGGCTCATGCCGCCGGTCATGTACAAATAAATGACATTGCGCGCGGTCGGCACCTGGCGGCTGACGGAAGCGCCCGCGCCAGCCGCTGCGGCGCGGCTGGTCAGATAAGCGGCCGCGGTGACGCCGAGAAAGGTTTTGGCGGCACCTGCCAGAAACTGGCGACGACCGGTTTCGGTGCGAAGAAGGGAGGCGTTCATGCAAGCGTTCATGGGTCGTGGGAGGCTTGGGTCGGGATGAAGAGGGGGGTGACCCGCGTGGCGGCGACATCCGCGGGTGGGGTTTTACTGGATGAACAGGAATTGTTTGGTGTTGAGCAGCGCCCACAGAGCGTGGGCCCTGCCGTCCACACCCTCACCGCTGATGACAGGGCCAAGCAATTGTTTCTCCTCCGCTGTGGCTTTGCGGCTCAGGAGAGCCAGATAGAGCGTGTCCACGGCCTGGTCGGCGGTCTTGGCGAGAGCCAGCGCCCGCGCCAGCACTGTGAAAGGATTGAGCAGGTCCTCAAAGTGCTCGCCATTGAGCATGATCAGGGCCTGTCCCACCGTCGCCTCGGGGTTGGCATTTTCGATCAACTCGCGGTCTGACTGGCCGAACTCGCGCAGGAAGTGTCCATGCGGCGCCGGCGAGCGCAGGTCCGCGGCGCGGAGGATGACCCGCTCACTGTTGGTGGCATGGCGCACGAAGTCGCTGGTTTCGTCCTTTGAAACGTTAAACGTCTTCATCATGCGGTCACGCTGGCTGGCCTGCATTTCATCGAGCTGGCTGCGGCGCATTTTCTGCACGGCCACGATGGCTTGATTGAACCGCAGTTTGTCGCCGTTTTNNTGGCCTGCCTTGGCCAACTCCACCAACTTGCGGTAGCCCGTTTCATAAACGAAGTCCCGCACAGCCTGACTGATGCGGTTGCGTTGTTGGAGGACCGCCCTTTTGGCGTCACGAATGGCGGTCTCATCCCCGGTTTTCTCGGCTGCGTCGAGTGCCTCCTGGGCTTGGCGCACTTTGGCGGCTTCCTCCTCCTGCACCCTGGCGACGCGCCGGGCACCGTTCAGCAACTCCTGATCGCTGAGAGCCGCCAGGGCTTTGTCGAGCCAGCGCACGCGAGTCAGCAGATTGAGCCGCTCCAGTTCCGCTTCGCGGCTCGGTCGGTCGGGTTGCGTCTTGTAGAGCGCGACCAGCGAGTCCCAGATCTGCTCCGCCGTCATGCGCCGCATCAATGGACCCGGAAAATGATAAGCCTCCCCCAAGGCCAGTTCCCGGGTGTAGGACGTGCGCTGGTAGGTCCCGGTGTTGTAGAGAACCCGCAAGTAGGCCTTCATGTCAAAATTGAAGTCCTTCATGAGCTTTTCCAAATGAGCCATGAGAGCTGGATTGGAGGGCACGGTTGAGTCGGTCAGCTCATCCACCGGTTCGATCACGCCCTGGCCCATGACTTTCTTCCACAGGCGGTTGGCGACGACGAGAGCAAAGCGCGGGTTACTCCGGGATGTCATCCAATCGGCATAGGCCACCACGGCTGACTCGGACTGGCAGGCAGAGGTTCCTTCCGGGGAGAATGACACCGGAATGGCGGGTTCAACGATGGCCCCGGGTTTGGCGTCGTCATAGGAATAGTCGTCGGGCAGACGCAAGGCGCGATCATAATGAACCACGGTGTTGTAGCGCAGGGGGCGCAGGATATCGGTCATGGCTTTGTTCAGAGTCAGCTTCTCCTTCGGGGTCGTACCGCCCGCTTTTGAGCCCTTGCCCTTCTTTGCCGTCGTTGAATAGGCACCGGCGTAAAGGGAACGTCCCACGAGGTTGTTGGAACCGGTGACTCCATAGGTGTGGGCGGCCATCTGGTAATAATCCATCATTGACCATTTATCGAAGGGATGGTCGTGACACTGGGCGCACACCATTTGCGTGCCGAGAAACACCTGGGTGGTCACCGCCATGTTATCCAACTGCATGTTGTAGTCGCGAATGTAAAAACCCACCGCGCCGTTGTCATAGGTCTTGCCTTCGGCAGTCACCAACTCGCGCACCATGGCGTCATAGGGCTTGTTGGCCGCGAGACTCTTTTTCAGCCAGTCGGCATAGGCCAGGCCGGCCGGCAGGCTTTGATTGCGTTCCATGGCGCTCTTCATCCGCAGCACATCGGCCCAGAAGTTGAAATGATGTTGGACGTAACCATCGGAGTCGAGCAATTGGTCAATGAGCTGCGCACGTTTGCCCGCATCAGCGTTGTTGAGAAACGCGTGGGTTTCCCCCAGGGTGGGGATGCGCCCCGCGATGTCGAGATACACGCGCCGCAGGAAGACTTCATCACTGGCCGGGGCGTGCGCCTGGATTTGGTGCTGCTCGAGTTTTTTGGCGACCAGGGAATCAATCTCTCGTGCCATCGCCAGGGCATCTGGATTGGCAGCGGCCTGGGTCAGGGCGGTGGCGGCCATCCACCCCGGCAAGACCAGGGTGAGCAGCGTCAGGCACGGACGCCGAAAGGAGGGGGTTGTACTGGGGAAGAATGTCATGGCGCGGGGATTTCGCGGAGGGCGGGGTATGCGCGGAAGAAGCCGGTTTCACCTCACCTGCTTCGGTTGCATGGCAACGTGATTTCTTGCCGCCTCTATCATAACGGACACGCCTGACGAACCCCGCTTTGCCGTGCCGTTCGAAGGCTTTGCTGGGCGATCCAGCCTCCTGTGAGGCCCTGCCCCGGACTCGAATTCCCTAGCTGGCTGCTAGCAAGAAAGGGTCAGCAGCAAGAAAGGGGCAGGAGTCGATTCTTGACAGCCATTGCTGTGCCTCCTTGAACAGGTGAAGTTTTCCGGCCTTCAGTCGTTTGATTTGCTGGCAGACGTTCATCGCGCTCTTCATCTCCAATCTCGCTGCTGTCCACTGCCTTGCCACCGCTGTCTTCTGATGCACGGCATGTGCAACAGCCACTTTCCTGGGATCACTGCCAACGGTGGTTTTCAGTTCCGTCTGCTTCAGATGCAGGCATTTCATTCCATCGACCACCACTTGCTCTGCCTCTTCCTCGTCGTGACAGGCCTTGCTCTCAGCGCTCATTCGCAGAGCGCGTCCTTCCGGCTTCGATCCACTTTCTCTCACCTTCCCTCGCAGCCATTCCTCAAAAGCCTGGGCGCCCCAGAACCATCCCCTCCGCAGGGTGCTTTGCCCGCCTTTGCAAACCTCCCCCACCGGCAGCCCGCATTCTTTTTGCTTCTCCTTCTTCACTCGCGCCTCCAAACGCTCGATAAAACGCCGCCTGCCAGCCGCCGTGTCGGGCAGATCAAAGATCCTCAGTCCCTCCTCCACCTTCAACCACTTGGACCGCTTCTTGGGCAGCAATGCGTAGCCTTGAGCCAGACTGCTCCAGCAGTAATCCAGCAGCCCCAATCCCCGTTCGCCGTCCACCATCTTCGCGCGCACGGGATTGAGAGATGGATGCAGTCCATCAGCGTCTTGAGGTAATCGCCGCCGCTCTCCTGCGGCTGCACCGGGATCGCCTTGTAACGTCCGCCAAACAAGTGCCCCCACACGCGGTGCCGCGCGTTGTAGCGTTGTGTGTAGGTGCTTTGAAACCAGGACATCCCCGTGACCAGATTGGGCTTCGGCGTGCGCAGCAGCCAGTGATTGTGATTGTCCATGATCACCCAGGCCAGCACTTCCCATCCCGTCTTCTTGCAGGCCTCCGTCAGCGTGGCGAGTAACATCTCACGGTCTCCATCATCATGCACGATGTCCTCACGCCGATCCCCGCGCGCTGTGACGTGATAAAACGCGCCTGGATACTGAATGCGAAGCTGCCTTGGCATGGCGCAAGGCTATCCGCCATCCCCCACCTGTCAGGAATCGACCCCTGACCCTTTCTTGATTTTATTTTTCCAAATAGGCTGGCACGTCCCGCGCTATTGGTTGGCTTGTGGGTTTATTTTCAAGCCAGCGAGCAGCTCTGCATTTGTCTGCGTCTGCCCTGGCAGGATCAAATTCGGCCGGATGTCCGCCAGCGGTTGCAGCACGAAGCGGCGCAGGTGCAGGCGGGGATGCGGCAGGATCAACTCGGGATCTTCACTGACGACAGTGTCCGCATACAGCAGATCGAGATCGAGCGTGCGCGGGGAGTTGCGCTCCCGCTGCTCCGGGCGGCCCAGGGCGGCTTCGACGGCTTTGAGATGCGTGTGCAAGTCATGAGGCAGGCAGTCGGCCTCGATCTCGATGACCGTGTTCAGAAACGCCTGCGTTCCCGGTGCGCAACCCACCGGCTCCGTCGCATACACCGGTGCGCTGGCTTTCAGCTTGATGCCAGGAACGCGTTCGTGCAGCAGCGCGATGCCGCGCCGGATGTTCTCAGCGCGATCACCGAGATTTGAGCCGAGTGCGATGCCGAAGGTCATCAGAGTTGACGGTGGTTTACGGTTGTTGACCGTGGTTGACGATGGTTTTGGAAACAACGGTCAACCACGTCAACCATCGTCAACAACTGTAAACTCACCCCTTCAGTCCCAGCACATCCTGCATGTCATACAGTCCCGCCGGTTTGCCGACGAGCCATCTGGCGGCGCGGACGGCGCCGTTCGCAAACGTGTCGCGGCTGCTGGCTTTGTGAGTGAGTTCGACGCGCTCGCCGACGTTGGCGAAGACGACGGTGTGATCGCCGACGACATCGCCGCCACGGATGGCGTGGACGCCGATTTCCTTCGGCGTGCGTGCTCCCACATCGCCGAAGCGGCCGTGACGGCAGTCCTTGTCGTATTCGAGGCCGCGCACATCGGCCAGGATTTCCACCAAGGTGCGGGCGGTGCCGCTGGGGGAGTCTTTTTTCATGCGGTGGTGCATTTCGATGACCTCCAGGTCGAAATCCGGCCCCAGCAGTTCGGCGGCCTTGCGGGTGAGCCAGAAGAGCGTGTTCACGCCGACGCTGTAGTTCGAGGCGAAGACGATGGGCAGTGTTATCGAGGCTTCACGGATGGCGGCGAGCTGCTCGTTCGTGTGGCCGGTGGTGCCGATGACCATGCTCTTGTTCTGCTTGAGGCATTCGCCGAGCAGTTCATCGCAAAAATGGTGCGAGGTGAAGTCGATCACCGTGTCGGCCTGGGAAAGGGTGGGGGAGAGCGCGTCGCCCACGTCGATGGTGGAGGCGACGGTGACGTTTTGAGCTTCGGCAGCGCGGAGGATGGCCTGGCCCATGCGGCCTTTGCAGCCGGTGATGAGGAGTTTGAGGTCGGACATGGTTTGCTTTGCGGTTCTCGGTTGTCAGGGCGCTGTTGGTAAACGGAATGGCAGAGGTGCGCAAGGGCGCGTGTGTGGGCGGAGTTAATGAGGAAACCCGAGCGTCCCAAGGCAGTGAAGAACTCACTCTTCCCCCAGCTTCCGCAAAATGTCGGTCACGATCTGCTCCGGTGTTTGATCAATCGAGACGCGGACCAGATCAGGCGTCGGCTCCAGGGTGGCGAGCTGGCTTTCCAGCAGGCTCAGCGGCATGAAATGGCCCTGACGGGCGGCCATGCGGCTGGTGATGAGATCGCGGCTGCCATCGAGCAGGACAAAGCGCAGCGCTGCATCCGCATCATGGGCGCGGAGTTTCTCGCGGTAGATCGGTTTGAGCGCGGAGCAGGCGAGGATGTAAACCGGCGTGAGATGGCGCATGTCCTCAATGCGCTGCCGCAGCACGGCATACCAGGGCCAGCGGTCGTCATCGGTGAGCGGCGTTCCGGTGGACATCTTGGCCTTGTTGGACGCTGGGTGGAAATCATCGCCGTCTTCGAACACGGCGTCGAGCTGCGTGGCGAGCAGGCTGCCGATGACGGATTTGCCGGAGCCGGAGACTCCCATGATGATGATGGTGCGCAGTTCGGAGGACATGTGGCGGGGGCGGAAAACAGCATGGTTGCCACACGGGAACAACGAGAAGATTCAATTCAAACAAAAACATGCGCCCCTGGCCGCCTGAGTGCATGGGGGAAAGCATGCGGCCCACATTTCATCGCCTCATCTTCTGGCTTCATCTCATCACCGGCTTGCTCGCGGGGATCATCATCCTGTCCATGGCGGTGAGCGGCTTANNGGTCAATCCGGGTTGCTTGAATCACTGTCCATGGCGGTGAGCGGCTTGCTCATTTCCTACGAGCAGCCATTGCTGGAATGGGCGAACCGCAGCCTGCGAGTCAAGCCGCAACCAGGGGCGCGGCCGCTGTCTGCGGAGGCTCTGCTCGCCAAGGCCCGTGAGGCATTGCCGGGATCGATGCCTGCGGGTCTGACCTGGAAAGCTGATCCCGCCGCTCCGGTCACGCTGACGATGGGGCGTGAGGGTGTTTTCTTCCTCAATCCCTATACCGGGGCGCTGCTGGGCAGAGGAAACAAGACATGGCAAGATTTCTTCCACTGGATGACGGACTGGCATCGTTTCCTGGGCCAGCACGATGCGAACCGTCCTGTAGGCAAAGCCATCACGGGCGCAGGCACTCTTCTCTTTGGCCTGCTGCTCGTCTCTGGCATTTACCTGTGGTGGCCGCGTCATTGGCGGCTGCCTAATCTCAAAGCCGCGCTGCTTTTCAACCGCCAGCTCAAAGGCCGTGCCCGTGATTGGAACTGGCACAACGTCATCGGCTTCTGGAGCGCCTTCCCGATGCTCCTTATCATCCTGACCGGTGTCATCATGTCCTACCGTTGGGCGAACAACCTGCTCTTCACCCTCACCGGCAATGTGCCGCCACCACCACGCGCATCACCGGCGGCGGGTGGTGGCCCGCGTGAAAGCCCGCGTTCATCTCTCCCATCATTCACAGGACTCTCGCCTTTGCTGGCCGAGGTGCGCCTGCAGATTCCTGACTGGCAACTTCTCAGCCTCCGCATGCCGATGAAGCCAGGCGATCCCTTTCCATTGATGGTGGACCGCGGCGGTCGTGGCGAGGTGCATCGCCGCACCATGCTCAACCTCGATCTCATCCAAGGCAAAGTCCTGCCCAGCCCGGATGATTTTCAGCAGCAGAATCTCGGCCGCCGCCTGCGCATGTTCGCGCGTTTTCTGCACACCGGCGAGTTGTTCGGCCTCGTCGGCCAGACGGTGGCCGCGCTCTGCGCTCTGGCGGCGATTGTGCTGGTCTGGACCGGTTTTGCGCTCGCCTGGCGGCGTTTCTTTGGCCGGAAATCCTCCGCCTCGTGAAACGTGGCGCGGTTTGAGTGGCCGCGCTTGACCTTCATCGTGCGCTCATGGAGGATGCGCATCATCCACCATGAAACGCCTGCTTTTGCCCGCCCTGCTGCTTTTCGGAGCCGCCTTCGCTGCTGATGAGCCCAAGACCGAAGCCCCCAAGGAGTTCATTCTCTTCAACGGCAAATCCCTGGATGACTGGGAGACCGTGGACATCGGCGGCAGCGGGGTCGTGGATCTTGAGGGCGGCGTCATGATCATCAATCAGGGCGAGAGCGTCAGCGGCGTGGTTTACAAGAAAGCCGCCACGCTCCCGCTCACCAACTACGAGATCACCCTGGAGGCCAAGCGCCTGCAAGGCGTGGATTTCTTCGTCGGCCTGACCTTTCCCGTCGGCGATCTGAAGACCTGCGCCACCTTCGTCTGCGGCGGCTGGGGCGGCAGCGTCACCGGCATCTCCTCCATCGACGGCTTCGACGCCTCCGAGAACAACACCTCCAGCTACCAGCGTTACGAGGATGACAAATGGTACGCCATCAAGCTCCGCGTCACCCCGGAAAATCTCAGTGCCTGGATCGGTGAGAAGCAGGTCATCGACGAGGACATCATCAACAAAAAAATCGCCGTCCGCACCGGTCCCATCGAAAGCTACCTGCCGCTCTCCCTGACCACCTTCAACACCACCTCCGCCATCCGCAACATCAAGCTCACGCCCGTCGTGGAGAGGAAATGAGGCGTTTCCCGCCTGTGATGCGGGTGCTGGCCCTCGTGGTGTGCGCCAGCCTCATGTCATGCACCTCGGTGCTGCGCACGGAGGTCTCGCGCGAGGAAACCCGGCTCACCGAGCGTGAAAAGCGCCACATGGCCGGACTACTGGAGGAAATGGCCGCTGGCTGGGATGGCATGCGGCATGGTAAAATCAGCGAGCGGCGCCAGGCGCAGGATCGCTACGACAAGCTGCTCGCTGACTTCTTGCGCGAGTGGGATCGCCGCCAAAGCCCGCGCTACTGGCAGTCCGGCACGGTCTTTGCCTCCAAGCAGCAGTCTTACAGCATCGAGTTCGATGCGGCGGCCGATCCGCATCATGAGGTGCCGCCGCCGCAGATCGACCAGCTCATCCTGCCGTATCGTTTGAAGCCGCGTGCCACCGACACCCAGGCCCGGCGTCCAGGGGTGGGGGTGCCCGTCGTCGGCCACATCCGCCGCACCAGCACGTCACGGAAAGACCAGCCCTTTCTTCCCCCCAACGGCGGCAATCTCACCCTCACCGCCGTCATGGAGGTGGGTGACGCGCCTGCCGACACCATCAGCCCGCGTCGTTGCCGCCTGCACCTGCACAACACCCTGAATGTGGACACCGTGAAGCTGCGTGACGATGAGCGCCAGCTCGCCGCGAACTTCACCGCCTCCAAGCAGCTCGCGCTGTCCAGGGCCTCGCTCCTTCCGTTCACTCTCCTCGGCATCTTCAATCCCGAGTCCATCCAAGGCGCCAGCCAGCTCTACTGCATGGATGTGTATGACCCCCGGCGCATTCCGGTCGTGTTTGTGCATGGTCTGCTGTCAAATCCCCACATCTGGCTGAACGTTGTCAACGCCATCAATGCGGACCCCGGGCTGCGCACCGCGTACCAGCCCTGGTATTTCCTGTATCCCACCGCCATCGACATGACACAGACCGCCGCACGCCTGCGCAGTTCGTTGCAGCAGGCGCGTGCGCATTTCGATCCTGACCACAACGATCCCGGCATGAGCCGCATGGTGCTCGTCGGCCACAGCATGGGCGGGCTGCTCTGCCGCATGCAGACGATCGATCCCGGGGACAAGCTCTGGGACGCCATGTTCAGCCAGCCGCCGCAGGAGCTGAATGTCTCCGACGCGGTGCGTGAGCGTCTGGTCAGCGCGCTGAAATTCAAGCCGCAGCCGGAGGTGAGGCGCCTCGTTTTCATCACCACCCCGCATCGCGGCAGCAACATCGCCAGCAAAAGCATCGTGCGTCGTCTGTCCTCGCTCATTCGTCTGCCCCTCGACACGCTGCTGATGACGCGTCAGTTGATCAGCGGCAACACCGACGCCTTGTCTCCCGAAATCCGCGACTGGGGCATCTACAGCTTCCTCAGCCTCGGCATGCTCTCCGACAAGCACCCGTATTACAAAGGCCTCAACGCCGTGCCCATCCCCGT
>DNXB01000308.1 GCA_003506995.1 Verrucomicrobiales bacterium
CCGTCGCACTCGTAGCCGACGATGGTGTCCTTGGCTCCAAAGCGGTCGCCGCGCTTCAGGCCGGTGCCTTCGTAGATCCAGTGGTCGGGGCGGTGGACGATGTAGGAGGCGTCGCCGTCCATGAACTGGCCGTGGCTGCGCATGTAGCCGCCCCAGAGGAAGCCGACGCCGGTGAGCTGGTTTTCCGGGCGCTGGAGCAGGTGATGGCTCCACGCGGTGCTCAGTGTTTTGAAGTCGCGCGTCTGGAAGACGGGATCGAGGTGGTAGTTCTGCTTGAAGCAGGCGAAGGCGCGGCCCTCGGCCTCGCTGCGCACCTGCCAGCAGCAGGTGTTGCCGCTAAAGAAGGCCACGTTGCCGCCTTTGGCGATCCAAGCCTCCAAGTTGTCGCGCATCGGCGTGCTCCAATATTCGTCGTGGCCGACGCTGAGGACGAGTTTGTAGCTGGCGAGCATGTCGGGGCGGAATTCGAGGTCGTCATTGGCGGCGAATTCGAGCGCGTAGCCGTTTTGCTCCGCCCACACGACGAAGGGCAGCTCCCAGCGGCTGAACTGTGACGGACATGGGCGCTCAAAGCTCACGCGGCTGCCCTGGTTCTTCGAGAGGCTGTTGTAGGCATACACGGAAAAGCCGCCCCAGTTGTTGTAGGCGTTGTAGGTGTTCGAGCAGAGCTGCAAAAGGATCTTCGAGGTGCTGCCGGGCTTTGCTTGACGCACGATGAACCACGCGCTGCTGGTGGCCGTGCGTGCGCCGCGATGCGTCCACTTGCCACCAGCATCCGCCGCGCGGAAGACGACCTCGTAGTAACCGCTTTTCCAATCCGCGCCAACCGGCACGCGCACGCTCTCTGGCCAGCGACAGCCGTTCGCGGAGGCATCCTCCGGCACGGGATGTGCCGCGCCGGGCACGTCAGCCTTTTTCCAGACGACTTCGCGCTTGGCACCGAGGCGGGTGACTTCGATCTCAAACTTCGCCGCCGTGGTGCTGACGTGAATTGGGATTTCCTCGCCCTGAACGACGCTACGCTGTCCGGCATAACCTTCGATGAAAAGGGGAAGGGGATCGGCGGCGTGGAGAGACGAGACGGCGAGGAGGAGAGCGAGAGTGCGGCGCATGGAGACGCTACGCGATGGAGATGAGGACGCTTTCAGGGGGGAAGGGTTAAGAGTTAATGGTTATGGGTTAGGAGTGCTCGCAGAGAGGCCAATTCGTTTGGCTCTGAACCCCTAACTTTTAACTTCTAACCTTTGACCACCTCACTGCTCCGTCTCCGCCAGCTTCGCAGCCTCACGCTTCAAAATTCGTCCCACTCGGTGCTTGGCGAGATACACCTGGGCGGCGTTGACGCCGAGCTCCTTCTTCACGCGTTCGGGGCTCCAGCCTTTGATGACGTAGCAGGAGAAAATCTGGAACTGACGTGGCGAGACGAGCGCACGCACGCGTCGCAGGGCGAGGTCCATCACCTTATCCTGCCACTCTTTCTCCCACAGTTTTTCGAGGGCGACACCATTCGGATCAGCACAACGGTCGATGGGAGCGGTGCGGCGTTCGTCGGTCTCGTCGGCGTAGAGGTTGGCCTCGCGGCTCTGCTGCTTCTTGCGGCGGCGGAACTGGTCGAGAATGCGCCAGCGGGCCTGATTGAGAAGGAAGGATTTGAAGGAGCCTAGGCTGGTGTCGAATTTCTTCTTTTGCAGGTTCTTGGCGACACCGATGAAGGTCTCCTGCACGACATCGCTGGCCTCATCGTCGCTCAGGCCGGTCTTGCGGGCGACGTGGAAGACGAAACCGGAGTAGGTGCGGTAGAATTCATCCCAGCTCGCCCAGTCGTCCCAATTGTCGAGTCTCTCGATAAGTGTCTTCCGGGTCGGGGGCGATCCGGAGGTCTCCTTGAGGAGTTCTTCAGCTTCAGCGACTTTGGGCAGGTCGGACATGGGAATTTGACAGTAATGGCGAGTCTGCGGCAGGCAACGATGTTTTGTCGATTCCAAAGATAGACATCGGTCCCCGGCCTCGTATTTCAAAGCCCCCCAAAACCCACCTTCCGGCCAACCACCCCGATGCCGGTCTCCACACGCATGCTTAAATTTTGCCGTTCCCTCCAATCAGCCCCCGCCCTCCTGGCGTTGGTGGCCGTGGGAATGAGCGCCTGCACGAGCGCCACCTACAAGAAATGGGCGGACAAGGAGGTCTTCGGCATTCTGGGGAAGAAGGCCAGCAAGGTGCCGAACTCGGGCCAGTCGCTGCTGGACATCACCCCGCCGCCGCCGGTGAAAATGGAGGAACTGCGGAAAATCAGCGGCAAGGCCGACTTCCTGGGCGACCGGGCCTTTATTGAGCAGGACGCCCGGATGGTGAGCCTGGCGGAGGCCTTGAACTTTGCGGTGCATCGCAATCGTAATTACCTCCTGCAAAAAGAGATTGTTTACCTGGCCGCGTTGGATTTGACGCTGACCCGCCAGCAGTTCACGCCGATTTTCGCCGGGGGCGGCTCCTCCACGCTGAACAGCACCAAGGTTCAGAGCGGCGTGAACAATTTGGTCCGCACATCCACGCTCGCCACGAGCGCGGACGTGGGTTTTTCCAGCCTCACGCGCACTGGGGCGCGGCTGGCGACGAATCTGACCACGGATTTTGTGCGTTTCATCACCGGCGGGCGTGATGCGGGGGCCAGCCAGCTTGGCTTCTCCCTGGCGCAGCCGCTTTTGAATGGAGCCGGCTATCTGGCGGCCTCCGAGACGCTCACCCAGGGTGAGCGCAACGTGCTTTACGCCATCCGCAATTTCACCCAGTACCGCAAGACCTTCGCCGTCGAGGTGGCCACGCAGTATTTCCGGGCGATCCAGGCCCGTGAGACCGCGCGCAACGCCCATCTGGCCTACATTGCCTTCAACAAGACGGTGGAGCGCGAGACGGCGATGGCGGAGGCGAACCTGCGCAGCAAGTCCTCGCTCGGCCGCCTCCTCCAGTCGCAGATCAGCTTTCAGCGCAGCTGGCTCAATGCGCTGCGCAGTTATGAGCAGGCGCTGGATGATTTGAAAATTCAGCTCGGGCTGCCGGTCAAGGAGCGCGTCGTGCTCGACTACAAGGACATGGACGAGCTGGACATTCTGAGCCCCAAAGGGGAGCTGGAGGAGGCCATCGACACCGCGCTCGCAGGCCGCATGGACCTGTGGAACACGCGCGATCGTGTCGAGGACACCAGCCGCCGTGTGCTCGTTGCCAAGCAGGACACGCTGCCCTCGGTCAACTCGCTGCTGAACTACAACATCCTCGACAATCCGGATCGCACGGATTTCTCCCTCATCTCACGCAACCGCGGCACAAGCCTCGGCCTGGACCTCGACCTCAATCTCAACCAGAAGCCGGAGCGCAACACCATGCGTTCCGCGCAGATCGCCGAGCAGCGCGCGCGACGTGAGCTGGAGCTGGCCGAGGAAAACGTGCGCCGCGACGTGCGCGCCGGGTGGCGTGACCTGGAGGTGGCGCGCAAGCAGTATGATCTGGCGCTGCGCGGCCTGGAGATCAGCACCGCGCGTCTCGAGGTCGAGGAGGCATTCAATGCCGAGGGGCAGGGGACCGCGATCGACCTCGTGGATGCCCAGCGCGACATGAACACCACCCGCGACCTGGTCATCTCCACCCGCATCAATCACACACTCGTGCGCCTGCAGCTCTGGCGCGACATGGGCGTCCTGTTTATCGAGAAAGACGGACGCTGGGTGGACGTATTAAAGAACGAAAAGCCAAAGGGAGAATGAAAATGGGAAAGACCATCAAGGGGCTTGTCGCCGCAGGAACCATCGTCGCGCTCAGTGCCGCAGGCTGGTGGCTCATGTCACGCGGCGGGGACGAGAGCCAGCAGGTGCCCACCTTCGTCGTTCAGCGCGGCCCGCTGGAGATCAACGTGCTGCAGGGCGGTGAAATCCGCGCCCTGCAAAACACCGCGGTGAAAAGCGAGATCGAGATCCCGACCAAAATCCTCAGCCTGATTCCTGAAGGGTATCTCATCACCGAGGAAGACGTGAAGGATGGCAAGGTGCTCATCGAACTCGACAACACCGACCTCAAAACCAAGATTCAAAACCACGAGATCGAGTTTCAGACCACGGTTTCCGCCTACATCGACGCGGATGAGAACCGCGAGATTCAGAAGAGCGAGAACCAGAGCTTCGTGCGCGACACCAAGCAGACCGGGGTCTTTGCACTGATGGATTTTGAAAAATACCTGGGACGTGATGTCACGGCCGCGATCCTGAGCACCGCAGGTTTTCCGAAAGACGTGGATGCCTTCGAAAAATACGCCGACGTGCTCGAAACGCAGGCCAACACGCCTGTCGCCACGGATGCGGCCAAAACGAAAGCGGCCGGCGTGACGACCAAGTCCAAGACAAATCCCAAGGCCGCCCTCACCACCTCTTCCGAACGCATCGATTTCACCCCCTTCCTGGAGCAGAAAGCCGAGAGTGATGGCGAGGCGCAGCAAAAGCTGCGTCAGCTTGAGGATGAGCTGCTCCTGCGCCGCTCCGAACTCGCCGTGGCGAAACAGAAAGCCGAGGCTTCCAAACGTCTCGCGGACCGCAAGTTCATCGCCCAGGCGCAGTTGGAGAACGATCAGGTGAACCTGGAGAAGGTGGAGCTTGCGGTGAAGACGGCGGAAACGCAGCTCGCGTTGTTCAAGAAATACGAGTTCAGCAAGCAGTGCTCCACGCTCGTGGCCGCCTACCAGGAGGCGCTGAACAAGCTCCAGCGCACCATCCGCATGAACCGCTCCCGCATGGCCCAGGCGGAGACACGCTTCACCACCGCCAAGCGCCGCTACGAAATGGAGCTGACCCAGCGTGAGGATTTGGAGCGCCAGCTCAAGGCGTGCGTCATCAAATCCACCGTGCTGGGGCTCGTGGCCTACGGAGATCTTAACGCCGGCTCCAACTACAACTACAACTACCCCATCGAGGAGGGCGCCACGGTGCGTCTGCGCCAGACGATGCTCACCATTCCGGACATGAGCCAGATGGGCGTGAAGGTGAATGTCCATGAGTCCCAGATCAAAAAGGTGCGCATCGGCCAGCCGGTGAAAGTGCGTGTCGATGCCGAGCCAGGCAAGGAGCTCGACGGTCGCGTCGCGGAACTGGCCATCCTGCCGGACTCCAGCAGCAGCCGCTACACGCCCAACCTGAAGGTCTATCCCTGCACCATTCACATCAACGGCTACCACCCGTGGATGAAGCCCGGCATGAACGCCAAGGTCGAGATCATCGTCGATCAGCTCGCCGACGTGCTTTATGTGCCTGTTCAATCCGTCGAGGTGGAGGCGGATCAGCACTTTTGCTACATCAGCAACGGCGGGGCGCTGGAGCGCCGTGAGATCAACACAGGCCTTTTCAACGATGAGTTCATCGAGGTTCGTGACGGATTGAAGGGCGGCGAGGCCGTGGCGCTGGCGCTGCCGAAGAAATCTGAGATTGAAACGAACGGCCCGGACCGGCCGAAGAAGGAATCCGCTCCTGTCGCCAAGCCGAAACCGGCCAAGCCCAAAGACAAGGACATCGCCGCCGCTCAACCATGATGTCGGCTGCCGATCCCATCATCAAGCTGGTGGACATCCGCAAGAGCTACCAGATGGGCGACATGACCCAGCATGTGCTTCAGGGGGTGTCGCTCTCCATCTACCCAGGCGAGTACGTTTGCATCATGGGCCCCTCCGGCTGCGGCAAATCCACCCTCATCAAGACCGTCAATCGCATCATCGATCTCGTGCCCGGCTCCCGCGTGGAGGGCCGCGTGATCGTGGGCGACCAGGATGTGCTCGCGCCCGACGTCCACCTCACCGACCTGCGCCAGCGCATCGGCATGGTCTTCCAGCGCGCCAATCCCTTTCCCAAATCGATCTT
>DNXB01000079.1 GCA_003506995.1 Verrucomicrobiales bacterium
CAAACACATCGAGAAGGCCACCGGCAAGGAGACCCGCTCCTGCACCCTCGGCCATCTTCAGCGCGGTGGCGCCCCCACCGCGCTCGACCGCATCCTGGGCGTTCGCTTTGGTGCCAAGGCCGTGGATCTCATCGAACAAGGCAGCTTTGGGCGGATGGTCAGCTACCAACACTACCAAGTGGGCGATGTTTCCATCGAGGAGGCCGTCAATCAGCTCCGCCTGGTGAACAAGGACAGCGAGATCGTCAAGGCCGCTCGCGCCATCGGCATCTCCTTCGGGGATCAGTGACCTGCTTTCATCGACGAACCGTATAAAAAAACGGCGGCTGACTTCAGCCGCCGTTTTTGTTTGATTGGAATCAAGCCAGAGCCGCAAGACGCTTGGCGAGCGCATCCTTCGACTGCACGCCGACCACGGTGTCCTTGGCCTTGCCATCCTTGAAGAAAACCAGCATGGGAATCGAACGCACGCTGAACTGCGCGGCAAGATTCGGGGCCTCATCGACATTCACCTTGGCGATTTTGACCTTTCCAGCCTGGTCTTTGGCCAGATCGTCGAGGATTGGTCCCAGCATACGGCAGGGGCCGCACCACTCAGCCCAGAAATCAACAATCACCGGCACGGTGGAGCTCGAGATTTCAGATTCAAAATTTGCTTCGGTGAGGGTGATGACTGCTTCGCTGGCCATGGTGATATATGTGTGGGTTTGGAGAGTGTTACGAGCGCACGCTGGCATCGGTGGCACCCGAATCAACGAAAGTTTTCGCCAACTCCGGCTCGTGATCAAAAAAAACGCCGCCGTGACAGAATTTTCGACTGATTCCAGCGGCTCCAATCATTCACAGCGCCCCGGCCTGCTTGTTCCCACAAGCGTATGCGAATGTGAAGAACTCTTTCTTGCCGTTTGTGAAGCCTCAGTGCTGAATGTTCATGTCATGAAACGCCACCGCGAAATCCCATGCCTCAACGGCCGGCGATTGAAACGTTTGCTGCATCAACTGTGCGAGCGCGCCCAGGAGGATGTCTCACGACTTTCGCAGCATGAGGAGGTGGCCACGCATCAACTGCGGGTGCGCATGAAGAAAATTCAGGCCCTGCTGCGGCTGGCCTGCGCCGACAGCGAGCCTCACACGATGCAGGCCATGCGCCTGCACATCCGCGCGGTCAAAAACGCCTGTGCTGGCAACCGCGACCTTGCTGTGCAATGCAAATTGATCGACAAGCTCGTGCATCGCTTTCACCTCGCGCCCAAGCGCCGTCCGCAAAAGCTTGGAAAGCCCCATGCCGCGCCACCCGCCTCTTTTCTGACTCATCAACTGCATGCGCTGGGCCTGCTCATCGAAAGCACCTGCATCGAGTCGCTCACGGAGGCGCAAATCCTTCAGCAATATGCCCGCTGCTACCGCAGGGGCAGGCGGCAGATGAAACTGGCCTGTGAAAGCACCAACGACAACGTCCTCCACCGCTGGCGGCACCGCGTGAAAGACCTGTATTTCCAAACACTGGCCCTGTCACACCTCCCCGNNGCCTCCCGGCGAATCAGACATGCCAAGCGTCTCGGACACATGCTCGGAAGAGACCACGATCTGGCCAATCTGGCGCGTGAACCAGCGTTCTCCATGCGCCGCAGCCCCTGGCGGCAGGTCATTGGCGAGCATCGCGAGGGCCTGCGCACTCGCTACCTGGCCCTCGGCCACAAGCTCTACGCGCCGCATGGGGCGCGCTTTGCTGAAAAAATCCTCGACCACGCGTGAGCGGTGAGCGGATTGCTCCGCTCACAATCCGGCCACACGCTGCGCCTCTTGAACCAGACGGACAAAACGGGCGCGTTCGCCCGTGGTGTCGGCCCCCTTCGCCTTCTGGGCGAGACTCAGCACCAGCTCATGGGTCAGGCCGCCCGTCTGCTCCGCGCCGCGCATCAGCAAGCCGAACCCGACCACGGACGCCTCGAACACAAAATCCTCACGCGCGTTTTGCAGTGAGAGCCCCCGATCGATCACCTGCAGCCTGCTGCTGTCGAACGGGCCGACCGTCTGCGAGGTGAAATGCGCGTTCGGCAGCGTCACGTTGGCAATCTGACGGTCACGCACGCCGTCAGCTCCACCATTGGGCTGAAATTCATACCAAAGCACATGCATGCCCGCAGTGCGCAGCTCCGTGGCCGCCAGATGACGCTCAGAGAGCAGGCGGAACTGCTTCACACGCACGGGATCAAAGCTGATCTGAACCGGGAAGGCCGTGTCAGACCTCATGACCGCCTCCTGATCTGCCGGAAGCTGGATCACCACACGCAGCAGACGGTGCGCCGGATTCCACGGACAGTCCGCCAGCTCCGCCTTCCAAGAATGAATGTACAACTCCGAAGCACGCGCCAGCTTGGCCTCCGGCATGGCTTTTGACGTCTGAGGCGAGGCAAACACCTCGCCCTTCACCTTCGGGGCAGCAGGTTTGATCAAAGAGGGGCGGAGCTTGAACTGGTCGTTCGGCTGCTTCGTGGTGCTGGCAAAAACGCCGCGTCCAGGCGGTGTGATGAAACCCATGTTATTCGGAGACGCGGCCTCCACCGGCTTCGGTGAGGAAACTGTGACCACAGCGGGGGCTGGCTTCGGCTTGGCCGGGGTGAGCGGGGCTGGCACCGCCACTTGGACGGGATCCGTTTTCACGGGTTTTGCCTCTGCCACCTTGGGTGACTCCGCTTTGTTGCCAACGGATTCCGCTTTGACGACAACCACAGGCCCTGACGTGACCACAGCCTGCGCCACCGCTTTGGCTTCCGATGAAGTCGGAGCAATCTCCGCCACTTGCTTATGTGATTCAGTCCTCAGAGACCATCCGGCAAGGAAAGCAGCCCCCGTCAGCGTGATCACGGCGGCAGCACGCAGCATCACTCCCATCACCGGCCAGAATGCCTTGGCGGGGCGCGGTGCCACCTTGCGCGGCAACATGGGCTGGATGCGGCGCGGCATGTTCGCCGGGTGCAACACCGCGTGACGTTGCTCGTGCGTGAGTCGCGTCTGGGGGATCGGCGCGCCATGACGCAGGGCGTCGGTCACCGCCTCGATCTGCTCCAGATCATGGGCGGCCGCGGGCGTAGCGGCCAGGGCGTATTGAAACTCACGCGCCTCCTCGGCGCTCAGTTCGCCAAGCGCATAGGCGGTGAAGTGGGGATTGTCCTGGGGGTTCATAAATGGGTGTGGGAAGTTTCTTCGGCCATGTCTCGGCTCAGCAGATCGCGCAGTTTTTTGATCGCATGGTGCATGATGAAGCCGACGTTGCCGACGCTGAGGCCGGTGATGCCGGCGATTTCCTGGTAAGAACAGTCGTGGAGGAATTTGAGCCGCACGACTTCGCGCTGGTTCGGCCGCAGCCGGTCCACGCAGCGCCAGATGCTCTCGTAAAGCTCATGCTGGCCGGCGCTTTGGGCCGGATCCAACTCATGATCCTGGGCCGCGCCGATGACCTCCTCGTTGCCAATATCAAGGCGGTGATCCTTGCGCAAGACATCGAACGCGCGGTTGCGGCACACGGTGAACAGCCAGGATTTGAGATTTTCACGCACACGCTCCGGGTCGGTGAGGTAGAGCTTGAGCAGCGCGTCCTGCACGACGTCACGCGCTTTCTCGGTGTCTCCACCGAGAAGGCCGGTTGTGTAGGCGATGAGTGTGCTTTCATGCTGGTCCAGCGCACGTCGCACCAGCACGGAGGCTTCATCCTGGACGTGTGGGGCGGGCATGCTTCAAATCAACGGTTGGAACGGACAAGCACGGGTAAAATTAGGCCGTGATACAAACTTGCCGCCAATTTGCGCCTTGGAAACTGCAATTTATGAGGTGCCCGGAGGTTCTGCCTGCGGCACACACACCGAAGCGGGGTTATCCTACCTGCCCAGCACGCCCTTCAGCACCTCAATGCACCGCTCATTCTGCGGCATGGTGCCGATGCTGATGCGGACCCATTCGGGGAGCTTGTAGGCGGCCATGGCGCGGACGATGACGCCCTGGTCCATCATGGCTTTGAAGACGGCATTGCCATCACCGACTTTGACGAGGACGAAATTGGCGTAGCTGGGGATGAATTCTAGGCCGAGCGCGGCGAACTGGCATTGCAGATAAGCGCGGCCTTCGTCGGTGATGCGCTTGGTCTTGTCCTGGTGCTCCTGGTCGAGCAAACCGGCCAGCGCACCGGCCTGGGCGACGGCATTGAGGTTGAAGGGCTGCCGCGTGCGCTGGAGCACGTCGATGAGTTCCTTGTTGGCGATGCCGTAGCCGACGCGAGTGCCGGCGAGGCCCTGGATCTTCGAGAAGGTACGCAGCACGACGACATTGCGGCCTTCACGAACGTATTTGAGCGTGTCCGGCGGATTGTCGAGAAACTCATAATACGCTTCGTCGAACACGACGACGACATGATCCGGCACCTTCGCCATGAAGCGGTCGATCTGTTCCTGCGTGACCAAAGTGCCCGTCGGATTGTTCGGATT
>DNXB01000300.1 GCA_003506995.1 Verrucomicrobiales bacterium
CCCCGCTGATCTCTCCAGATGCGACCGGGCCCGCCCTGTGCTTCAATCACGGTGTGAATCCGTCCGCCCCGATGACTGCCGGGCCGCCGCCCGCCCACGGGCCCGCCGCCCCGGGAAAATCCGTGCCCGGATTCCCGCCGCTGGCCGCCCCCCTGGCACTGGTCATGGCCGGCTTTCTCGCTGGTTATTACCTGCTGCCGGGAGCCTGGTGGCATGGGCTTGTCCTGTGGGGGGCCGTCGGGCCGGCCCTGCTCTGGCACCGCTCGCGCCAGACGCCCGATCACGGTGGTGTGCCGGGGGCCGCCGCCGTCTGGCTGGCCGCCTATTTCCTGCTCGCCGTGATCCAGCACCCGCCCGGAGCGGATGCCTCCGGGTGGCTCCTGGTGGGCGAGGCGCTGGCCGGACTGGTCAGCGTGCTCCTGCTGGTCGCAGCCATGGCCAGAACCGTGCGATCGCCTGGAGGCTTGGAGTTGTGCCAGAAAATCTGCGTGGCCGCCGCCGTGGTCGCATCCGTCGTCAGTCTGGTCGTTTTTTACGGACTGACCCCTGGCATCGGCATCGGCGAACGTTTGCGCAACGTGTGGGTCCACGGCGGCCAGCATCCGGTGCCCACGGCCATCGGCTTTGGTTTTGCCGCCCTCTGGGCCGGCCTGGGGCTGGCCNNCACCGTTCTTTTTCTTCTCAATCTCGCCGTCGCCTTCTGCCAAAGCCGTGGCGCCTCACTCGCCCTGCTGGTGGCCACCGCCTTTCTCGCGCTGGTGGTGCGGCGAAAGCGCGCGGCCCTGCCTTTTCTCTGGGTGATTCTCGCCCTCGTCGCGTTCCATTTTCTCAGCCGGCACCTGGCCGCCCGCGCCGCCGCCGCCCCGCCGCCCGCCCCCGGCGCCGCCGCGACCCCCAGCACCCTGCCGAAAAACGGCCTCGGCCGCTGGGTGGAACGAGGAGATGCCGGCCGCGTCAACCTCTACCGCCTCCTCCTCCAGCGCATCGAGGAACCGTCCCAGCGGTTCTGGGGCAAGGGCTGGTGGCACGAACATTCAGCCGCCGCCGAACTGCGCTGGCCGGCCACCCACCCGCACAGCGTGTTCATGGCCACCCACTACCACGGCGGGCAGGTGGCCCTCGTCGGACTGCTCTTTTTCACCGCCCTCGCGCTCAGCCGCGCCTTCGAAATCTGGCGGGGCGGAATGGGTCTCGATGGGCTGATCCTGCTTGTGTACGGGTCCACCGCCCTCATCTTCGACGGCGAAGCACTCACCACTCTCTTCACCGAACCGCGCTTTGAAGCGCTCATTTTCTGGGTGCCGGTGGGACTGATTGCCGGCCGCTACGCCGCCCTGCGCGGGCGCGCGGCCCTNNACCGCGACCGCGCCCGCCGCGCCGCCTCCAGCCCCGCTCACTTCCGTTGCTTCGTAAGCAGCCAGGTGTAGAGCCCCGGGTCATCATAGGTCGGGGTCCAACTGTCGTGGGCCAGCTCGGGATACACGATCAACTCGACGTCTGCGGCGCCCGCTGCTTTCAAGGCATCGACCATCTCCTGGCTGCGCGCCAGCGGCACCGCCTCGTCTTTGGCGCCGTGATAGACGCGAAGCGGCAGGTCCTTGATCCGGCCGGCTTGCGCCGGGTCGCCGCCGCCACAGACGGGCACCGCGGCGGCAAAAAAATCCGGATACTTGGCCGCCAACGCCCACGTCCCGTACCCGCCCATGCTCAACCCGGTCAGATACAATCGCGCCGGGTTCGGCCGAAATTTCGCCACCACCGCGTCGGTCAGCGCCTTGATCACTTCCACATCCCACCACTGGCCGGCTGGACACTGCGGCGACACCACGATGAAAGGCTGCAAGGCCGGCATCGATTCCACCAGCTTCGGCGGCCCGTGCTTGCGCACCACCGAGGGATCGTCTCCGCGTTCGCCCGACCCGTGCAGGAAAACAATGAGCGGCGCCCCCTCGGCAGGCGTCTCCTTCGGCAGCCACAGCCAATAATCCATCGTGCCGGCACCGTGGGTGAACGACTGGCGGGTTTGGGTACCGGGTTCGGGCTCGGTGGCACCGGTCCACCCGAGAGTGAGCCACCCCAGACAGGCTGTAAAAAACAATGATTTCATCGGCAGCAGCCTGCGAAGCCCGCTCAAAATTGGCAAGTTCAAAGAACCCGCCGGGATCCTCCCCGCACCAAACTTTGCCCTTTGCAGTTCGGTCTTTGGATGGACCTTGTCTCTGGCATGCACATCGCTGACATTCTGGCCGCCCGGCACCCGAGCTTCTCATTCGTGTTCTTTCCGCCCAAAACCACCGAGGCGGCTGGCAAACTCTTCGAGTCCATCGCCCAGCTCGAGCCATACGCCCCCGCCTTCGTCAGCGTCACCTACGGCGCCGGCGGGTCGACGCGCGAAATGACCCACGACTTGGTCCTGCGCCTCAAGACCACCACCTCCCTCGATCCCATCCCCCACCTGACCTGCGTCTGCCATCAGGAAGCCGAAGTTGTCGACATCCTCGAACGATACGCCGCCGCCGGCGTCGGCAACATCCTCGCCCTCGGCGGCGACCCGCCGCGCGATCTGAAAAGCTACAACAAAGCGGAGGACGCCTTCCAGCACGCCGCCGATCTCGTGGCCTTCATCAAGAAGTTCAACGACAGCGGCGCGCATCCTGACAAGCGCGGCTTCGGCATCGGCGTGGCCGGTTTTCCCGAGGGCCATCCCACCACGCCGAATCGCGTTTTGGAAATGGACCACCTCAAGGCCAAGGTCGATGCCGGCGCAGACTACATCTGCACGCAGTTGTTCTTCGACAACCACGACTTCTTCGACTTCCGCGAGCGCTGCCAGCTTGCCGGCATCAAGATCCCCATCATCGCCGGCATCATGCCCATCACCAGCGCCTCCGGCATGCGCCGCATGGCCGAGCTGGCCGCCGGCGCCCGTTACCCCGCCAAGCTGCTGCGCGCCATCCAGCGCTGCGGGAATGACGAGGACGCCGTGCAGAAGGTCGGCATCCACTACGCCACCGAGCAGTGCCATGACCTGCTCGATCATGGCGTGGACGGCATCCATTTTTACACGCTGAACAAATCCCACGCCACGCGCGAGATTTACGCCAGCCTCGGCATCCGTGACTCCGCCGCCGTGCGTCCACAATCATGAGCGAAGAACTGCCCCTCATCGCCGCCATCGAGGCCGGCGGCACGAAATTCGTCTGCGCCGTCGGCACCGGACCGCATGATCTGCGTGAGGTCACGCGCATCCCCACCACCACGCCGGAGGAGACCCTGGCCGCCGTCACGCGTTTCCTTTCCTCAGCCAAATCGAAGCACGGCCCCTTCGCCGCCATCGGCATCGGCTCCTTTGGCCCCATCGACCTCGACAAAGACAGCGAGACCTACGGCTTCATCACCACCACGCCGAAGCCCGGCTGGCAGTTCATCAACGTCGTGCCAAAGCTGCGTGAGCGTTACCACGTCCCCGTCGCCTGGGACACGGATGTGAACGCCGCCGTGCTCGGCGAGTTCCTCTGGGGCGCGGGTCAGAACACCGATCCGCTCATCTACATCACCGTCGGCACCGGCGTCGGCGGCGGGGTGCTCATCAACGGGCAGCTCCTGCACGGCCTGCTGCATCCCGAGATCGGCCACCTCATGGTGCCGCCGCCGCAGAACTCCACCGCCATCCAGCAGGCCTGCCACTGCCCGTTTCACAAGAGCTGCGTCGAAGGTTACGTCAGCGGCACCGCCCTAGCCTCCCGCTGGGGTGTGAAAGCCGACGCCCTGCCGCCCGACCATCCCGCGTGGGAGGAGGTCGCCGACGTCATGGCCCACGCCTTGATGAATCTCACGCTCAGCCTGTGCCCGAAGCGCATCATCCTTGGCGGCGGCGTCATGAGCCAGGAACACATTCTTCCGCTCATCCGCGGACGCCTCATGCAAGTCATGAACAATTACCTCCGCGTCCCCGAACTCGGCCGCAACATCGACGACTTCATCGTCGCGCCGGGATTGGGCGCGCGCTCCGGTTTGCTCGGGGCTCTGGCGCTCGGGAAGTATGAGCTGGACCGGCATTTGAAGAAGGGCACGGAAGTTTAACCTCAGAAACCGTCGTCAATCATGAGCAACCGCCTGGCCGCCATTGGACTTGTGATCGCGCTCATCGCCGTGGGCCTGGCCGCGTTTCAGAACAATTACATCCACCCGGCCCCGCCTCCCGAACCACCGAAGACGACCTTGAAGGAAGTCGCGGGTGAGGCGGCCAAAAAACTTCTGGAGGAGAAAATCCTGCGCCGGCAGCCGGCAGCTCCAGCCCACGTCCAGGAAGATCCGCGCCGCCTTCCTCTGCATCCCTATCAAATGGTGTACACAGCGCTGGGGTTGCTGGGATTCACCCTCGGCATCCTGTCCTGGTGCCGCAAAGAGCACATCCGGCTGGCCGGAGTCGCCGCAGCCGTCGGCCTGATGGCCGTTTGCTGGGAATGGGTGCTCATCGGCGTCTGCATCGCCATCGTGATTCTGTTTTTGGCCAACCTGTCAGCGTGAGGGAGAAAACAGGGCCAACGCCTCATCGAGCCAATCACCCCCATGAGACTGAAACAGACCTACTGGAACGCCTTTTTGATGGGACTCGCCGGCTTGGGCTCAGGATGGCAGCTCTTGCACGATCTGGGCCTCGGACTCATCCTGGCCGCCGCCTTTGCCAGCGCCTACTTGATCGGCGCCTTGGCCTACTGGAGGAAACGCGCTCTCGCGATCACAGGCACCACCAGCCTGAAGGAGCTGGAGTGGTTTTACTCCCTGGCCCTGGAATACCACTTTATGTCACTCGACAAGCTGCGGGAGGCTTACCTGGAGGAGAAGACCAAACACCGGCGTTGAAGTTGCCACCTCACGCCCACGCCTTCCTCCAAAACGTCAGCGTCTTCGGAGATTCGACCTCTACGCCGATCTCCTGCCGCCCAATGAGGGTCTGCAACTCGTCTTGGCACTTCGTTCAAGAGCAAGACACGCACAACTTAAGGCATCGACAGCGCACTTGGACCGTTCGATTTTAACCAAATGCATTTCATGAACTCGGCTCCCCTAAAGCTTGGTCTTGTCCGCGCCGTAGCATCACGCCGCGCAGTCTGGGCGCTCCTCGCCACGCTGGCGATCCACCACGCCCTGTGCCAGGCAGCCCCCGCGCCTGCGACGGAAGGCCGCAAAGCGGAGACAGCGGTCACCCTGGACTCCCCCGAACCCACGGCTGCCCTGCTCCAAGGGGCGTCGAGGATCACCACTCCGGTGTCCGAGGAATCCCCCTCCGCCCGGCTCTCCAACATCCTCAAAGTCAAAAACACCGACCAGCGCCGCGAACTGCTGGCTGCCTTTGGCGCGGAAATGGGTGACACGAGCCCTGAGCGCGGCATGCAAATGGTCCTGACGGAGTTGCAGACCATCCCCGACAGGCAGTCCTTTGGCGTCCCGCTGCTGCGCCACTGGGCCGCCAAACAGCCGCTCGCAGCAGTCGATGCCTGCAAGCTCATCCCTGAGGGTGAACGCCGGGCTCTGGCCTATTCGGCAGCCCTCTCCGGCTGGGCCACCGCAGACCCGCATGAGGCAGCCGACTGGACGCTCGAGAACCTTTCCGGCATCTACCGCCGCACCGCCATCGCCCGCATCGGCAAGGTGTGGGCTTACACAGAGCCCCGCAAAGCAGCCGAATGGGCGCTGGCTTATTCATCTGAGGTCGATCTGGTGTTCAGCCTCAGCGAGGTCATGGACTCCTGGGCAGACTCCTTCAGCCGGGATGCGGCGGATTGGAGCGCGAACCTGCCCGCCGGCAAGCTGCGCGACTTCGCCCTCTCCAAAGCCATGTTCAAATGGGCCGATTACTTTCCCCAAACCGCCGCCGAATGGCTCATCGACCATCCCAATGATCTCTGGCTGCTGCCGCGGGTGGCCGCCCGCTGGGGCCAGCAGGATCCGGCGGCCGCCTCGGCCTGGCTGGACAAGAATGTCAGCCCGGCAGTCGCGCAGGAAAGCCTCCAGGCCATGGTGCTGGAGTGGGCGGAGTACAACCCCCGCGTCGCCTTCGAATGGGCCACCACGGCTTTGAAAGGCGCCGCCCGAGAGATCACTTTCTCATCGATCTTCAGCCAATGGGCCTCTGATTACCCCCAGGAGGCGCGGCTCACTGCCCTCAAGCTGAGCGATGAACCCGAACGCCACAACGCCCTTGAGGCCGTTTTCGCCGCCTGGTGCGGCCAGGATCTGGAAGCCTTCTCCGCGTGGTTGAAACAGCAGCAGCCCGGCATCGAAAAAGACCTCGGCATCGAGCAGTTGGCCGGCATTTTGATCATCTCCAATCCCGCCGCCGCGCTGAGCGAGCTCCTGACCATGCAAAACCCTTCCCGTCTTCAGCGCTCCCTCACCCAAAACTATCAAGACTGGAAGCTTAACGAGCCCCAGGCCGCCGAGGCCTGGCTGAAACAGCACCCGAAAGCGGTCAGGCTTATGACGCCCTGATCGAGCCGCCGCAGACGCGACTCATGCCCAGTCCTTCGTCCAAAACGTCAGCGTCTTCGGGGATTCGATCCCCTCACCGATCTCCTTCCACACAAAGGTGGCCTGAAGCTCGGGATGCTTCACATAGCCCTGGCTGCGCCAGAACTCGTCGAGCGGACGATAGCCTGCTGGACGCAGCGGATGCTCGGCGGGGCGGTCCACAGCGCAGAAAGTGCTGAGTTTCATGCCCAATGCCTGAACGTGAGCCTCACGACGGGTGAAGAACGCCTTGCCGACGCCCTGGCCGCGATACTCGGGCAGCAGGATGGACTCGCCGAAGTAGCAGATCGTTGAGAGATCATAACCGGCCCTCACAAAGGCCGCCTGGAACTCCGGGCCTTCATCGAGCATCGGCAGGCAGGTCGTGGCACCGACGACACGATCACCGTCGAAGGCCAGCACCACAAGACTGCCGGTGGAGCGCAGGTAAACACGCAGGTACTCGCGCTCATACTCAAGACTGCCGTCGTAGAGGTAGGGATATTCGCGAAAGACCGCGATGCGCAGGGCGCCGAGCGCGTCGAGATGCGGCTCGATTTCGGAGCCGTGGAAGTTTTGGAGGCGAAGCATCGGGGAATGACGAATGCGGAATGCCGAATGTCGAATGCCTTTTGATCGAACCCATTCGTCATTCGTCATTCGTCATTGGCGAATGCCACTGCCATCTCGCGGATGAGCTTCCGCATGTTCGCCAAGCCGTTCAATCGCGTCGGGGAGAGCATCTTGGTGAAACCGCAGCCTTCCCAGACTTCCGGCTCGATGGCGGCGGCTTCAGCGGGGTCGGAGTCGGTGTAAACCTCGCACAGCAACGCGGCGAGGCCCTTCACCATCGGTGATTCAGCATCGCAGGCGAACCGGGCGCGGCCATCGACCATTTCACCATGCAGCCAGACGCGGGAGACACAGCCGGGGACGAGGTTGGCGCCGGTCTTGTGCGCCTCGGCCAGTTTCATGGCGCTGGCACGGGAGACGACGGCGTTCAGACGCTCGTGCGGATCCTGGATGATGTTCAGGTCGTCGATGAGCGACTGCTGTTTTTCCGCCAGTCTCATTTGATCTTGGCGAGGCGGCCCTTGCTCCAGGTCAGACCGGCCAGCACGGCCTCGTCATTGGCGGTGGCGGCGGCGAGCTTTTCCCAGATGGCGACGGCGTTGGCAAAGGCGGTCTTGGCCTCGGCTTTTTTTCCGGCGCTCTCGCTGGTGTGGCCGAGCGAGCCGTAGAGCTGCGCGAGCTGCCCCGCCCACATGCGGCGCTCCGGCGTGAGCTTGTCCGAAGGCGGCTGCGCCTGGATCATCGCCTCCAACGATTCCACCGCCTGCTGGGCGATCGGGATGGCGGCGGTGGTCTTGCCACCATCGGCCATGAGCTCGGCATACTCACCGCGCAGCTTGGCCAGCAGGAAACCGTAACGGGCGTTGGTCGGGTCGTTGGAAAGAATCTCGTTCACGAACTCGATGGCGTCCTGCTTCTTCTTGGCGGCCTCGGAGGGGTTCCCCGCATCACGGGCGAGTGAGGCGAGCGAGCCGTAGTTGCGGGCGAGGAGGTATTTGACCTCTCCCCATTCAGGAAGGAGGCGGTTCAGCTCCAGCAGGATGGGCAGGGCCTGGTTGTGCGCCTCCTTGGCGTCCGTGCCGCTGAAATGACGGCCGATGAGCTCCGCCAGCTCGGTGTAGGCCTCGGAGAGCAGCAATGCCTGCTCCTGGTTGCGCGGGCTGCTGCCGAGCACAAGCTCGCCCATGTCCTTCACCGAGTCGATGAGGGTGTTGAGCGCCTCCTCGATCTTGCCCGCCTCGCGCTGGCTGATGCCCCTGGCATACTTGGCACGGGCGAGGATGAATTTTTCGTCGTTGATGAGGTCGTGGCCGATCAGCTTGGCGTCGAGAATGACCGGCACGCGGGCCAGCGCCTGCTCGGAGTCGGCCATGTCGCCATTGCGCAGGGTGCGCAGGCCGTATTCGAGCCACGCGCGGGCGCATTCGTTGCGGGCGAGGCGGTTTTTGGGATCGGCGGCCAGCCCTTGGTCAAGATTCACCGTGGCCTCCTTCAGCAGCGCGAGCGAGTCCGCATGCCGGCCCTCGCGTCCGCGAATGTCGGAGAGCAGCAGGCTGTAGCGGCCCAGCCACTGCTGGTAGAGCGCCAGTTGCGCCGGCTCGGCGGTGCCTTTGGCGATCAACTCGGCGGCCTGCTCACGCGCCTTCGTGAGATATTCCACGGCCTTGGTGGCGTCTCGCAGCTTCAGATGAAGCTGGCCGATGTTTCCATAGGCGCGCAAGCGCTCGACACCGAGCGCGGGCGCTTCCTCCAGCGCGGGCAGGCCGCGCATGCAGTAGGCCAGCGCCTCCTTGAGCTGGTCGCGTGAAAAACCGGCCTCCATCTCGTTCCCCGTCGGTGTTTGCAAAAGCTGGGTTAGGAACTGATCGACGGCGTTCTGCGAGTTCTGCAAATTCTGGTCCGCCACGGCCTTCGCGGCGCGGGAAACATCACGCTCACCCGTCAGGGTGGTGATCTGGGCGCCGAGCGCGTCGGTCTCGAGCTTGTGATTGGCGCTGATGCTGGCGACGGTCGTCTCCGCCTTCTGCGCCCGGCGGAGGGTCACAAAGGCGTAGATGACAGACAACACCACGAGAGTGAGCAGCGAGATGGCGGTGGTCTGGAGCGTGAGCACCTTCTTCGCCTGCTTCTGACGCTCACGGACGGTCTGCTCGCGAGCCTCCTCCAGCAAGTAGTCGCCTTCAAGCACCTCGAACTCGCGCACGATCTCGCGCATGTCCGCCCAGCGCGCGGCGGAGTTCAAATCAAGGGCGCGTTCGATGATGTTGCGGCGGCGCTCCTCCCATTTCGACTGCGCCGCCTGCGGCCAGACGATCTTGGGCTGGGCTTTGACGGCGGCGAGCAGCGCGTTGCTGTCGATCTGCACGGCGAGGCCCGAGGCGGCGGCCTGGTTGGCGCGCGTGACCTCGCTGTCCCACATTTCCGCGCCTCGCGGCAGGTAGCCGTTGAGCAGCCGGTAGGCGAGGACGCCAAAGCTGTACACATCCCACGAGGGGCCGTAACCCGCGAAGACGCCGTCTGGATTCTCCGCCTGCTCCGGGCAGAGATGCACGAAATGATCTGTCAGCTCCAGGTGATGAATGCCGCCCACCCAGCCCTGCGCGATGTCGGTGAGTCGGATCGACGACTCCGCGTCATCCTCCAGCAGCACGTTGGCCGGGCGCAGGTTGCCATGCGGCAGGCCGTGCTTGTGCAGCCAGGAAAGAGCGTCCGCCACCTCGTAAATGTGCCGCCATGCCTGCTCCGGCGGCAGGCCGCCGCAT
>DNXB01000029.1 GCA_003506995.1 Verrucomicrobiales bacterium
GATGGTGGCGCAGGTCTGCGACCTCCAGCCGGGCGAATTCGTCCACACCTTTGGCGATCTGCATCTCTACGCGAATCACCTGGAGCAGGCGAAGCTCCAGCTCACCCGCGAGCCGCGTTCCCTGCCCGTGATGAAGCTGAATCCCGCCATCAAAGAGATCGACGCCTTCCGCTTCGAGGATTTCACNNTACGATCCGCATCCGGCGATCAAGGCGGACATCGCGGTGTGATTGGGGTGCAAAAAAGCCGCACTCGCCTGGGGCGGGTGCGGCGTGATGATTTCAGATCAAGTCAGGCGCGGATCAGACGTCCTTCTTTTTCTTGGTCGCACCAGCGGCAAACTCTTCCTTGCTCAGGGAGCCATCGGCGTTCTTGTCCAGCTTGCCGAAGCGTTCAGCTCCTTTGGCGGCGTCCTTTTTGCCAGGACCTGCCATGTACTCTTCTTTGGAGACGGAACCGTTGCCGTCCTTGTCGACGCGCTTGAACATTTCCTCAGGACTCAGCTTGGGCTTGTCCTTGCCGGCTTCGGGCTTCTTGTCACCTTCAGCGGCGTTGAGGGTGGCGGAGAGGGCGAGAATGGAGAGGATCGAGGTGATCGCTTTCATGTGTGTTTTTCTGTGTTGGTTTGGTTTGATTGAAAGCGCAGGATCTGGGTGTCCAAAGCTGCGCGAGGCGTGTTAAACGAGGAGATGACGATTCCGTTTCAAAAATTCTCGGATGAATTTTTAAAACGTGAATTTCCGTAACGAATGCAGGTCACAGCAGTCGTGCGGCGGCCTCGGCCAGGGCGCTGCGCTCGCCTTTGACCAGCGGGACGTGGGCGGCAAAAGGCTGGCCGCGCATGCGCTGGCGGGTGTACACGAGGCCGTTGCTGCGGCTGTCCACATAGGGATTGTCGATCTGCGCCGGATCACCGACGAGAACGAGCTTGGAGCCGCGTGACATGCGGGTGACGATGGTCTTGGCCTCCAGCGGCGTGAGCTGCTGGGCCTCGTCCAGCACGAAGAAGCGGTCCGGGATGCTGCGGCCACGAATGTAGCACAGCGCCTCGATCTCGATGACACCCTGCTGGATGAGCGGGTCGTACGGGGCGGCGGGCGCGGTGATTTGCTGCGGTTCGGGCGTGAAACGGTTCTTTTTCCGCGTCGGGCCCTGCTGCACGCCTTCCATCGGCCGCATGAGGAGATCCAGCGCGTCATACACGGGCTGGAGCCATGGGCGCATCTTTTCCTGCAACGAGCCGGGCAGGAAACCGACCGTCTGGCCCATCGCCACGATGGGACGGCTGACGGTGAGGCCATGGTAGGTGCGGCCAAAGACTTGTTGAAGGCCGGCGGCGACCGCGAGCAGCGTCTTGCCGGTGCCCGCCTGGCCGTAGCAGGTGACGAGGCTGATCTCAGGATCGAGCAGCGCGTCGAGCAGGCAGGCCTGGCCGAGGTTCATCGGCTTGATGGCCCGGCCCTGGCCGACCTTGATGGACTCCGGCGTGTGGTGCAGACGCACGAACTCACCCTGCGTGCTCAGCTTGGCGGGCATGGTGGCTTTTTCACCGGCGGAGAGCAGCGCGTAATCATTCACCACCATGCCGGCGGTGCGGTTCTCCGGCACGGAGAGCTGACCGCTGCTGGCGAAGCGTTGCAGCTCATGCGGGCTGACCTCGACGCGGGCGATGTCAAAGTTCGCCACCTCGCGCGGCTCCACCTTGTCGTGCAGATAATCCTCGCACTCGATGCCCACGGCTCGCGCCTTGAGCTGCATGTTGAGGTCTTTGCTGACCAGGATGACCGGCGGCGACACCTGCTCCCGCAGCCACAGCGTGCAGGCCAGGATGCGGTGGTCTGCCTTGTCGAGCGCGGGGAAGATGCGCTGGAATTCCTGCACGCTGGGCACCTCGCAGGCCACATCGGGGTCATAAACGACCACGCGGATACTGCCGCCGCCGTCAGTGGGCACGCCATTGGTCACGGAAGCGCCTTTGTTGGCAAAAATCTTCATCAGCGCCCGGTGTACCTCGCGGGCGTTCGCGCCGCGCTCCGTCATCTCGTTTTTGAAGCGGTCCAGCTCGCTGAGCACGTCCACCGGAATGCAGATGTGATGCTCCGCAAAGCGGTGGATGCAGGCCGGGTCGTGCAGCAGCACGTTGGTGNNTTGGTGTCGAGCACGAAGGTCTTGGTGCCGACGGGGGTGGCAGGGCGGCGGCGGCGGGAGGAGGCAGGGGACGGGGAATTCACAGAAGAGGGACCGGGATCAGACGAACGGGTGGAAATGAGGGTTTGGGCTACCGATGCAGGATGGTCGTCGCGGTCCATGGTGGTTCTGTGGTTGAGGTTGGCCCTGGTGTTCGACCAGGAGGGACGGTTTTTCTTTGGCGCAAGGGGAGTGCCAAGCCTGCCGATCCCTGAATGTGATTTTTTGAATGAATCACGGTAATTGCCAGAGAGTGTCAGAGCGTCGAGTGGCTGGCAAGAAATTATTCACATTGTTGAAGTTTATTCACAATGGCGAGGTGCTGAAGGGGCTGGCTCACGCTGCTTGCAATGTCTAAAGAGTCGATGTGAAAAAAACGACCGGCGCGAGAAGAAGTCATGCGCCTCCAGGTGAATCACTCCACTTTTCCAGCCTCAAACATCGCCTTCACCTCGTCCGCTCCCTGCACCGCGCTGTAGATGGCAAATTCATCAATCGCGCCATTCAGATTGCGGATGGGGAAGGGGTGCCCGGCGGTGGGGAGACCCCAGTTGCCGATTTCGCAGGGACCGAAGGCGATGTCGCGGCCAGGTTGATGCAGGGCGGAAATTTCGCGGCTGACTTCCTGGCCGTCGAAGTATTGGATGACCGCGCCGCTCTGATTGTCGTAGCTCACAGCGAGGTGATGCCAGCGGCCGAGGCTGTCGGCGGTGAAGACCGGCTTGCTGTAATACATCTGGTTGTATTTCCCGGCTTTGATCTGGCTGTCGGGCCGGTAGGCGATGCTGAACATGAGGCTGCCATCCTCGAAGATCTGCCAGTGCGGCTCGCCGTTGTCGTAGCCGTCGGTGAGGAGCAGGGAGTTGTATTTTTTGTCCACGCTATCGACCTTCACCCAGCAGGCGAGTGTGAGGGCCTGGTAGGTGCCGTCCAGGTTCAGGCGCACTCGGTCGCCGGGGCGTTTGAATTCGAGCGCCTCTTTCTCCGGCCAGCGCCCTTGCGTCCACTGCGCGCCGACAGCGCCGCCTGCGCGTTCTTTGCGGCGTGGCTCGGCGAAGTTGTTCACGAGACGGTCCCAGCGGTCGTCGGGCCAATGCTTGAAGGTGTAGTAGGCGATGAGGCGCGGGTCTTTGCGTGCTTCCTGCGACCACTTCTGCCAGTCCGCATGGCGCTGGCCCTGGCGCTGTTTCACCAAGCCTTGCAACTCACTGATGGGGAGGAAATCGGCGGTCGTCTGGCCGAGCGTCATGCCTTCTTTGAGGCTGGAGGGCGCTTTGTCCGTGTGGGCGATGACCTCGCCCTCGAAGACATGCACGGCGCTGGTGTTGTCCTTCACATTCAGCGCGAACTCGGTGCCGAGATCCTCCAGTTTCATGCCGGGCGCGTGCATGAGGAAGCCTTTCGCCGCAGGCGGCACATGCACGCGCACGCGACCGCTGACGCAACGCGCCTCCCAGGCGGAGATGACCTCGATCTCGGCGCTGCCCTCGATCAAAGCAGTCGCGCCACTGAAGAATTCGATCTGTGCGAGTCCTTTGGCGAGCTTGATGATGCCTGGGTTGATCGTGTCGCCGCTGCGGAGGCTGTTTTGAGCAAACTCGGCGTCCATTGTCTGGCTGAGCATGGCGACGCCGTTCGAGGTGGCTTCGGTGTCGATGGTTTCGCGTGGCCAGAAGACAAACGCGAGCGTGATTACGGCGACGGTGGCTAGTGCGGGGACGAATTTTTTCCACCGCAGAGGTTGGAACGCCGCGGAGGTTTGATGGAGACGACCCGTGCCAATTTGCGGCTGCTGGAGCAGGCGGGCGTGCTGATCGGCGAGTTCGAGATAAAGGCGGCGGGCCTGCCAGTCCTCACGCAGCAGATTTTCGAGCTGCGCGTGCTGCTCCTGTGTGATCTCGCCTTCGAGCTGGGCGTGGATGAGGGATTCGAGGTTCATGCGAGGCCCTCCGCTTGAAGCTGGCGAGTGACGCACTCGTGCAGACGCTGGCGCAGCAGCTCCAGATTGCGAAACAGCGTGCGGCGGCTTAGCGCGAAGCGATTCATCATCTCCTCGGCGCTCTGGCGCAGCGCGTAGCGGCAGGTGACGAGTTCCTTGTCCTGCGGTGTGAGCTTGCCGAGGCACGCATCAAGCAGCCGCAGGCGCTCGTCGAGCTGCGGCTCGATGTGGGCGCGCTCATTCGCGATGAGGTCGATCACATCCTCGCTGAACAGCAGCGGCGAGCGCGCCGACTTCTCACGATGCTTCTGCACCTGGAGATAAGCGAAGCGATACGCCCATGGCAAAAACGGCCGCGTGGCATCATACTGCTCGAACTTCCGAAACAGGGCCACGCTCGTCTCCTGCAGGATGTCCCGCGCATCCGCCTCGCACGGCACGAGGCTGAAGATGTAGCGGAACAGCGCCGCTTGATGCTGTGTGAGCAGCAGGATGAGGTTTTCCATGTTGTTGGGCGAGCCTGGCATGACCGCAGTGTATTCCTGCCGATGACCGGCGCAGTGCCAAAAACGGTGTGGCCGACCTCAGCCACACGTCGAACCGCCAGCCCCCGTGGTTCCGAGATGCGGCCTTCGCTGGTGCGAAACTTGGGTTAAACCACAGAGATCACAGAGAAGCACAGAGTTCAAAAACTCAAACCTCTGGGTTCCTCCGTGCCCTCTGTGGTGAAATTCATTGCGGCATCTCCACCTGACCTTCCCCCATCAGGTAGGCGATGAGGTTGATCACGTTCTCCTCGCCCAATGCCGCAAGCAGCCCTTCGGGCATCAAACTCTGCGTCAGTTGCTCCTGCTTCACGATTTGCGTGCGTTCGATGACGAGTCGCTCGGCGGGTGTTTGGACGGTCAAAGTGCGTTCCGTCTGCTCCGGGATCACACCGGTGATCGTGCGGCCGTCTTTGAGCTGGAAGACGCTCACGCGGAAGTCGGCGGGGACGACAGCGTTGGGGTCGAGGATGTTTTCGAGGAGGTATTTCAGATTGCGGCGGTCGCTGCCGGTCAATTCGGGGCCGATGGCTCCGCCCTGGCCGTACATCTTGTGGCAGGCGCTGCACGCTGCGGTGAAGATCATGCGGCCTTTCGACTTGTCGGCTTTCTTCGCGAGCACTTCGGGCTTCAACACGCCTTCCCACTTGGCGAACTCGGCTTTTTTTGCCTCCGGCGTGTCGCGGATCTCACCCCAGGCTTCGGTGAGCAGTTTGGTGAGTGATTCATCGCCCAGATTGCGAATCTGGCGTGCTTGGAAGGGCGAAATGGCTGCGGCAGGCACTTTCTTGGCTTTCACCGCTTCGAGCAGCTCTTTCGCATAGGCCGGACGCGAGGTCAGTGTGGCCACGGTGGCGGCCTGCTGTTCCTCGCTGCGCACCGGCCACGAGCCGAGGAGTTGTTTCGGGATGCTGGGATCATCGTAAGCCGCCAAAGCACTGCGGGCCGTCGTGGCGAGCACCTTGTCGTTGATGAGCGTGCGGATGACCGCGAGCAGCTCGGGCTTCGCGCTGCGGGTGAGGCTCTTGAAGGCGTTCAGACGCGCGTTGGCATCGCCATCGGCATTTTTGACGATGGCGATGAGTTCGTCCGCCGCACGGCCGCTGCCGAAGACGATGGAGAGCTGGCGTAGTAGGTCGGGCGTCCCGCCTGACGCGGGTGTGGCGGGCATTCTGCCCGCTTCCCCGGAACCGGGCAGGATGCCCGGCACACTGGTGACAGGCAGGATGCCTGTCCTACCCGCGAACTCATCCCAGCCCTTCGGCTTCTTCGCGCTGCTAAACCCATCCAGCCCCGCCGCCATGCCTGCGAGCACATCGTCTCGCACTTCCGCACGCTCCGTCATCAACGCCACCAGCGCATCCACGGCCTCGGGCTTCGATTCGATCATCTCGGCGATGCGGCGGGCCACGAGGCGGCGCACGGTGGGGATTTTCGGCTCGCGGATGAGCTCCACGCCCTTCATCGGCTCCGCCGCCACGGCTGGCTCGATGCCATACCAGATCATCAGCGGCTGCTGCCGGTCGTTCGCGTCTTCATCGTGCTTCGCCAACGCCATCGCGATGGGCCAGCGGGCGCCGATAGAGAGACGCTGGAGCGCGGAGGCGAGGTGGAGGCGGACGAGTCCAGAAGATGTCGATGCTGCCACTTTTGCGAGGCTATCCAAAGCTTCTTGCGATTTCACCCAGCTACCACCGTTGATGCCGACAGCAGCATCAACCCAATTTGCCAAGAGTGCTTCATCGTTCAAATCATGCCCCTCGTAAAGACTCCATGCTGCGAAATGATCCCCTGCAAGGTTGCCAAGTGCCAACTCAATTTGTTTGGCTCTATGTGGGTTTGGGATGCTGGTAATCGAACCGAGCACCTGCATCTGATTCATGATGGCACGCGCTGAGGTCTTTTTGCTTCGAATCGCATCCGCAAGTTGCGCGAATCGTTGGATTAGCTCTTGAGCGGCAGTGCGATACCACCAGTTATTTCCTATCGTTAGCAAGTTCACCAACTCCTCATCCTTCATAGCCGCCACATCGAACTGTTCCGCCTTCTTCGGCTCCCCATACACGATCTTGTAAATCCGCCCGCTGCTTCGATGCACGCCGTCGTTGTCGTGGCATTCGCCGCTGTCGCTCCAGTCGGAGACGAAGACGTTGCCGTCGGGGCCGGTGAGGAGGTCGATGCCGCGGAACCATTTGTCCTTGGCCTGCATGAAGTCGGGCGCGTGCTTGCCGACGTAGCCGCAGCCCTGGCGCTCCAGCTTGTCCACGTTGATGCGGTTGCCGTGCAGGTTGCAGGTGAGGACGGCGCCGTGGTATTCCTTCGGCCAGGTGCCGCCTTGATAGATGAGCATGCCGACATGCGCGTGGCCGCCGCCGAGCGAGTCGGTCTTGCTGGTGATGCCGAGTTTGCGGATGTCGCTCCAGCTTTCCGCGCCTGTGTCCCAGTGGAAGTGGTCGGCAGTTTGCTCGATGACCTCATACACATGCGGATTGAGGTGCGTGCCGAACATGCGGCGGTAATACGCGCCGGGGATCACATGCCAGAGATGGCCGATGACCGTGTTGATCATGAACAGCTCGCCCTCCGCGTTCCAATCATGGCCCCACGAGTTCGTGCCGCCATGCGCCACGACCTCGAAAATCTTCCGCGTCGGATGAAAGCGCCACATCGCGCAGTTCAGCTTCGTGCGCTTGTCCAGCGGCGTGCCCGGTGCGCCGACGCTCGATGTGTCGGTGATGCCGTGGCGGCCATACAGCCAGCCGTCCGGTCCCCAGCGCAGGCCGTTGACGATGTTGTGGCCGATGGTCTTCACGTTGAAGCCGTCGAGCAGCACCTCCGGCTCGCCATCGGGAACGTCGTCGCCGTTTTTGTCGGCGATGAAGCTCAGCGTGCCGTTGTGCAGCACCCACACGCCGCCGTAGCCGAGCTCCACACTCGTGAGGTAGCTGCCGCCTTCCCAGAAGACCTTCCGGCCGTCGTGTTTGCCATCGCCGTCCTTGTCCTCAAGGATGATCACGCGGTCGCGCAGCTTCGTGTCCCAGCGGATGGGGTTCTCGGCATAGGTGTAATTTTCCGCCACCCACAGGCGGCCCTTCGCATCCCAGGCCATGCCAATCGGCTGCCGCACATCCGGCTCCGCTGCAAAGACCACGCACTTGAAGCCCGGCGGCAGCTCCATCGTGGCCGCGACTTCCTCCGCTGGCATCGGAGCGCCTTTTTCGGTGTCGTAGATCTTCGGAAAATCCTCCCCGAGGGCCGTCAGGGACGAAAAGGACAAGAATGACAGGAAGACGGCGTGGCGTATGCTCATAAAGTGGACTTTCCCAAACGCCCGTCTCTCGCGCAATCTTCATTTCATCCCATGAAGCACTCCATCCTTCTTCTTTCCGTGTTTTCGGTGTGTTCCGTGGGCCATCTCTGCGCTGCGACAAAATCTGCCACCCAATCCAAAACTCCCGCAGCAAAGACCACCGCCGACCTCGCGGAGTCCATCGCGCCTTCACTGGTCAAAATCACCCAGCTTGGCCGTGAGGGCACGGATGGCATCGGCTCGGGCTTCATCGTGAGCGCGGACGGACTCATTGCGACGAATCTGCATGTCATCGGAGAGGCACGGCGGCTGCAAATCGAGATGCACGATGGCAAGACGCATGCGGTGACTTCCATCCACGCCTCGGACGCGCCTCGCGACCTCGCCTTGCTCAAAATCGACGCCAAAGACCTCAAGCCGCTGCCGCTAGGAGATTCTGAAAAAGTGCGTCAGGGGGAAAGCGTGGTGGCGATGGGAGCGCCGGAAGGTCTTGGCTTCAGCATCGTGCAGGGCGTGCTTTCCGCCACGCGCGACATTGACGGCAACGACATGCTGCAAGTCGCGATTCCCATCGAGAAAGGCAACAGCGGCGGCCCGCTGCTCGACATGCAGGGCAAGGTGCTCGGCATTCTCACGCTCAAGCACATCAAGACGGACAACCTCGGCTTCGCGATGCCGGTGAACGCGCTCAAGGAACTCGTCGCCAAGCCGAATCCGGTGCCGATGAGCCGCTGGCTGACCATCGGCGTGCTCAATCCGAAGATGTGGAAGCTCCATCTGGGCTCGCAGTGGACACAGCACGCGGGGGTCATTCACGCCGATCTGCCGGGCGATGGCTTTGGTGGACGGGCCTTGTGCCTTTCTTCTCAAAGCGTGCCGGAAGGCACCTTCGAGATCACCACCACGGTGCGTCTTGATGACGAGGCCGGAGCCGCGGGCCTCGCCTTCTGCTCCGATGGCGGCGACAAGCACTACGGCTTTTATCCTTCCGGCGGCAAGCTGCGCCTCACGCGTTTTGACGGGCCGGATGTGTATTCGTGGACCATCCTCGCCGACGTGCCGAGCGAGGCCTACAAGGCGGGTGAATGGAACACGCTGCGCGTCCGTGTGGAGCCGGAAAAGGTCACCTGCTTCGTGAACGGCAAAAAGGTCATCGAGACCGACGACACCGGCCTGCGCGGCGGTGTGGTCGGCCTGTGCAAATTCCGCACCACCGTGGCCGACTTCCGCAGCTTCCGCATCGGCACCGATCTCACCGAAAAGCCGCTCGATGCCGAACTCGCCTCGAAATTCCGTAGCGAGATCGAAGCAAACCTCGCCCAGGCCTCCACCCGCGATCAAACGCTCGACAAACTCCTCGCCGACCCCGCCGCCGCTCGTCGCGTGATCACCGAGCAGCGCAAGAAGCTCGAAGATGAGGCCACCAAGCTTCGCGAACTCGAACGCGAGCTGCACCGCCGTGCGATGACGAAGGACATCCTCGCCGAACTCGAAAAACCGGAGCCGGAGATCAATCTGCTGCGCTGCACGCTGCTGCTCTCCCGCCACGACAACCCCGAGATCGACGTCACCTCCTATTTGAACGGCTTCAAGGCGATGATCGCTGATTTGAAGGACGATCCCGAGATCAAGAAGGGCACCATTCCCGCTGTGAAGCGCCTGAACCGCTATCTCTTTGAAGAAAACGGCTTCCACGGCAGCCGAGGCGACTATTCCAATCGCAGCAACAGCTACATGAACGAAGTGCTCGACGACCGTGAAGGTCTGCCGATCACGCTCAGCGTGCTCTACGTCGAGCTTGCCTCCAAACTCGGCATCCAGGGCGTCTTCGGCGTGCCGCTGCCCGGCAAGTTCATGGTCGGCTACCGCGATGGGCCCGAGGGCGAATTGCAGCTCGTGGATGTGTTTGAAAACGGCAAGCTGCTCACGGTCGAGCAGGCGGCCCTGGATCTCACGGACAGCGGCCAGTTTCCCGACGGCTCGCTCGATCCCACCACCAAGCAGACCATCCTGCTGCGCATGCTGAGAAACCTGCTTGGCTCCAGCTTCGACGAAACCCGCTCCATCCGTGAATCACTGCCCTACCTTGATCTCGTCCTCGCCATCGACCCCACTGCGGCCGCCGAGCGTCTCACCCGCGCGCAGATGCGTCAGCGACTCGGGGAAAAAGCCGGTGCCCGCGAGGATGTGAGCTGGCTCATCGAAAACTTCCCCGAAAACGGCCCGCCCGAGCTGATCCAGCAGTTGGATCGCTGGATGCAGTCGTTGCGTGATGAGTAGGCATTCACGGCACCGGCTCGCCTGATCCCGGATAAATCCAGCGCACGATTTTGCCATCGCGCACCTGGGCCTGGGCTTCGGCGTCGATGGGGCCGCAGAAGGCCATGGCTTCGTAGAACACGCTGACGGCCCAGGTGGGCTGGTTGTCGATGGTGCGTTGCTGCGGTGTGCCCCAGCGCTGGATTTTGTTGAGCTTGATGTCGGTGACTTGGCCGAATTTCATGCTGGCGAGGAGGAGATCGTAGCTGCCATCGGCATTGCGTTTCGGAGCGCCGGTGGGCTCCACGGCACCAGGCATGTTGACCATCGCGGTGCTGCTGGCGGGAGATGTCTGTCGTTTTTTCCAGGCTGCCTGCGCCATCTCGATGCGCCCGCGTCTCCAGCGTTCATACGATTCGCGTACCTGCACGGGCAGGTCGGTGTCATGCACGAAAATCTGGCCACGGGCCTGCGAAGACTGCGTGGGCGCGACGAGCAGGACATTGGACTGCGCGGACAAGGCGAAGGCGGCGGAGCCTGCGGGCAGAGTGGAAGTGCCCGCAGCCATGCGAAACTGCACCGGCTTGCTGAGCTTCACCTGGCGTGGAAAGGCCTGTGTCGGGATCATGGTCCAGTTTTTCGTCAGCGACTCCAAAGACTCGATCTGCGGCGGCACGAAGCTATCACCGCCGGGGGTGGAGGGCGTCGGGGGAGGGGAGTCCTGCGTCACACGCGTGGTGTAAACGGACCTTGTTCCCGGTTTCGAGTCTTCCGGCAGTTCCAGGGGTGGATTTTCAAACACGACACGTTGGCCCGCCGGGGTGGCAAAGCGGTCATAGAGGAGGAATGCGGTGGTGAAGATCAGGACGGTGAGAAACAGCGCTTTCATGGAGATGAGTGAGCTTTGTCGATGCCTGCCGTCCAATGGATCCCGGCAAGGCCGTCAGATTACGCGGCGGATTCGTTTCAGGCAAGGATTCGTGCCGCCTTGCTCATTGGGCGGGGTGCTCTAGCATGCGCCGATGCTGAAACACCTGCTTTTCATTGCCGCGCTTGCTTTGACGGCACACGCCCAGGACACCGGACCGGCCAAGGACGATCCTTCGGTGCCGAAGGACCGCGACACCGTGCTGCGCATCCAGATCTTTCTCGACCGCAACCTGTTCGGCCCCGGCAAGATTGACGGCGCCATCGGCGAGTTCACCTACAAGGCCGTGGTGAACTACAACTACGCTCATGGCCACCGTGACATCTACAACTGGGGCCACGTTCAAGAGGCTGCCGAGCGCGAAGTGCCCGTGCCTTACGCAGCCTACAAGATCAAAGCGGACCTGCTGGCCTATGTGAACCCGCATCTGCCGGAAGAGCCGGAGGAGCAGGCGAAGTTTCCCTTCATGGCCTACCGCAGCCTCGTGGAGCTGATCGCCGAGCGCTTCCACACGGACGAGACCTTCCTCGAACGCATCAATCCACAGAAGAAAATGACCGCGTTGAAGGCTGGTGACATCGTCGTGGTGCCAAACGTGCGCTCCTTCCGCATCGAGGAGGTGAAGCCGATGCAGAGTTACAAGGCCGACCCCACACTGAGTTCCCATACCATCGTGATCGACACCACCGAGCGCATGGCCGCAGTTTACAGCGAGAAAGAGATGATGCTGGCCGCGTTTCCCATCACGCCCGGCAAGCCGGAGTTCATTCCGGTGGGCCAGTGGGAGGTGAAGACCATCATGAACACGCCCAGCTTCCGCTACGACAAGCAGTTCCTCGAAGAAGGCGTGCGCGGTGATGAGGCGCATCAGCTTCCGCCCGGCCCGAACAGCCCGGTGGGCATCATCTGGTGCGGTCTGAGCAAGTCCGGGATCGGCCTGCACGGCACCGCGCTGCCGCGCACCATCGGTCGCAGCCGCAGCGCCGGCTGTGTGCGCTTCGCGAATTGGGACGCCATTCGACTTCCGCAACTCATCCGGCCAGGATCGCGCGTCATTGTGCGTTAATCTCCCACCATGCCGCGCATCCTTCTCGCCAGCCTTTTCCACGAAACACACACCTTCCTCGACGGTCTCACCACGCTCGCGGATTTTCAAATTCGTCGCGGTGATGAGCTGTTCGCCTTCAAAGGCGACGCCTCGCCGCTCGGCGGAGTCATTGAAATCGCCGACGAGTTCGGCTGGCAGATCATCCCCACCGCCGACTACCGCGCCCAGCCCTCCGCCATGGTGGCGGATGAAGTCATCGAGCAATTCTGGAACGACATCGCTCCGGCAGCCGCCAAGGCCGATTACGATGCCATTTACCTCGTGCTGCATGGCGCGATGACCTCGCAGACCATTCTTGATGTCGAGGGCGAGATCCTCTGTCGTCTGCGCGGCATCACGCAGGTGCCGATTTTTGGTGTCTTTGACCTTCACGCCAATTTTTCGCCTGCCATGGCCGAACTGGCCGACTGCCTTGTCGCTTACCGCGAAAATCCACACACGGATGCCCGCGAGGCCGGCCTGATCGCGGCCCGGTTGCTGAACCGCTGCCTCACCTCCGGTCAGAGGCCGCGCATGCAGCTCAAACAGCCCGGCCTCATCTGGCCGCCCACCGGGACAGGGACCGCGAATGATCCGATGCTTTCTCTGGAGGCGCTGGCGCGGCAGTTTGAGGCTGAAAACGACTCGCTTTGGTCGATGAGCATCGTCGCGGGCTTCAGTTTTGCCGACACGCCGGACACGGGCGTCAGTTTTGTGGCCTGCACCACGGACGATGCAAGCGGGCCGCTCGAATCACTGGCCCAAGGAGCCCGTGAGCTCACTCACCTCGGCCAGATCACTGATCCGCCTGCGGATGCGGTGCTCACCGGCCTCAACCCGCCGCCCGAAGGTCTGACCGTGCTCGTCGAGCCCTCCGACAACATCGGCGGCGGCGCTCCGGGCGATTGCACGGGTTTGCTGCGCGCCTTGATCCGCCATGGCGTTCAGAACGCCGCCATCTGCATCAACGATCCGCAAGCCGTGCGCAAAATCGAAGCCGGTGCGCGACGCATTCACCTCGGTGGCAAAGGCAGCCGACTTGATGCCGGGCCAGTCGAGCTGGAGGTCGAATTGGTCGAGCTCAATGACGGTCGTTTTGAACTCGAAGATAAAAACAGCCATCTCGCCAGCATGTGCGGGGATGTGTTCGACATGGGACGCTGCGCGGTTGTCCAACACGGTGGCATCACGATTTTGATCACCAGCGTGAAGACGCCGCCGTTTGACCTCGGCCAATGGCACAGCCAGGGCATCGCGGTGGAAAAACTTTCCGTGGTCGCCGTCAAAGCCGCCGTGGCCCATCGCCGTGCTTACGACAAAATCGCCGCTCGCATGCTGTGGGTGGACACGCCGGGGCCTTGCAGCAGCCATTTGGCCGCCTTGCCCTACCGCCACTGCCGTTTGGCCTGAGGCTCAGTACAATTCGACCGGGGAGCGTTTGCCGTCCTCGACGCTGAGGTTTTTGGCGGCTTCCTCGCCGAGCGTATCGACGCGGAGCTGCCAGATGTCGCGGTTGATGGCGGCGAAGCGGTCCAGATCGAACTTGTCGGGTCTCACGAGACGTTTTTTGGTTTTCTCGATGCGCATAAGGGCATCGTGCAAAGCGGGTTCCTCGACGCCTTCGAGATGTTGGCGGGCCTGCTCGACCATTTCGACGCGGTGGCAGATCATCACGAGGTCGTTGCCAGCGCGCACGGCCTCCTGAATGGCCTGCTCAAACGTCACCTCATTCAAAATGGCGCCCATGTCGAGGTCGTCGGTCATGGCGAGGCCGTCGAAGGCGTATTGATGGCGCAGCAGCTTGGTCACGATGTTGTGGCTGAGGCTGGCGGGCCAGCGGCCACGATCCGGGTCGTAGGCGGTGTAGTTGCTGTGGCAGGTCATCACGCTGTCGAGTTCCGGCAGCAGCGCGGAGTAGGGGAGCAGCTCGCTCTTTTCCATTTCCTCACGGCTTTTTGTGATCACCGGCAGGAACTCATGCGGATCGCATTCGGCGGGGCCGTAGCCGGGGAAGTGTTTGCCGCAGCTGAGGATGCCTTCCTTCCGCATGGCGCGGTTGAAGATGCCGGCGTTGTTGATGACCTGCTGCGGATCGCGGCCGTAGGTGCGGCCTTTGAGCGAGTTGTCCGCCGCGTCGTCGTAGCTGATGTCCAAAACCGGGCAGAGGTCGAGGTTGAATCCGAACTGGCGCAGAATCTGGCCGGTGAGCCTGCCATGACGCGTGATCAACTCGGGATCACCCTTGTCGCGCAGCGATTGCGCGTTCGGCGGCTCCTCGCCGATCAAGCGAAGTCGTGAAACGCGTCCGCCTTCCTGGTCGATGGTGATGAAAGGCTCGATGTCAGAGATGTCGCGCAGGTCGTCGATGAGTTTGCGGAGCTGCTGCGGCGTCTGAATGTTCCGTCCGAACAAAATGAAACCGCCGGGCTGAAGTTTTTTGAGCCGGGCGGCGGTTTCCGGGGTGAGTTCCGGGCCGGGGACACCCATGAGAAGGAGCTGGCCGAGGGGGAGGGAGGAGGGCATGAGGAACAGTGTTCGTAAGAATAGTGATCAGGCGATCATGCCTGGCAGGTGGCTGGAGGGGGTGTCAAGGGACGATTTGCTAAAAGTTTGAGAAAAATCGAGGTTTTAGGCTCTCAATAATGAGACGCAGGGGTTTCTTTTTGGAAAAGAAGGGAGGCTTGGTTGACGGGGAGGGCAAAACTTTTTAACATGCGTTCGTCTGTGGGGCAACCCGCAGGCCACATTTGCAAGCTTCCTCAGCTCCGCATTTCGTGCCAATCGATCCTCCATCGTTGTTGGTTGCTGGATCGCAACGGAACCCTCCGGCTTCGCATGCCGGAGGGTTCTCTGTTTCTGGGACGAAGCGTTGTGCCGACATTGTGAGCAACTATGTGATGAGTGTGTGAGCAACCTGCGAACAAGTCATGCGGCACCGAGCTGACGCGCCCACTCAATCGCTCGGAGCATGCCGGTCGCTTTGTTGACGGTCTCCTGATACTCGCTGGCGGGAACTGAATCTGCCACCACTCCAGCACCGGCCTGCACATACGCCTTGCCGTCCTTCACCACGCAGGTGCGCAAGGCGATGCAGGAGTCGAGGTTGCCGTCGAAACCAAAGTAGCCGACCGCGCCTGCATAAGCGCAGCGCTTGCTGTTCTCACATTCGTTGATGATCTCCATCGCGCGCACTTTGGGCGAACCGCTGACCGTTCCGGCGGGGAAGGTGGCGCGCATCACGTCGTAGGACGTTTTGTCGTCGCGCAGATGTCCGTCCACGTTTGAGACGATGTGCATGACGTGCGAGTAGCGCTCGATGATCATCAGGTCGCTGACGCGCACAGTGCCGTAGTCGGCCACACGTCCGACGTCATTCCGCGCGAGATCGACGAGCATGATGTGCTCGGCGCGTTCTTTGGGATCGTTAAGCAGGTCTTGCGCCAGCGCGTCGTCCTCTTGCGGTGTTTTGCCTCTCCAGCGCGTGCCAGCGATGGGGCGGATGTCGATCCGACCGTCCAGGCACTTCACATGCACCTCCGGCGAGCTGCCGACAAGCGCGAAGCCCTGCGGGAAGTCGAGGCAGAACATGTACGGGCTTGGATTCACATGCCGCAGCGCTCGGAACAGATCCAGCGTGCTGCCGCTGTAGTCCGTCTCGAAGCGCTGGGAGGGCACGCCTTGGAAAATGTCCCCGGCGGCGATGTACTCCTTCATCTTGACCACCATGGCCTCGTATTCCTCGCGCGTGGTGTTGCTGACCAGCGCTGGAAGCGGGCTGCTGCCGGCCGGGGCGAAGGTTTGCAGCGGTTTCGCGGCCAGGGGCTGCTCCAGCTTGGTGATCACGCTCGCGATTTGCTCCCGCGCCCACTCGTAAGCTGCCTCCAGGCTGGCATGTTCGTCGGTGTGGACGTTGGCAACGATGGACAGCCTGCGCGTGCGATGATCGAAGATCAGCACGGTGTCCGTGATCATGAAAACCATGTCCGGCAGGCCGAGCTCGTCTTTTTTGGGCGCGGGCAGCGTCGGTTCAAAGAATCGCACCATGTCGTAGGCCAGGTAGCCGACCGCACCGCCGTGGAAGACCGGCAGCGGCTGCGCTTCGAGCGGACGAAACGGCTTCATCAGCGTCTCCAGTTCCGTCAGTGGGTCTGACTGCGTGGTGAAGCCGCGCTTTTTGCCGCGCTCCTCGATTTCGATCTCCTTGCCGCGCGCGGTGAAAATGATGCGCGGCGAGCTGCCCAGTAGCGAGTAGCGGCCTGAGTGCTGCGTCAGCTCGGCGGACTCCAGCAGGAAGCCGCAGCGTCCGTCGTGGATCTTTTGGAAGGCCGAGAGCGGCGTTTCGTAGTCGGCGGCAAGTTCGGCAACCACCGGCACGAGATTGCCCTGCTGCGCGAGCGTTTGGAAGGTGGCGAAGTCGGGCTGAAGATGAAGCTGGGGCATGAACTGGGCGGATTTTGGAGCGGAATGCAGGAAGATCAAAGCGGAAGCCGCAGAATGCGGTTTTGCCATTCCTGCGCATCGCTGGCCGTCCAGGCCAGATAAAGCTCCTGGACCGCGATGCCGACCGACATGTGATGTGGCACAACGATGACGCCAGGTGATGACTGGCTGCCAATGTGGGCTGCGAAGTGATGTGGCATGGTTTTCTGGTCATGCGTGACCAGTATGCGCCCGGTGCCTGCGCAAATGGCGAGCACTTGTTCGTCCGGCAAGCCTTCCAAACGGGCCTCGTGGGCGGTTTGAAAGTCCACCGCAGGCTCCAAACGCGCCAGACCGGCGACGATGCGCTGGTCGAGATCGGCGTCTGCTTGAAAACGCGGCTTCATCACGCATGCGTGAGCATGGCTGCCCGCGCGGCGGCCATTTTGCTGCTGAACATCGGGTCGGTGCTGGCGTTCACCTGCCATGTGGCAGCGTCAGTTTCATCTGACGCGATCAACCGGTCTGCCTCACGTCGGTTGGCTAGGTAGTGTGTGATGGCACCATAGACCTGTTCCAGGCTCAGGCTGGGGAAGCATTCGCGACTGATCGATTCTGCTGACATGCCTTCGCGAAACACTCTCACAATAGAGGCCAGCGAAACGCGGCTGCCGCGCACGCGCCAGACGCCGTTGTTGTTTTCGATGTACGCGCTTTCCTGCATGCCGAAGGTTAATCGACCCACGGGTGTTGCTCAAACATCATTTTCACTCACAACGCGGCGCGGATGGCGCTCAGCAGATCACCGTACTCGTCGAAGGCTTTGAAATGCGGGAACTGGGCCTGGATGCTGGCGGGGGCGTGGAGGAAGAAACCCACATCGGCCTCCCCCAGCATGGTGGTGTCGTTGAAGGAGTCTCCAGCGGCGATGACGCGGTAGTTGAGCGCTTTGAAGGCGGCGACGGACTTCTGTTTCTGGTTCGGCTGGCGCAGCTTGTAGTCTGTGATGCGTCCGTCGGCGGCGACTTCGAGTTGGTGGCAGAAAATCGTCGGCCAGGCGAGCTGCCGCATCAACGGCTGCGCGAACTCGGCAAAGGTGTCGCTCAGGATGATGAGCTGCGTGGTGGAGCGAAGTTCGTCCAGAAAGGCCTTCGCTCCCTCCAGCGGCGCGAGGGTGCCGATGACCTGCTGGATGTCCGGCAGCTTCAAGCCGTGCTCGTCGAGGATCTTCAGGCGGCCTTTCATGAGCACGTCGTAGTCCGGCTCGTCACGCGTGGTGCGGCGCAGCGCGGGAATGCCGGTCTTTTCGGCAAAGGCGATCCAGATTTCAGGCACGAGCACGCCCTCGAGGTCGAGGGTGACGATGGTTTGGGGTTTCATTTCTTGGAGATGTCATGGCTTCAGCCTTTTGTCCAGCGGCACGACGACGCGTCATTGACCGTTTCAAATATGGTCACAGACTGGCAAGGAACGCGGAGCCCCGGCGTTTGAGCAAGCCCATTTACCTCTATGATCATCGACAACGAAATTTCCAGGACAGCGGCCCAGGTCGTCGCAGACTGTCGTAACGCGGTGCTGGCCACCGCAGATGCCAATGGAAGCCCGCATGCGGCCTGGATGACCGTCCAGGTTTCGACCGACCTCGGGGAGGTGATGTCGATCACCGCGCCCACCTCTCAAAAAATCGCCGAATTGCGAAGCAACCCGCAGGCAGAGTGGATGTTCGCCACGCCGAGCATGGAGACCATTGTGTATCTCTCCGGTCATACGCAGGTGATCGAGGGCGAGGCGGCCAAGCGCCACTGGGACCGCATGCCGGGCAAAGCGCAGGCTTATTACCGGAAATACTGCGAGACCGACGACTATCACAAGTTCACCGTCATCCGCACCGACGTGACCAAGGTGGTGCTCTGCAAGCCTTACGTTTACAAGAAGACCGTCTTGTTTGAGAAGACGCCCATGACCGACACGGGCACGCGGCGGCTTCAGCCTTGATGGGATGCGGGGATTTCCACCGCCTCGCAGACATCCCGCCAGCCTGGAAAGTTCCAGGCATTGGGGAATCCTTCGCACTGCACGGGCTTCACCGGCTGGATGCGGCAGACGTTCACGCCTTCGAGAAACAGGCACTCGCCGTTCGGCTTGTCGATGATGCTCAGGCCGGTGCGGTTGGCATTGAGGCGCGTGCATTGCTCGATGAACTCGATCCGGGGCATGTCCAAAAACGCGGCGATGCGGTCGGTCTCCTCCTCCGTCACGCGCACGTCGCCGGGCCAGCGGCAGCAGTTTCCACAGCGCTGGCAGGTGTAGCGTGTCGGCGGGGTGTCAAGCGGTGAGACTTCGGGCATGAAAAGTATTCTGTTCGCGCGATTCGGCGCGGGAGGCATAGTTCGTGCGATGAATCGTTTCCTGCAACGAAGGTTTGAAGCCCGCCGCGTCATGCGGCGGCGTGAGTCGTGGTCGTGACATGAAACTGCATCTGCTGCCCTCCATCACCCTGCTGCCACCACCGCATGAAACGGTGGATGACGCGCAGATCATCGAGGACTGGGCGCGTGGCCTGGACTGGGTGAAGTGGCTGCTGGGCAGCGTGCGGGCGCGCACCGAGGTCCTGATGGTGGAAGAGACCGCCTGGGATGAGTTTGCCGACGGTGTGCTGCGCGAGACCCTCGGCCCCGCGCTGAAATCTGCCTGGCAGGCGGCGCTGGCGGGTGATCTGGCGGGCCTGATCGCCGCCGATGAGCGTTTGTCAGCGCAACTGCCGCCTGAACTTGCGCAGCGCAGCATCCAGGCGGGCGCGGTGCTGCTCAAATCGACGCGGCATGCGCGTTATCAGGCGGTGCTGGGCCGTTTGCGCGAGGCGGTGGGGCAGGGGAACTGCACAGGACACATCGCCGTTGTCTGGGCGGCGGTGGGGCATTTTTTTCAGCTCAGTCTCACCAATGTGATCGCCGAATACCTGCATCTGGAATGGGAGATCGCCACGCGTGACTTGGAGCATCGCGAAAAACCCACGGGCAGGCACAGCATCGCCGGACTCACGAGTCAGGTGATGCGCGGCACGCAGGCTGAGGAGACGCTCAGCGTGGTGGCGCGGCGTTAGGTTCTGGGCGGGTAAAAATCACCTGCTGGTTCAGCCATTCCTGTCAACTATCGACTCCTGACCCTTTCCTGCATGGCTGACGCATTCGCCGCCATAGCAAGAACCCAACTAGCGTCACGAGAACGCCGCCCGCCAGCCAATAAATTCGGACGTTTTCCGCCTGTGGCCTGGCCGGCTGATTTGTCTGCAGCGGTGGAGTGCTTCTGGCTCCGGCTGTGGGTGCTTCCGCTTGGGCCGTCCTGGCTTTGCCTGCTTGCTCGAGACGGCGTCGCAGTGATCTCCCCGCACCGTTGTCACCGATACCAGCATTGACTTCATCGAGAAACACCAGGTGAGATTCGTTGCCACGCACCTGGATCAATCGACACAGCACTCCAACATCAGCGTATTCCCATGTGCTTGGATCGGTCTGGTAGAGCTTGATGGCTTCCTCCATGATGTCGTTTCCCCACGGCACATCGGCGTTACCGGCGAGCCAGTTCATGACATAAAAACGGCGTCCATGTCGATTCGTCGTTCGAAAGATGGTTTGAAAGAGAGTCTTCGCCTCTGGCCGACGGCGAATGTCACGATCGACCACTAACAGCCAGGGGGATTCGTTTGAAACTCCTGAGCCTGTGCCGATGCGATTCGTGTAGAGCGCCAGCAGCAGCGGATCGCTGCTGGGTATATTGGTGATGATTTCGTCGGTGAGCGTGTCACTCATCTCCATGGCACGGTTGTCGTTGGCCACCTCTTCAGGGGTTCGTGTCTGAAGGGCGCGTTCTGCGGCGTCCGCACGGGATTTGTCAGGGTCGCCGCCAAGGCGACGCATCATCTCATCGGTAAGGACGGGGGGACCCTGTGCCAGGATGGACCCGACATGGATCAGGGTGACGATGATGCAAAAGATGGGTGTTAGAATGGATCTCATCGCTAAAACTTGCTGCCTTTCACAAAAAATTGTTCATCGGTGTTGCGGAAACGACGTGGATATGTGTGATCACCGTTCAGCGTCGGCGGCTTGGCGCTCATGATGCGATTGCGAAAATCACCATTAGGATACTCCGAAAATTCACCGCCGAACGCCTCATGTTTCGCGTGACACATTTGCCATGCAGATGCTGGCAATCATCTAGCCTGACTGATCAGGTTTCGATCAACTAGGCTTCCCGGCTGGCGCGTCGTTAAAACTTCACCGTGGTGCCTAGCGTGGCTCCGAAACCGGGCTCGTTGGAGCCGGAGCCGTGGTAGCGGTAGGTTTCGTTGAGCAGATTGTCGAGCGAGGCGGTGAGGATGAGGTGCTCGTTCACTTGGCAGCCACCACGCAGGCTGAGCAAGAAGAAGGACGGCGTGCCGTTGGGCGGAATGCGCGAGGTGTCGGCCTGGTCGGCGGTGTTAAGTCTTGCGGCCTCGCCATAAGTAAGGCAGACGAGTTCGGTCCAGAAGCGGTTGTCATGAGTCTGCCAGCGCACGCCGCCGAACGCATTGAGCGGCGCGATTTTGCCCAGCGGCTCGCGGCGTGTCTGCTGCGTGGTGCCGATGAATTGATCCGCCTCTCCTTCCACCCAGGCGATCTGGCCGAAGAGGCTCCAGTGTGGATCAATCTGCCAGCGGGTGGCGAATTCGACGCCCTGCATGTAACCGTCGCCGCCATTGGCCTTCGACACCTGACCAGGAACGCCAGTGGCGCGGCGGACGATCATGTCTTCGATCTGCGTGAAGAAATAAGCGAAACTGGCAGTGACAGATTCCGTCTGCGCTTTGAGACCGATCTCATAGGTCAGGTAAGTTTCGGGATTGAGGCCGGTGGAGGGGACTTCGATGATGCCCGTGGCGGAGAAGTCATCGCGCGTCAGGTCGGACATGTTGGGAGCACGGTAGCTCTGCGAAATGCCCCCGAAGAGCTGGAAGCGGTCGCGCTCGTCGAGATCGACGATGAAACGGGCGCTGGCGGAGAAATTCTGCCACTCATCGGAGTAGGCCGCCACCGCGCCGCCCACAGGGTTGCGGAACTTGCCCGCATCCGCACGCACATGGGTGTAACGACCGCCGAGGATGAGGTGGAAGCGGTCGCCCACGTCGATGGTGTCTTGGAGAAAGATGCCGAGCAGGTCATAGCTGGCGTCATCGGCCACCGCACCAGCGAAGTTGTTCGCGCCGTCGGTTTCGAGCCAGTCGTGGTAATAATCGAGGCCATAAACGAGCCTGCCGATGGGTGAATCGCTCTCGAACTGAAGATCCACGCCGAGCGTGGTGACATCGACATCATTGAAGCTGCGCACCCCTGCACCCGTGATGCGGAACTGCTCCTCCCCGGCGGTTTGCAGTGAAATCGTGAGGCTGGCGGCGTCGATGATGGCGTCGAGGTCTTTGCCCACGAGGCGGAGGTAGGAGAGGCTGCGCTCCTGGTCGAACAAACGTGTGCGATCCGTGCCAAGCGTGGTGCCTTCATACGAAACGGCGGCGGTGGTGACGTGCGTGCGCCACACATCGTTCTGCCGTGCCTGCTGATGCACGCCCGTGAGCTGCCAGTGGTCATCGAGCGCGACATCCAGCCGCACATCGAAGGCCCATTGGTCATAAACGGTCTGGCGCTGGATGCCCTGCGGCGTGCGCACATCGGCGAACTGGCTCAGGGTGACTCCGACATGCAGCCCCCATCGTTGTCCCTGGCCGATGCTGGCCTCAGCGTGCTGGACGTTGCTGCGCTCGGCGCTGGACCAGCGGTAATCCGCCTGCCCGTAGGCAAAGAAGCCGCCCTCGGCCTCGCGCAGGAAGCCTGAGTCCTTGGTGAAGGCGTTCACGGTGCCGCCGACGGCATCGCTGCCATAGAGCGTGCCGCCTTGGGATGGCAGCACCTCGACGCGGTCGAGCGCGAAGGGATCGATGGTGTTCCAGTATTGGTTTGGGCCTTCGCGGAAGGTGGAGTTGTTGAAGCGGATGCCGTCGATGAGCATCAGGTTGCGGAAGCCGGTGAAACCACGGATGAAGGGTGATCCCTGGCCGTTGGCGGTCTTCTGGATCATGACGCCGGGCGTTTCACGCAGCGCCTCGGGAAAGGTGCGCACGAGGCGCTCGGCCATCTGCTTTTTGTCGAGCGTTTTGACCACGGCGGGCACCTTGGCGGTCGAATTTTCGCTGCGCGTGGCGGTGATGACAACTTCGGGGATCTCCCCCGTTTTTTTCGGTTCGGCGGCCAAGGTGAACGTGGAGAGGATGAGAAGCGGGAGAACGGCCTGGCACATGGTTCGTGAGATCAAATCGTCAAGAACCTAAGCAGGCAGGTTTTCCATCGTCACATCTGGTGTGAGTGGAAGATCACGAGTGGACAGGAAAGCACCTTCGCCTGGCGTGCATGGTCATAAAATGACCGTTTTTCAGCGTGAACACGCCACTCCAGACGAAATGACTCAGCCTTCGGTGAACTGGCCCATGGCGCGGAATTTCTGGTAGCGCTGCTCCAGCAGTTTCGGGGTCGGAATTTGGCCCAGTTCGGCCAAGGCGGCGAGCACAGCATCTTTGAGGGACGCGGCTGCTGCGGCGTGGTCGTTGTGCGCTCCACCGAGCGGCTCGGGGATGACGCCGTCGATGATGCCGAGCTTAGACAAGTCCTGGGCGCTGAGTTTGAGCGCGGAGGCGGCCTCGGGGGCGTGCTCGCGGTGTTTCCAAAGAATCGCGGCGCAGCCTTCGGGGCTGATGACGGAGTAGTAGGCGTTCTCCATCATCAACACACGATCTGCGATGCCGATGCCGAGAGCGCCGCCGCTGCCGCCTTCGCCGATGACGATGACGATCAGCGGGCTTTCGATGCGGGCCATCTCGCGCAGGTTCAGCGCGATGGCCTGCGCCTGGCCGCGTTCCTCGGCGTCGATGCCGGGGTATGCGCCGGGCGTGTCGAGCAGGGTGACGATGGGGCGGCCGAACTTCGATGCCAGTTCCATGGCGCGCATGGCCTTGCGGTAGCCTTCGGGCTTGGGCATTCCGAAGTTGCGATGGAGCTTCTGTTTGGTATCACGGCCCTTCTGCTGGCCGATGATCATGACAGGCTCGCCGCTGACGGTGCCGAAGCCGCAGACGATGGCGG
>DNXB01000139.1 GCA_003506995.1 Verrucomicrobiales bacterium
AGGCCCAGCTCGACCGCTTCATGCTCAACATCGTCATCGACTACCTCAGCGAGGACGATGAAGTCACCGTCGTCACCCGCACCACCAGCGGCAAAGGCGAACCTGTGCAGCATCTCTTCACCGGCGAGCAGCTCCTCGCCTTCCAGCAAGTCGTCCGCAAAGTCCCCATCGCCGAGGACGTCGCCCGCTACGCCGTCCGCATCTCCGCCGCCAGTCGTCCAGGCCGCGAAGGCGTCCCTGATTTCATCAACCAATGGGTCAGTTGGGGCGCAGGCACCCGCGCCAGCCAAAACCTCGTCCTCGGTGCCAAAACAAGGTGCCTCCTCCACAACCGCACCCACGTCACCGCCGACGACATCCGCGCCATGGCCCTCCCCGTCCTCCGCCACCGCATTCTCGTGAACTACAAAGCCGAAGCCGAAGGCGTCACGGTGGAGAAGGTGATCGCGAGGTTGCTGGAGACGGTGAAGGTCTGAAACCCCGATTGCGAAGCCAGCTTCATCCCATAAACTCACCCCATGACTGAGCGCATCATCATCGACCCACTGATTTGCAATGGCCGCCCTGTCGTGAAAGGCACGCGGATCACCGTGCAGACTGTTTTGGAGTTCCTCGCGGCAGGCGACAGCGTGGCAGATGTTTTGGAGGAATACCCCTCGTTGACCAAGGAGGATGTCAACGCCTGCCTCGGCTGGGTGTCACGCCTCATGTCGAATCACTTCCACTTCGCCGCATTGTCGTGAAAGGCTTTCTGCTGGATGAAAATTTGCCATCCCGGCTGACCTTCACTCCGGCGCTGCCTGTGTCTCACGCGCTGGACTTTGGCAGCAACCCCACCGATTCGGAACTCTGGCAGATCGCAGCCTCCAACAGGCTCGTCATCGTCACCAAAGACACCGACTTCTCCGACCGCATCCTGGTTTCATCGCCACCGCCCTGGATCGTCCATCTCCGTTTCGGCAACTTGCGGCGTGCTGACTTTCATTCCTTTCTGGCTTCCGTCTGGCCCCGCATTGAGGCGCTGCTCCCGGTGAACAAGCTCATCTGCGTCTATTCAGACCGTGTCGAAGCATTTTCCTGAACCTCATGAGCACCTTTCTTGACCCCGCCGCGCTCATGCGCATCAAGTCTCTTGAGCTTCGCGCGAAGGTCGTCGTCGAGGGTTTATGGAAAGGGATGCACCGCAGCCCGTATCATGGCTTCTCCGTCGAGTTCTCCGAATATCGCGCCTACGTCCAAGGCGACGACCCGCGCTACATCGACTGGAAGGTGCTGGCACGCAGTGACCGCACCTACATCAAAAAATTCGAGGACGAGACGAACCTGCGCTGCCAGCTCGTCATCGATCACAGCAAGTCGATGAAGTACGGCTCGCAGAGCTTCACGAAGGCCGATTACGCGGCCACGCTGGCCGCCACGCTCGCATCCTTTCTCATGAAGCAGGGCGATGCAGCCGGATTGACCACCTTTGCCGATGGCATTGAGGAGCATCTGCCGCCGCGCAACCGTCCTGGCCATCTGCGCCGCATCATCACCGAGCTGGAGCGCCCCGCGAAGGCCGCTGGCACCTCGCTCGATCTCTCCGTCGGCCAGTTGGCCGATCTGCTGCGCAAACGCGGCATGATCTGTCTCATCACCGATCTCCTCGCGCCCATCGAGCACTTGGAGAAGCAGCTCGCCCTCCTCGGCGCGATGGGCCACGACCTCGTGATCTTCCACCTCATGGATCGCGCCGAGATCGACTTCACCTTCGAAAAATCCGCCCANNTTCATCGACCCACAAATCGCCCGCGAAACCTACCTCAAGCGCCTCCAGGTCCATCGCGACACGATTCAAGCCGCCACTGACCGCCACAACGTCGAATACCACTTCTGCCCCACCGATCAGCCACTCGAAGAAGTCCTCTTCAACTTCCTCAGCGCTCGTCAGCGCAAGAAGGCCTCCAAATCTTCCGCCCCACGCGCTGCCGCATGAGCTCCGTGAGCATTCGTCATTCGTCATTCTGAATTCGTCATTCCTGCATGTCCTGGCTCTTCCCACTCTACCTCGCCGGTGCTGCCGCGATCATCGCGCCGATTCTGCTGCATCTGCGCCGCCGACCGCCGCAGGATCGCGTCGAGTTCAGCTCGCTGCTCTTCCTCGATGCGCAGACGCCCGTGCCCGTCAGCAAGCGTCGGCTCGAAAACTGGCTGCTACTCCTGCTGCGTTGCCTCGCGCTCATCCTGCTTGCTCTCATGTTCTCGCGGCCCTTCATCCAAAGCGAATCCACCGCCACCGCATCGCCCAACAGCGCCACGCTCATCCTCCTCGACCGCAGCGCGTCCATGCGCCGCGCAGATTTGTGGAAACAAGCCGTCGCCGAGGCCGAAAAGCAGCTCAAAGCCGCCAAACTGACCGACCGCATCGCGCTCGCCGTTTTTGATCGCGAACTCACGACCGTGTGGAGTTTCGACGAAGATCGCAACACACCCGCAAATCGCCTCACGGCCATCCAAACGCGTATCGCTGCCCTCACGCCCACTTGGAACGCCACGCAGCTCGACCGCGCTCTCATCGCCGCCGTGCCGAGCTTCGACTCCAGCACCACCTCTCTCAAAAAACGCATCCATCTCATCTCCGATCTTCAAGAAGGCACCAAACTCGACGCCCTCCGCACCATCGCCTGGCCCGCCGAGCTCACCCTCAGCGTCCACCGTCTCGATCCTGCCACCAACGACAACTTCAGCATCGCTCTCGCCGCTCGCGAAGACGACAGGAGCGCGGACGCCCTCGTCCGCAATCTGCCAATGCGGATGAGGGCATCCGCACTCCGGCCGAACCGGCGCTACACCACGATGTTCACCAGTTTCCCCGGCACGACGATGATCTTCTTCGGCGGCTTGCCTTCCATGAACTCCTGCACGCGGGCGCTGGCGAGGGCGATCTTCTCGATCTCCTCCTTCGTGGCCTGAATCGGCACGCGGGCTTTGTCGCGGAGCTTGCCATTCACCTGGAAGACGATTTCGACTTCGTCTTCGATGAGCGCGGCGGGGTCGTAGGTCGGCCAAGTGGCGTCGCTGAGCAGGCCGGGATGGGCCAAGGCGGGGAACTTGCTGGCGATGCGGGCGTTCAACTCGTCCGCGAGATGCGGGGCGAAGGGGCTGAGCACTTTCAGGAAGGTGACGATGGCAGCGGCGGGCTTCACTTCAGCGCCGGTGAAGGCGTTGGTGCAGACCATCATCTGGCTGATAGCGGTGTTGAAGCTGAGCTTCTCGATGTCTTCACCGGCCTTCTTGATCGTTTCATGCAGCGCTTTGGTGAGCTGCTTGTTCGCAGGCACGTCTTGCAGAGCGGATGACACGCTCCACACGCCTTCGTCATCGACTTCCATGACCAGACGCCACACACGGGCGAGGAAGCGATACACGCCCTCGACGCCCTTCATGCTCCAGGGCTTCACCTGCTCCAGCGGCCCCATGAACATCTCATACAGGCGCAGCGCGTCGGCACCATACTCGGCCACGACGTCGTCGGGGTTCACGACGTTGCCGCGTGACTTCGACATCTTCTGACCGTCCTCGCCCATGATGAGGCCTTGGTTCACCAGACGCTGGAAGGGCTCCGGCGTGCTGACGTAGCCGAGGTCGAAGAGCACCTTGTGCCAGAAGCGCGCGTAAAGCAGATGCAGCACGGCGTGCTCGGTGCCGCCGACGTAGAGATCGA
>DNXB01000533.1 GCA_003506995.1 Verrucomicrobiales bacterium
GCGGCGAATTGCAGCGGCCCGGCGTCTTCCTCGCCTACAAATACCGCTCGCTGCCGATCAAACTCGGCGTCGAACTTGCGAAGAACAGCTTCATCGCCGTGCCGCAGGCGGTCATCATGCATGCCGATCTCGTCACCGCCGTCGCTACTGACAAGGCGCAGACCACGGAGGTGATTTACTGGGTGAAGAACAACGATCTGCAGTTCCTCGTCGTGAGCCTGCCGAAGGGATCGCGTTTGCAGTCTGATGTGTTCGTGAATCGTGAGGCGCAGCAACCGATGCGGCGCGAGGGCAGTGAGGACATGCTCGTGCGCCTGCCCAGCGGCGATGCCGCGCGCGTGGCGTTTCCGGTGCGCTTCGTGTTTGAATCTCCGAGCGCGAATCCGGGCGAAAAACTCGGCTGGTGGGGCAGCATCGCCGTCAGTGCGCCGCAGGTGGCCGATGTCGGCATCATGGAGACGCGGCACACGTTGTTCCTGCCGGGTGAGGAATGGCATTACACGAAGTTCAGCGGCGCGCTCTCGCCAGAATCGAAGGACCGCTCGTGGCGCACGATGCGCAACTTCATGAACGAGGTGCTGCCCGCCTTCGGACCGCAGCTCGACACGCTGGATCAATCGCAGTGGAGCCAAATCCCCGCCGTCGCGGGCGATGTGCGCATGCTTTACGGCTTCCAAGTGCAGCCGCAGGGCCATCGCGAGGTCTTGCATCGTCTCGGCCCACCGGCGGAGATCGGCGTGAGCTTCCGTGGCAGGCGCGTCACGTTCTTTTATCAAGCGCTCGCGTTTCTCATCGCGCTCGTGGCCGGCGCACGCTGCTGGCACGGCACGCAGACTGAAAAACTCCGCTACCTCGCCATCTTCGGCCTCGGCGCGATGCTCCTCACCGGTTTGTTCAGTGCTGCGAACGTCCCCGTTCTCCTCGCCGCGATGCTGGCCGCGATGATCGTGATGTTCCTCTGGATCGGCCGCAGCGCGCTCGGCGTAAGTCTCCGTGTGTGGCGATGGTTGTGCGAATGTTGGAACCGGTGGCGGGAGAAGCGTGCCGCCAAAGCCGCCATCGAAACTCCAACCGCCGAGTGAGATGAAAACACCGCAATCGATGGTGCTCACAAGCCTCGCGCCAGCGTCCTGGAGTGCTCCNNTGCTCCAGCCCTCTGGAGCTTTCCGGTGGCCAATGAACGTTCGAAAGCGCCGGAGGGCCGGCGCACTCCAAGACGCTGGCGCGCTCTCGCCTTCGTCATTCTGCATTCTGCATTCGTCATTGCCGCGCATGCGGCCGAGCCAACGCGTCAGGAGCTCTGGGTTCCCACGCCGCAGCTCGACACGGTGCTCAAGGAACATCCGAACGCGGTCATGCTCTCGCCTGCGGAATACGAGGCGTTGATTCGCGACGCGGGAAAGGTCAAGCCCGAGGAAGATCCCAAAACAGCGCCGCCGAAGCTCATCGCCATCGAGGGTTTGCGATTGAGCGGCAAGGTGGAGCCGAATGCGGCGAGTGTGCGGCTTCAAGGCGAGCTCACGCTGAATCTGCCGTCGAAGGAATGGCTCAGCACAAAGATCGCGTGGCCGTTTGCGATGAGCAACGTGACCTCCGAAGGCAGCGTGCTGGCCTACGTCGAGAAAGACGCGAAGCATCGCGAGTTGATCATCTTCGCGAAAGGCCCGGGCGTGGCGAAACTGCGGTTTGAGGCCGAGGTGCCGGTGTTTCTGCGGACACGTCTTGGCGAACACACGCTCGAAGTGCCGGATGTGCCGTTTGGCGGCGTGTTGAACTTGGAACTGCCTGCAGGCGTGCGCTTGCTTGCCGGTTCGGCATGCGAGCAGACAGGCAACACGATCAAGGTCGCCTTCGATCACCGGGCGTTTGAGGATTACGATTCGAACATCCAGCCCCGCATTCCTCGTGCCTTTCGTGTGCGTTGGATAGAAGCTGCTGAGTCGTCCACGCAATCGGTGCTATATACGCCCACCGCTCGCGTGGAGTTTGAAGTGACGGAAGCAACGGTGTCTTCCGTCATCACCTTCGGGCTGCGATTGAACAACGCCAGAGCGCAGGAAGTGACATTGCAGACGACGGGCAAGGACACGCAGGTCACTGATGTGACCGGCGTGGCAGTGCGAGGCTGGAAACAGGAGAATGGGGTGTTGTCGGTGACGCTGGAGCACGATGGCAGCACAAAAGACATCACCGTGTCATTGCGACGTTCGATCACCTCGGCGGCGGAGGCCGGTGAACTGCCGTTGCTGGCACTGAATGCACCGTTGCATGCCTTGGCGACGCTCAACCTCGCAACGGACCTCGACTTTCTCGATCTCGTGGGTGCGAAGCAAACTCAGCCGAATGCGTTCGAGTTCCAGCTCGGTGTCGATCAGCCGAAGCTGGTGCTGCGCACGTCAAAGCCACGCCTCGAATCGGATGTGGATGTCATCGCACGCATCGACAAGGACAGCGTGCAGATCGAGCGCAAGATCATGCTGCGCAGCGACCGGCCGGTGAACGAGATCAAGCTCACGCTGCCTGCCGGGGAGGAGTTCAACGCGATTTTGTCGAAGCCGGTCGGCTCCGAGCCGCCGGTCTCGATCTCGAACGCCGCCACGCTCACGCCAGTGCAGCAAGAACGGCTCATCACGCCGAACATCGTCAGCCAGCCGGTTTTCTCGCAGCGGGCGGTCACGCCCAACAGAGACAACGCTGTGCAAGCAGGTTCGCCGTTTCACATGACGTGGCGACGTGTGGGACAGACGATTGCGATTTTGCCGGCGCAACCGTTGTCGCCGACGAATGCGCTGGAATTCAGCATCACGTCGCGTTTGAAGCTCGCAAATGCCTGGAAAGGACCACGCATCCCAGAGACGGTGACGATTGCACATCTCGACATTCCCGAAGCGGTGAAGGTGGCAGGCTACACGGCGCTGGATTTCGACGACGCCTGGCGCGTGGCTTTGAAGGATGCGAAGGGGCTCGAAGATCGCGATGCACGGCTCACGCCGGTGAAGGGACGCATGGCCTGGTTTGGTCTGCGCGAGCACACGCTGACGTTTGAGGTGGAAAGGGCCGAGGCAGTGTTCTCCACCGAGGTCACGGCTTATGCGCTGCCGCGTGCGCGCACGATTGAGATCGAGGGGCAGTTTGCCCTCGACATCAGCGGTGCGCCGCTGCGCAGTTTTCAGGTCAAACTGCCGGTCGAAAATGCGAAGCTGCTGCGCGTGACCTCGCCGCTCGTCGGCGAGCAGCAGCTTGATGAGGCGACGGGCGTGTGGACCTTCACGCTGCGGCAGGAATCAAAGGGACGGCAGAACGTGCGGTGGCGGATGAGTCTGCCAGCGGTTTCAGCAGTGAATGCGGACGAGGGCGTCCGCGCTCCGATCACAGCGGCGCTGCCGCACCTCGAACTGCCGCAATCGCGTCGCTTTGCGGGAACGTGGATCATTGAGGCGAACACGGACACGCAGCTTTCGACGACGATGCAGAACATGCAGCCGCTGGATGTGCTGCGCGTGCCGGCGGTGGCCGGTTATCAGCCACGGCATCGCATCACGAGCGCGTTCACTTATGGCGCGGGCGAAAACGCGCTGACGATCACGGCGCAACGCCACGCGCACTCGGAACTGGCCGCGCTGGTGGTGAATCGCATGAGTTTGATCTCCGTGCTCGGCACCGACGGGCACAGCTTGCATGAAACGACGCTCGATCTGAGTCATTCCGGTGAGCAGTTCGTGAGTCTGCATCTGCCGAAGGATGCAGAGCTGCTCAGTACGTCGAGCGGCGGCCAGGCGGTGAAGCCGGTGCGCAGTGTGGAAGGTGCCATCGCCATCCCGCTTCCGGTTGGTTCCGCGAACGCGCCGCACACCGAGGTGCGCGTGCAGTTTCGCCAAAACGGCGCGCCCTGGGTCCGCAGCGGCACGCAAAATCTCGAACCGGTGCGCGTCGTCGGCAATGTGCCGGTCTTGAGCACCGACTGGGCCGTGCATGCGCCTGCGGCGTTTGGGTATGGAAAGGTGGACACGACGCTGGAGCAGGAGGGTGAGCGCGAAATAGAACCGCTGCGCAATCCGCTGGCCGTGCTGTGGGATGTGGTCCATCCAGCGGGTTTTATTGCAGGGAGGGTTGATTTTAGGCGTGCAAGACCTGCCGATGTCTCTGCGATCGCGAAGCGTGAGGCATTCACGAGCATGGTCCGTTTGGCGGAGGGCGAAGAAGTCATCAGCGGTGTACAGAAAGGCCTGCTGATGGCAAACTCGAGCGCTGAGCTCGGCAACTACGACGCCGCCATCGCGCAGTATCAGAATGTGTTGCGGGAGGACCCTTATAACAACGCGGCAAGGCGTGGCATGGAGAGCGCGGAGCGGAAGCGCAGGGAGTATTTCAAGCAGGCCTACGATCACCAGCGTGCCAAGATGCTGGCGCAGGTGGATGAGAAGTGGGAGGACAAGGTGCCGATGCTGGAGGCTGCAGTGCCTGCGGCTCCTGCTGATCCCTTCGCCAGTGGTGGTGCAGAACGCCATGGCAGCGCGATGCTGGCGGCCCCAAAAACGCTCGCGCAGTTGCAGAAGATGGACCGCATCATCCTGCCCAGCGTGCAATTTCAGAACGCGACGATTGAAGAGGCGATTGAATTCCTGCGGACGAAATCACGCGACTTGGATGTGGGCAGCACGGGAGGTGGAGGCGTGAACATGATCTTACGAAACGGAGACGCTCCCTCAAACGCCAGGATAAGCCTCGATCTCAAAGATGTGCCGCTGAGCGAGGCGCTGCGTTATGTCACCGAGCTGGCGCAGATGAAATACAAGGTGGAGTCGAACGCGGTAATGATTGTGCCGCTCTCGGAAGACGCTAACCAGATGTACACACGCACCTTCAAGGTGCCGCCGGACTTTCTGGTTGTGGATGCGGATGACTCTGGCGCAGCAGCTCAATCTGATCCGTTTGCGGCAGGTGGCGCGGCTCCAGTGGGTGGTACGAGTCTGCAGGCGCACAAGACTGCGAAGCAGATTCTGACCGCGAAGGAAATTCTCGAAGCGCAGGGAGTCACGTTTCCTGAAGGTGCGACTGCCTCATTCAATCCAGCAACATCGGAAATAGTGGTGCAGAACACGCGGCCGAATCTCGATCTGGCTGGAGTTCTGGTTTCACCCGTGGGCAAGTTCAATATTAATGATTCACGCCGACTTTACGAGCCCATCGACGAAATGCGGTTCAAATCCGGCCTGATTCCGCTGGATGTGGTGCTGCCGGAGACGGGGAGGCTGCTGCGGTTTCATGGGGCGCAGCCGCCGGAGGTGCTGGCGCTGCATTACACGTCGTGGTCGCAGCAGATCGTGCGGGCGATGCTGGCTCTGGCGCTCGGGCTGGCGCTGTTCTGGCGGTATGGCAGGCGGCGACCGTGGTTCATGACGCTGCTGGTCGTGGTGCTGGCGGCGTGGGGCGCGCCGCTGCTGTTTGAAGGCACGTGGCTGGCGCTGACGAACGCGGTGGCGTTTGGCTGGCTGTGCGCACTGGCGCTGCATGTGCTGGGGCGTTTGTTTGCGTTCATCCGGCCGACGGAAGGAGCGAAGAGCGAAGGGCGAAGGGCGGAGAGCCTGATGTCGTGGGTGAGAAGCCTGCGTTCCTTCGTCATCCGTCATTCTGCATTCGTCATTCTCTTTGCCCTCAGCCCTTCGCTCTTTGCGCAGGCTCCGCCTGCTGCCGATCCGGCGGCGCATACGGTGATCGTGCCGTATGATCCGAAGCAGCCGCTCGAAACACAGAAGGCGGAACGGTTTTACCTCGGTTACGAGGAGTTTCAGCGGCTGTGGAAGACGGCGAAGGAGAATCGGCGGGCGTTGGCGGCGGAAACGGATGCGACGCAGCATGCGGTGATTCACAGCGCGTTGTATCAAGGCCGCATCGAGGAACGCGGGCTTGTGCTGGAGGCACGCATCACGGCGACGACACGCGGGCAGTGGACGAAGCTGCTGCTGCCGTTTGCGCAGGTCGTGGGCGGCAAAGAAACCGCGAAGGCGCTGGTGGGCGAGATGCGGGTGGATGGCAAGGCGGCGGCGCTGAGCGACCACTGGCTGACACTCGAACATCCGGGCACGCATGCGATTGAACTGACGGTGACGCTGCCGCTGGCGCGAGTTTGGAATGATCTGACGCTGCGTTTGCCGCCGTCGCTCTCCGGGATGCTGGCGCTGCGCACGCCGAAGTCGGATGGCTGGCTGCGGGTGAATGGAGTGGCCGCGAGCACGGTGGAGGAGCAGGCGGAGGGCCGATTGTTCACGCAGACGCTGGGAACGCATCGCGAAGTGCGGCTGCAACGCTCGTCTCGCGGTCTGGAACGAGGCGAGGGCGCGGTGCCGGCAGCGAATGTGCGCGGGACGCTGACGTTGCGCGAGCTGGAGCCGGAATCGCTCGATGCGGAGATCGTGTATGAGTTCCCCGGCGCGGTACGGCGCACGCTGGAGTTTGCGGTGGAGGAAAAATCGGGGCCGGAGATCGGCGCGATGGCGGTTTTCACGACGATTCCGAATGCTGGCGAGGTGGAGGTGCCGGTGATGACGACGCAGACGCGGAGCGAAGCGGGGAAACGCCTTTTCACGCTCACGCTGCGGCATGAGGTGAGCCATGGCGCGACGATCCGTGTCACGCGTGCCTCACGGCATGTGAACGCGGCGGGTGTGCGCACACTGCCGTTGATTCAACCGCTGGCGCAACGCGTGAAGCAGGAGGTGGCGGTGCTGCACGATGAAACGATGAAGGTGCAGGTGAACGGCGGCACGGCGCAGCGTTCGACGAACATGGACCGTGGCACCTTGCTCGACGCGGGGCGCTGGCAGTGGAGCGGTGGACAGGCTCCGACGTATGAGGTGACGCCTGCGGCGATGTTTGCGGAGGCGGATGTGAGCTATGTGTTTCAATTGAGCGAGCAGAAAGCGGAACTACTGGCCGCGCTGACCTTGATGCGAAAGTCGGGCGTGTGGTCGCGTGCGGTGATCGGTTTGCCGGCCGACTATGAAGTGCAGGCAGTGCAGGGGCCAGCGGTGCTGGCCTGGCAGCACGAAGGCACACAGCTTTACCTGCAATTGAATCCGAACCTCGCGGTCATGGAGGCGCGGGTGGTGGTGCATCTGGCGCGGGTGTCGCCGCAGGCGGTGGCTTCGTGGAAGCTGGAGCCGCTGAAGCTGGAGAATTACGAGAAGGTGGGCGGCAAGGCGCTGATCGTGGCGCATGCGGCGAATGAGGTGAAGCTGCCGGATCTCACGCAGCGCAGTGATTTGAAGGAGCTGGATGCGACGGCACTCGACAGCGTGTTCGCCATCGCGCCACCGATGGAAAAGAAACGGGCGCTGCAACACGAGAGTGCGACGTGGAGCGTGGATGTGGCACTGACGCGGCAGGCGTCGCGTTATTCCGCGGATGCGGTGCTGCTGGTGCTGGCCTCGGACGCGGGGATTCGGGTGTCGCAGCAGATCGCGGCGGTGGTGGAGCAGGGCGCGGTGCGCCAGATCAGCGTGCGTCTGCCTGCGACACTGCCGGAAGCGGTGGTGAGCGGGCCGCTGCTGCGGGAGACGCGTTCGCGCATCGAGGGCAATGAGCGCGTGTATGAATGCTCGCTGCAAACGGAGGTGCTGGATCGCGCGGAACTGACGTTTGACCACGATCTGCCGCTGACGGCGGAACTGGACGTGCCGTTTGTGAAAGTACCGGGTGCAAGCCGGCTCACACGCTGGTTCGCGCTGGACAACGGCTCCGCACGCGAGGCAAAGATCGCGAATCAAACGGCGCTGGAGGCCGTGGCACGCGAGGCGCTGCCGTATCTGCCGGAAGGACTCGCACGACCACAATTTTTCCGCGCCACGGGCGATGGGGCGTTGAAACTGGCGTATCAGCAGCTCACGAGCACGGAAGGCAACGCGGCGCTGGTGACGCTGGCGGATCTGACGACGATTTTGCGCGCGGATGGCGAGCGCTGGGACATCGCGCAGTATTCGCTGATCAATCGCTCGCTGCAGTTTTTGCCGGTGATTTTGCCGGAAGGCGCGGAATTGATTTCGGTGAGTGTTTCGGGCGAACCGGTGCGTGCGGACGAGGAAACGCAGAACGGCAAACGTGTGCGGTTGATTCCGCTGATTCATACGCGGCCAGGGCAGCGCGCGCTGGAGGTGAAGATGATCTACCGGTTTGCGAAGGAGAAGAACGGACTGAAGTCCGGGACGACTTTGGATGATCCTGAACTCGTCGGTTTGTCAGTGGAACGCACGACATGGACGGTGTGGACGCCGAAGGGCTGGAAGCTGGACAATTTCGACGGGAACATGACCAAGACGGTGGAGGAAGGCCGTGAACTGCAACGCCTCGAAGGCATGCTGAGCGAGCTGGGCGAGGTGAACCGGGCGCTGGCCTCGGGGAAACTCGGTTACGTTGACGCGGAGTCCGCGTATCGCGATGCGAATGCGCTGGCGGAGAAGGTGCAGGCGAAGAAGCGCGATCTCGTGACCAAGATGGGCCGGGGATCGCTGATTCTGCCGGACAACCGCTATCAGCAAGACCGATCCATTTTCATGACGGAATATGTGCGGCAAGACCAGATGGACAGCGAGGTGAAGCAGCAGCAGGAGCTTTTGAAGGGCAACTGGGACAACAACTACGCGGGCAAGAACGAGATGGGAAAGAGCGGCAAGGATTCCGGCCAGATCGCGCAGGGAAACACAAACTGGGGCTTCAACAAGGCAGCGCCACAGGAGCAGCAACTGCGGCAGGCGGGCGCAAACACGTTCAGCGGCACGATCACGACCAACGGAGCGCAGTTGTTCAATGACAACGTGGCGGTGGACAACACCTACTTTGCCAATGGCCTCCAGCCACAGCAGCAGACGGCGGGAACCTCAACTCTCAATGTCACTGCTGGAACAGTGATCACTCGCAGCGGGCAGCAAGCAGCGCAGCCGATGGCGGGGGCGGGTGGGCTTGTAAAAACGGGAGCGGGAACCTTCGCGCTAAGCGGTGCGAACACTTACACCGGCGCGACGACGATCAACGGTGGCACGGTGATGCTGCAAAGTGGCACCAGCAACATCAGCTCGAACGCGCGCGGGAACAATCTGAGCCAGGCGCAGGCGGTGGACATGCCAGCGCTGCCGGGACACGGGACTGTGAATCTCAACAAGCCGAAGCCGATTCCGGCAGCTCCTGCGATGGGAGCGGATCCCTTTGGTGCGCCAGCCGCGCCTGCGGCAGCGGCTCCACCGCCCATGCCCGCGAAGCCGATGGAATTGCCTGCAGAAGCAGATGCCCAAAAGAAAGAAAAAGGACGTGAGGGCGATGGCAAGGAACAACTGAAGAAGCTGGGCGATGGAATGCTTGGCCTCGCGCAAACGGTGGAATCATTGCGCCCGACGGGTCGGCGTGCGCTGGAGATCACGCTGCCGACGGACGGCACGGCGCATCATTTCTCGAAACTCAAGGACCACGCGGTGCTGGAGATCGAGATCGAGCCGGTGGGTGATGCAAAAACGGCAGGCCGGGTCGGTTTCCTCGTGGCGGGACTGCTGCTGTGGCTGGGCGTGTGGTGGTGGATGACGAAGCGGCAGGGACGGAACCGCGTTGCGGTTCGTGCTTGAATAAACGTGGCCACCCTTGCCGAAACCCAGGGGAGCGCTCGCTGTCGCTCGGCACCCCTGGGCTGAAATACGGAAGGCCGTTGGCCTTCAATTACCTCACGCCTTGGCCTTCTTCTTCGCAGCCGCCTTGGGCCGTTCGGGGGGCGAGAGAGGTTCGGCCACCGGGGCCGGAGCCATGGGGATGAGCGGGAAGGGATTGGCCTGCGGCTCCATGGCGTATTCGCGATCTTTGAGGATGCCGGGCTGCGGCACGGGGTATTTGCCATTCGCGTCGGCGATGATGGGAGCAGGACCGTCGAGCGTGAGCTTGTCCACATCCGGGGCGAACTCGAAGGCGCTGTTGATGTAGTCATCGTAACGGACGACCTGGCCGGTGTGCGCGGCGGCGCGGCCCATGGCGGTGGTGACGCTGGATTTGATGCCGCGCTCGACCTCGTTGTAGGGCTTGTCGTTGATGATGGCCTCCACGAGATCCTGCCATTCGAGGTCGTAGGGGTTCGGCTCGGGCTGCTTGCCGCGCCAGATGATGTTGGAACGCTCCATTTTCTGGCTGTTGAAGGTCATGGCCTTCGATGGGAAATGGCCTGCGGTGGAGACAATGGCGCTGCCCTTCGTGCCATGCACCTGCGTGGCGAACTGGTTGTGCGTGCCGATGGCGGTGCGGCCTTCGAGGAAGAGCTTGGCGCCGTCCTTGAAGGTGTATTCGCAACTGTAGTGGTCGAAGTTCTGGTCGATGTAATCGCCGCGGTCGCTGCGGCCGCCGCTGGCCTGGACCTCGACGGGCCAGTCGTTCTTCATCCAGCAGGCCTCGTCGATGTTGTGAATGTTGAAGTCGCTGAATCCGCCGCCGCTGGCCCAGAGGAAGCTGTGGAAGCGCTGAATCTGCCAGGCGAGCTCGTTTTTATCGACGTTCGGATCACGCGGGAGCGTGAAGGCGGAGCCGACCGGGCCCTGCATGCGATAGGCGCGCATGAGCAGCAGCTTGCCGATCTCGCCATCCTGGATGCGGTTGAAGAGCTCGCCACGCACACGGCAGTGACGGCACATGAGGCCGACGCCGACCTTGAGGTTCTTCTTCTTGGCCTCTTCGTTCAGTGCGAGCAGGCGGCGGGCAGTGGGGCCGTCGGTGCAGATCGGCTTTTCCATGAAGATGTTCACGCCTTTCTCGATGGCGTATTTGAAATGCACCCAGCGGAAGGCCACCGGCGTGGTGAAGATGGCCACATCACCTTTGCGCAGGGTGTCGATGGCGTTCTTGTAGGCATCGAAGCCGATGAACTTGGAGTCTTCGGAGACGGACATGCGGTCCGGGTGCTTCGCGCTGAGCGCCTCGAAACTGCCCTTGAGGCGGTTCTCGGCGACGTCGGCCATCGCGACGAGGCGCGTCATGCGCGCCTGGATGCCCATCGCATTGCTTGCCGCGCCAGTGCCACGGCCACCGCAGCCAATGAGCGCGGTGCGGATTTCATCGCTGCCAGCGGCATGCACATACGGAAGGCTGATGCCGGAGAGCACGGACAACCCGGCGGCGGTCTTTGTGGTGGTCTTGAGAAAATCGCGACGGGACGCGGGGGCGGATTCGAGAACGGTGTTCATGGGCGGGTGTGTACGTTGACTGGGTTGGGCAGCTTGCTGGAGAATGCGGCGGTCATCGGCCGAACACCCAAGACTCGTTCCCATTCTGGACACGACACATCCTTCCGTCATCGGAATTCGTCTCAGGGTCGGACGATGGCCTGCGAGAGCGCTGTTCAAGCCAGCATGCCGCCACGCGACGAAATTTCAGAGAACGCCTGGGCCAGCGCGTCATTCAGCTCACGCAAGGTGGCCTGTTCCATCTCAGGATCCAGGGTGACGATTTTGGTCGGCGGCAGCACGATGGCTTGGTGCTGGTGTTGGACGCCTTTGAAAGCTAAAACGGGCTCCAGGGCGGGCACCTCAGGCTGCGGTGCCTCGAACAACGTCGCCATCGATGTGCTACAGATGGAATCATCCACCTGCATGGCAGTCCGAAGCTGGTTCAGACTGCTGAGTTGAGCCTCGATCTGGGAGTTGAACCATTCCCGTGTGCGCTGGATTTCATCCATGAGGGAGGCCAGTTCCTGGGAGAGTTGGTCCCCGGCAACTGCTGGCAGGGAGGGGGGAGTCATCGTCGCTGGGGAAAGTGGGAGGCTCATACAGGACCAAATGTATTAAAATTTCCATAAATTATCAAGCCATCTTCACTCTAAAGATCATGGAATTTCAAAAAAGATGCCCAATCCTGCTCAAATATTTATCACCCTGCCGTCCAGCCCCACTCGCGAAAGCACTGCCACCGTCAGCTCACTCCCGCACCGTGCTGATCGCCTCCGAATACACAAACTCGCCGCTGCGCCCGTCGAAGTATTGGAAAATGACCTGCGGGTGGGGATAGGCCACCCAGCGGGTGCCGCCGAGCTGTTGGGGCATGTTGTGGGCGTTGTTCACCTGCACGACGCAGTAGTACGGATACATGCGCTGCGGGCGCTCCAGGTCCGGCAGGATGTAGCTGCTCCAGCGGATGTCGCAGGTGCGTGGGCCGGACTTGTAGAGGCCGGTGGCCGGGCGGTTGCCCTCATCGTTGGCGGGGACGTGATTCACCGAGTTCAGCGGCCCGGAGGAGAATTCCCACACGCGGTCAGTGATCTTGATGGCGAAGCTGTTGTGCAGATCGGCGGTGAGGATGAAAACGGGCTTCTTCAGCGCTTCGAAAGCAGCGATCAGCTCCTCGCGCTCGGCGATGAGCGAGGTCCAGGCCTCGTCCTTGCCCTCGGTGAACTCATGACCGCCCGCGCCATTGTGCGGGATCATGAAATTGACCGAGGAGACGATGAAAAAGAAGTCCGAGCTGCTGCGGCGCATCTCATCGAGCAGCCAGGCTTTTTGATCCTTGCCCAGGAAGCTCAAACCGGGCCGCGTGGGGTCTTTGATGTCATGCATCTCGCGGTGCGTCTTCGAGTCGATGATGAAGTAGTCGCAGTTCGACACGGTGTATTTGCCGTATGACTTCCGCCCGATGGAATACGCGCCCGTGCTGTCCGCGTAAGCCGCTGGGGTGATGCGCAGCCGATGCGGGTCAAGCACCTCCGTGATGCCAAACACGCCCGCGTTCGGATTGCCCGGCGGTTCGTTGTCCAGCCGGATGTCGTCCTCGCCCGAGGTGATCTTGCCCCAATGGACATGCAGGTTCGCGGCCTGTGTCATGTCGAGCTTCGTGAAGTCGGCGCTCTCATCCACGAGGATGTCGTTGCCCCTTTTCAGCGTGGCGCTGCCGAAATGGATGACCTGCTTCGTCTCATACGGATTCGCCCAGCCCGCGTAATCCTCCCAAGCCTGAATGCCGATGTCACGAAACACGGCACGGCGTTCGCGAAAGCCAACGGTGCCGCAGCCGCGAATGTCATTCACCAGCTCATGATCGTCGAAGGTGAAAACGGTGGGCATGTTCCGCTGCCACGCTGCCAGGTTCACGCCACGCGAGAGGTAGGTTTTGTAGTTCTCCCACACGCCAACGATGTTCGGCACGAGGTTCACAAGGCGCGGTGCCTGCTCCGGCGTCAGACCGGCCTGCATGAGCCAGTCTGCGGCAGGCATGGAGCGATGCTCCTCATAGATGAAGTCGCCGTTCATGATGGAAAACAGCGTTTTGCCATGCAGCTCGCGCAGCATCGTCGCATGCGTCGGCAAACTCGGCCCAATGCCGCTTTTCGGGTTCTGATTCGCGCAGGAGCCGAACTGGAAACGGAAATTGAACAACCCCTTCGGATTGTGCGTGGCCTCACGATGCGCCTCCACGCTCGGCAGCGTCCAAAAACTGCCGCCAGGGCCGCTGGGCACCTTGCCGATGAAAATCTGGTAGTGGTAATGTGTCTGCGGCTTCAGACCCGTGAGTGTGATCGAGCCGGTGTGATCGCGATCCGCGCTCGTTGCCACCACAGCGGAGGTTTGATCGAGATTTTCCGCGTTCACGCCATAACGCACCGCAAACTCGCCCGCCCGATGTGTCCGCGCCCAGACCTTCACGCTATTCTCGGTGACGAGTCCCAGCATCGGCCCGTGCGTGACGTGGTTCGTGCTGTATTCCTCCAGCGGCACTTGGGCAGTGGCGATGGCGACCGTGAGGCAAAGAAAAAGGGCAGGAAGATTCATCTTCGGATGGGAACGGCAGTTCAATGCGGCCTTATCTCGCGAATCGGCGTCCGCGCCAAATCTCCTCTGCAAGCTCGCGAGGCAGCCGGTCGTTAGGCACCCGCATGTCTCCTCGACGCTACTTTCCCATGAAAAGCATCCTCAGCCTCCTTCTCCTTACTCCCAGCCTGCTCCTGGCCGAGCTGAGCGTGCCGCACTTCTTCTCCGACCACATGATTCTCCAGCGCGAGCGTTCCGCCGTCATCTGGGGCAAGGCGGATGCCGGTGCGGAGATCAGCGTCGCCTTCAAAGGCAAGACAACGACAGCCAAAGCCGCTGCCGATGGCAAATGGCGGACACAGATCGAAACCGGTGCCGCTGACGCGAATGGCACGGTGCTCACGATCTCGGCGGGCGCGGACAAGATCGAGATCCAAGACGTGCTCGTGGGCGAGGTGTGGTTCGCCTCCGGCCAGTCGAACATGTATTACACCATGAATCGCTCGCCGGAATATGCGGGCCTCATTGCGGAGTCGAAACATCCCGCGCTGCGCATGTTCAACGCGCCGCTCGTCACGGCTGCGGAGAATCAAGACGACATCGAAGGCGTGTGGCAGGCATCCACACCGGAAACGGTGCCCGGCTTTTCCGCCGTGGCATTCTTCTTTGCGCGGAAGCTGCATCTGGAACTCGGTATTCCTGTCGGCGTGATCAAATCCGCGTGGGGCGGCAAGCCGGTGGAGACATTCACCAGCCGCGAGGCGCTGAACACACTGCCGGGCACAAAAGCGATGGTGGAGGCCACGCTGAAAGCCGAGGCGGAGTACGACCCGGCCAAGGCGCAGGCGGCTTATGAAACACAGCTCGCGAAATGGAAGGAAACCATGGCCGCGGCGAAGGGCAAATCCGCCGAGGAACGCAAGCGCCTGCCCAAGAAACCCGAGGCACCGAAGCGTCCGCTGCTCACCGAAGGCAAGCCCGGCGTGCTCTTCGCCTCGATGATCCATCCCTTCACCGGCTACACCATGCGCGGCGCGATCTGGTATCAGGGCGAAGGCAATGCCAAGGCCGGAGCCGTGCCGTATGACCAGACGCTGCCGCTCATGATCAACGACTGGCGCAAGCGTTGGGCGGACGACTTCTCCTTCTACTATGTGCAGCTCGCCAGTTATCGCGCTCCCTCCACCGAACCCGGTGTGCCTGATCCATGGGCGCTGTGCCAGGACCGCATGCGACTTGTGCTCGAAACCACGCCGAAGACCGGCATGGCGATCATCAACGATGTCGGCGAGGCGGATGACATCCACCCAAAGAACAAAAAAGACCCCGGCGAACGTCTCGCCCGCTGGGCTTTGGCCAAAGATTACGGCAAGGAGCTGGTTTACTCCGGTCCGTTGTTCAAATCGAGCGCGGTGAAGGACGGCGCGATCCGCGTGACCTTTGATCAAAGCGGCACGGGCCTCAAATCACGCGACGGCGGCGCTTTGAAGCGTTTCGAGATCGCCGGGGCCGACAAAGTCTGGCACTGGGCCGACGCGAAAATCGACGGCACCGACGGCGTGCTCGTCAGCAGCGCCGAAGTGAAGCAGCCTTTGGCCGTGCGCTATGCCTGGGCCTCGAATCCCGAAGGCGCGAACCTCATCAACAGCGAAGGTCTGCCCGCCTCCGTCTTCCGCACAGATGACTGGGACGATGTGGAGGCCACTGTGAACACCGCCGCCAGCCCCACCAATGAGCGTCGTGCCCTCGCCGTGGAGATCAAAGCCCTCGCCGCCGAACGTGCCAAACTCGACCGCAAAAGCCCCGAATACCAGGCGCTGAACAAGAAATTCCAGGAACTCATGACCAAGTTCAAAGAAGGCGCGCCGAGGCAAAAGTAGCTGTCGAGTGGCACTCGAAGTCGAATCTACTTCCCGCCCTTCTTCTTTTTCTTCTTTTCTGAAGGGGGCTGGTTTTTCATCGCTTCCTGGAACTGCTGGTCGAGTCCGGCGGGGCGGGCGTCTTTATATTGATCGAGCACGGCCTGGAGCTTTGCCTTGGCGGCGCTTTGATCGCTGCTGAGGCTGCCTGCGAGGGCGGCTTTTTCATCGGGATCAGCCTTGAGGTCGAAGAACTGGCCGCTGCGGTAGAGCTTGTGGCTGTGATCGAAGGCGAACTCCTTCACCGTGAGGTCGAGCCGCTGGCGCGGGGAATACCAGATGTAGAGCGACTCGCGTGGCGTGCCCGGCTCGCCCCGCAGTTGCGGCAGGAAGCTGACTCCATCGCTGTTTTCCGGCGCGGGAATTCCTGCGGCAGCGCAGATCGTCGGCAGGAAGTCGGCACAACTGATGAGATCGCGGTTCACGCGGCCCTGCTTCATCACGGCGGGCCAGCTTGTGATGAACGGCACATGATGGCCGCTGTGCGTCGTGCTGCCTTTGCCGCCAGGGAAGTCCGCTCCTTTGAAACGTGTCGTCGCGCCTCTGCCTGTGCCGTTGTCGCCGAGGAACATGAGCAGCGTGTTGTCTCGGATGCCGAGTTCGCCGAGCTTCGCGTCGAGACGACCGATCATCTTGTCCATGTAGGCTACCATCTCGGCGAAGTGTTTCACATCGCGTTGTTTGGCCTCGCTGCTGATCTTGGGATCCCAGTCCGGGCTGTCCGGCGTCGGCTGGTAGGGATCGTGCGTGAGGATCATCGGGTAGTAGAGGAAGAAGGGCTTCTCTTTGTGCTTCGTCACAAATTCGAGCGCGAAGTCGTTGATGAGCGTGGGGCCGTAGCTGCCCTGCGGGTATTCTTTTTCCTCGCCGTTGAGTTCCAGGCCAGGATTCGCGTAACGCGGCGGCCGGCGCGTCTGCTGCCAGAGCAGTGATTCATCGAATCCGAAGTGCTGCGGCGAGTCCTTCTCGTGTCCAAGCTGCCATTTGCCGCAGATGCCGGTGGCATAGCCCGCTTTCTTCAAAAGGTGCCCGAAGGTCGTCTCCGTGCGCACGAGCGTGCCGAAGTTCAGGTAATTGCGCACGTTGTACTTCCCCGTCATGAGCTGTACTCGTGTGGGCGTGCAAAGCGGCTGTGAGTGGCAGTGCTCGAAGCGCACGCCTGATGCAGCGAGGCGGTCGAGATTCGGCGTTTGATACGATTCACCGCCGTACGCGGTGACGCACTCGTAGCCGAAGTCATCAGCCATGATGAGGATGATGTTCGGCTGCGCCGAAAATGACGAATGCAGAATGACGAATGACGAAAAGAGGATGAGCAGCGGTTTCATGAATTTCAGGGCAGCAGGGTGATACGGCACACGTCCATCTCGGACGATAACCATTCTTTAGCAGATGATGCCAGTTCTGCGAATGCCAGTCCAAAGCTTTGCATCATCGCTTGGCCCGAATTCGCTTAACGAGCCAAGCCCAGCGATAGCGGGAGCCGCATTGTTAGTCCTCAGGAGAGGATACTTCTCTTTTTTCAAGTCTTTCAACGGTCTTCTCTGCGCACCTCAGCGCTTTTTCTTTTCCGGTTAGAAACACGTTTTTTACCCAGTCTTTGTGCGGCGGCTGCTCTTTGCCGCCCTTTAATTTGCGAACAAACAGGGGCCTAAATCCGCTCCAATCTCCGTGCTTGCCACTCTCCAAATACTCCCGTGCTTTGCGAATGGCTTGCTCGAGAAATTCGATGCGATCAAGAACGGCCTTTTTCTTCGCGTTCATTGTTTTATTCGACATGGCGCCTGCCGCCTAACGTCCTGGATCAGGCGACGGTGACCGGAGAGCGGCGCTGACACGACAGATGCCATTCGAGCTGTTGCCTGCATCCGTTTCGGCCATCATGATTGGGGTTTAGGCTGCCGTAGAATCCACCGAAGCCCGGCTACAATCATGATAGCAGCAACAACCCCAGTCGGGAAAATCCATGCCGTAATGCTGCCAGCAGTCAGGGATAAATACACGAGCACAAAAAGACCGCACAGGAGAGTAAACCAACAGAACCAACGGGGAGGAGTGTGCTTCATATTCTTGGATTCACAGGTGCTCTGTTTCTTGGCCGACGTGTTTGTCCACAATAAATTGTGGGCGAATCGAATTCGTCCACAACCAAGCTTGTGACCTAATTTTTATCAAAATCCGTGAACGCAGGCAAGATACATTTCGTGGGCAGTTAGAAGACCCCCCAAGGCACCCCCGCTCATCTTTTTTACTTCAGCAGCGTGAGAGTGACGCGGCGGACGTCCATGACGGAGGAGCCGGGGATGTCGGTGGCGCGGAGCGTGAGCGGGCCTTGGCCGACGGGCAGGGTTATTTCGCCAAGTTTGAGCGTGCGGAATTCCTTCATCGTGCTCTCGCCGTGCGGTCGTGGCAGTGTGTCCTGGTTGGTGTAAAGCGGCGGATCCCAGCCGGGGGCGACTTTGCCGCTGAGTTTCGCGTTTTGGAAGGCTAGTTCGATGGTGGAGCCGGCATCGGGCACCTTGCAGGTGTAGTCGATGGTCACCTCGTATTTTCCGGGGGTGTGGACTTCGAGCAGCCAGACCATGCTGTCGTCTTTGCTCGTCCAGTTCACGAAATAAGAGCAGTTTGGTGCGCCGCTGCTGCGCTGCACGCCGCCGCGTGGCTCGCCATCGCGCGCGGGCAGCATCGTGATTGGAAACTCGCGATAACCGACCGGAATCGGCCGCGGATCGACGGCATTGCCACCTTTCTTCTTGTCGCCCTTCGCTTTGGGTAAAGCTGCGACAGCGCCGAACACATCCTGCCGCCAGACTTTGACCGCGTCGGTGAGTTTCGCGGCCAGCGCAGGCTCCTTGTCGTTGATTGGCGTGGTCTGGCCGGGATCGGCGATCATGTCATAAAGCTGGCTCGCGTTGTCGAGACGATGCGTTTGCGTGCGCACGCTCGCGTTCATGGCCCAGGTGGAGAAAATCATGCGCTCCGGCCATTCGACGGCCTGTTTCATGAGCAGCGGCGTGAGATCGCGGCCATCCAGCGGTTTGTCGCCCACGCGTTTCACCCCGGCCAGGGCGGTGAGCGTGGGCATGAGATCAATCGCGCCGCTGATCTGCGTGACGGTGTGCCCGGCGGGCAGTTTCGCGGGCCAGCGGATGTAGCAGACGGAACGCACGCCGCCCTCGTCGGTGGTGCCTTTTTTGCCCTTCATGCCGCCGGTCCAGCGCATCGAGTTGGGGCCGTTGTCGGAGAAATAGACGACGATGGTGTTCTCTTCCACGCCGTGCTGTTTCAGCCGCGAAAGCACGCGGCCCACGTTCATGTCCTGGTTCTCGACCA
>DNXB01000638.1 GCA_003506995.1 Verrucomicrobiales bacterium
CCATTGTGGTGTTTGGCAGTGCGCGCTTTCGCGAGACCAGCGAAGCGCAAGCCCTGCTGGAACAGGCGCAAATAGCGGGCGACGCGCAGGCCATCGCCCGCGCCAACACGCTGCTGCGCAACGCACCCTATTACGACCACGCCAGGGCATTTGCCCGCACCGTGGCACGTTACAGCGCCCGCTGTGAGAAAGCGGGCATGCCCGAAGATCGGTTGTTCATTTGCACCGGCGGTGGCCCGGGCATCATGGAAGCGGCGAATCGTGGCGCAAAAGATGCTGGAGGACGCAGCGTCGGCTGCAACATCCGGCTGCCCTTTGAACAAAGCCACAACCCCTATCTCGACCGCTGGGTGACCATGGAGCATTTCTTCGTGCGCAAGACGCTGCTCATCAAATACAGCTATGGCTTCATCATCATGCCCGGCGGCTTCGGCACCATGGACGAGATGTTCGAGGCCCTCACGCTGATCCAGACGAAGAAGCTGAAAAGCTTCCCCATCGTCATCATGGGGAGTGATTTCTGGCCGGAGATGCGCCACTTCATGGATCACATGCTCTGTGGAGCCACCATCAGTCCTGAGGATCTCGATTTGATCAAATGGACCGACTCCGTGGACGAGGCGGTGGCCCACCTCCAAGAAAAAGCCGTGACGCAGTTCGGCCTGCGCCGCAGCCGCATTCCGAAAAGCATCCCCCTCCTGGGTGAAAAGGCGCTTGAAGGTGCTCATTGAAACTCCAATGTCCGCATCCTCGCATGTCCGACCACACTCTCACCCTCACCAACGGCCTCACGCTCGGCTACGCGGAGTATGGCGACCCCAAAGGCGAGGTGGCTTTTTATTTCCATGGCTGGCCTTCCTCACGCGTCCAGGGCTTGCTCTTTGATGAACCAGCCAAGAAGCACCGCATCCGCCTGATCTGCCCCGACCGGCCGGGCGTCGGTCTCTCCGACCTCCAGCCGGGACGCACGCTGTTTGACTGGCCGGACACACTCACACAACTCGCGGCTCATGTCGGCGCGGACAATTACCATGTGCTCGGCTGGAGCGGCGGCGGGCCGTATGTGCTCGTCACCGCGCTCAAACTGCACAAACGCCTGCTCTCCGCCTCCATCATCTGTGGCGCCCCGCCGCTGAAATTTCTCGGGGACCGCGACATGTTCTGGCTCTACCGGCTCATGATCCAGTTGCGACACTATTTTCCGACCATCCTCGGCACCCTGCTGCGACTGGGAGGCTTGGCCGCCAAAGGCTCGCCTCACAAGGCCCCGCTCCGCTGGCTCATGAAGCTGCTGGGAGAGGAAGACCGTCGCGTTCTCCTGTTGCCTGGCATCTACGATGTCGTGCGCGATGCCACGCTCGGCGCTTTGAACCGCGGCCCGCGCAGTGTCATCGCGGATGCGGATATTTATCTCAGTGAATGGGGGTTTGAAGTGAGCCAGATCGACTTTCCCATCCGTTTCTTGCACGGCAAACAGGATCGCAATATTGCCTGGACCTACACAGAGCGCGTCGCCTCATTGATTCCTGCCGCAACGACGGTCTGGTCGGAGATCGACGGCCACTATTCCCTGCCCATCACCCATGCTGAGCAGATTCTGGCCTCCGCGCTGCAAAAACCAGCCTCACCGGACGACGCGGGGCAGCAGAATGGGAATACCCTCGTCGATGGTGAACTGCTGGCTTCCGTCCTGCGTCGTCAAAGCCGCTGACACACCCAGTTTTGCGCATTCCTCCGCCGTGGCGCGACGCAGCGGCTGATGCGTGTCTGGACAGCGCATCAAAGGAAGAAATTCTTCGAGCCAGGCAGTGTCGTTGTTCATCAGTATTCGGCCATCGTCGGATCAATCTCACGCGCCCAGGCGATGATGCCGCCGGAGACATTCCAGACATCGTCAAAGCCAAGCTCGCGCAGCTTGCTCACCGCACGGGCGCTGCGACCGCCGCTTTTGCAATGCACGAGGATGCGCTTGTCACGCGGCAGCTCGGTTGTGCGGCTTTCTAGTTCTCCAAGGGGAATCAACACGGCACCTTCAATGCGTGAAATGGCCAGTTCATGCGGTTCGCGCACGTCGAGAAGAAAATGGTTGTCTCCGGCATCGCGGAGTTCTTTGAGTTCGTGAACGGTCATGGCGGGAACATCGGGGACATTCGTGGGCGCTTTGGAGATGCCGCAGAAGCCTTCGTAGTCGATGGGTTGGGTGATGGTGGGCTGGTCGCCGCAGACAGGGCAGTCGGGGTCGCGGCGCAAGGTGAGCGTGCGGAAGCGCATGCTGAGCGTATCGACGTGCAGCAGCTTTCCAAGCAGCGGCTGGCCGATGCCGGTGATGAGTTTGATGGCCTCCAAGGCCTGCATCGTGCCAATCAGGCCCGGCAGCACGCCGAGCACGCCGCCTTCGGCACATGACGGCACCAAACCCGGCGGCGGTGGTTGCGGGCACATGCAGCGGTAACACGGTGCCCCGAGATGCGGTGCAAAGACGCCCACCTGGCCATCGAAGCGCAGGATGCTGCCATACACGTTCGGTTTGCGCAGCCAGACGGCCACGTCGTTGCTGAGGTAGCGCGTGGGGAAATTGTCCGTGCCGTCGATGATCACATCGTAGTCCGCCGCGATGCGCATGGCGTTGGCCGCAGTGAACAGCTCCGGGTAAACCTGCACGTCGAGGTGTGGATTGATGTCGAGCAGGCGCTCGCGGGCAGCTTCGAGCTTTTTGCGACCGATGTCTTTCTGCCCGAAGAGAATCTGGCGCTGGAGATTCGTCACCTCGACCACATCAGGATCGACCAGCCCCAGTCCGCCGATGCCCGCCGCCGCGAGATACATGGTGATCGGCGAGCCCAAGCCCCCTGCCCCGATGCAAAGCACCCGCGCAGCCTTCAGCCTGCGCTGGCCCTCGATCCCGAATTCGGGAATCGCAAGGTGCCGGGCGTAGCGGCGCAGTTCGTCGGGTGAAAGGTCGGACATGAGCCCTTACGATGGCGTGAAGTGATGTCCTTGCAACGATTCCAGCGGTTGCGGGCGAGATTGCGCCGTCTAAACTTACCACATGCCTGATTGGACACCCCCAACCCAAGTCAATCTGGTCGATCTCGGCTTCATGGACTCGCGTTCGAAGCTCATCGACCTCGCCGCCTTCCTCGACCGCGTGCAGCGCGCCGGTCAGGAGGACGATTTCCGCGTCCAAGCCCTGAAAAACGCGATCTCGCTGCTCTCCCAAGACAAACCGCAGCGCGCCAAGGACGTGCTGCTCAGCTTCAGCGACCCTAGCGTCGAACCCATCGCCAAAGCGACGATGCAAGGGGCCATCGGAGCTTTTAAAGGATAGCCGTTTACGATGGTTTACAGTCGTTGACGGTGGTTGACGATTGTTGGGCCGAACCGCTCAGCTTCACAACCACCGTCAACAACCGTAAACCACAGTCACCCACCGTAAACCTCCCCCGATGAACTACATCGAACCCCACGGCCACATGGTCAGCCGCACCACGGATGACTACGAGCGCATGGCCCTCGCCGGCTGCCAGGCCATCTGCGAACCCGCCTTCTGGGCAGGATTCGACCGTGCCAGCGCCGACGGCTTTTACGACTACTTCCGTCAGATCACCGAGTATGAGCCGAAACGCGCCGCCAAATTCGGCATCCAGCACTACTGCTGGCTCTGCATCAATCCGAAGGAAGCGGAGGATGTGAAGCTCGCGGACGATGTGATCGCGCTGATCCCTCAGTTCATCGACAAACCGGGCGTGCTGGGCATCGGCGAGATCGGCTTGAACAAAAACAGCCGTAACGAGCTGAAAATCTTCGAACAGCATGTGCAGGTGGCGCAGGATTACGACCAGCTCGTGCTCATCCACACGCCCCACCTCGAGGACAAGCTCAAAGGCACGCGCCTCATCGTCGATGCGCTGAAAAATTTCCCGAAGATCAAGCCGGAGCGCGTCATCATCGACCATGTCGAGGAGCACACCATCGACCATGTGCTCGACCACGGCTTCTGGGCCGGCATCACGCTCTATCCCGAGAGCAAATGCACCCCCAACCGCGCCATCGACATGCTGGAGCACCGCCACGCCGAGCGCATCTGGATGAACAGTGCCTGCGACTGGGGCATCAGTGATCCCCTCGCCGTCCCGAAGACCATGCAAGCCATGCGCCAGCGCGGCTGGAGCACAGAGATGATCCAACGCGTCGCCTGGGACAATCCCCGCGCCTTCATGGGACAGTGCGAAAAGTTTAAACTGTGATGCCAAGCCGCGAAAAGTCCGCGAACTCATCCGTGATTTGCAGCATGCGGGCTTTGCCCAGCTCTCTGGCGGCGGCAAAGGATCACATCGCAAATTTTACCATCCACGTTATCCTGGAGCCGTTACTGTGAGTGGAAAAGAAGGTGCGGGTGTGAAATATTATCAGGAGAAGCAGGTTCGCCAAGCCATCGACAAAACACTCGAATGAAAGCCGCCGACAAATATCACAAGTTGGTTGATTGGAGCGCCAAGGACGGCGTTTACATCGGTCACTGCCCCGATCTGATCACCGGAATTCACGGCAATGATCCGGTGAAGCTCTATGAGGAGTTGTGCGAGGTGGTGAACGAAGTCGTGAGCGACCTGGCCAAGGCCGGACGCCGCCTGCCTAAACCTCGGGTGCGCCCGATGCTGGAGTTTGCCTGAATGACCGCCCCCAATCTCGACACCATCGCCCTCATCGCCGGGAACGGCCTTTATCCGGAGACCTTCGTCGCGGCGGCGCGGAAGGCGGGCGTGAAGAAGCTCGTCGCGGCAGCGTTCACGAATGAGACGAAGCCGGAGCTGGCGGGGTTGGTGGATGCCATCGAGTGGTTCCGCGTGGGGCAGCTCGGAAAGATGATCTCGTTCTTCAAGAAGCAAGGGGTCACCCAGACGGTGATGGTGGGCCAGATCGCGCCGAAGAACCTCTTCGACCTGCGTCCCGACTTCCGCACGCTCATCATGCTGGCGAAGCTGAAGCAGCGGAACGCGGAGACGCTGTTTGGCGGCATCGCGAACGAACTGGCGAAGGACGGCATCACGCTGCTGCCCGCCACGACCTTCCTTGAAGACCTCATGCCCGGCGCTGGACACGTCGCCGGGCCGCAGATCAAGAAACGGCGTCAGGAGGACGCCGAATACGGCTTCAAAATCGCCAAGGAGAGCAGCCGGCTCGACATCGGGCAGACGGTGGTGGTCAAAAATGGCACCGTTCTGGCCGTGGAGGCATTTGAAGGCACCAACGAGGCCGTGAAACGCGGCGGTGCCCTCGGACGCGGCGGAGCGACGATGGTGAAGGTGTCGAAGCCGAACCAGGACATGCGCTTTGACGTGCCGGTCGTCGGGCCGGACACGATCCGCACGGCGGCGGGCGCCGGGGTCGATCTCATTGCTGTGGAGTCAGGCATGACACTGATCTTGGATCGCACGGAGGTTTTGCGGCTGTGTCAGGAGGCGAAAGTGAGCGTGATCGCCCTGGCGTGATTTTTTTCTCGCCTTTCCGGCCCCGGTTCGGTCTAATCGTCGTGGATGGGGAGAAATCCCCTGCCGCATAACATCATAACCAACCCATAAACGCACTCATACTATGAAAACGAAACGAAACCACGCCTTCACTCTGATCGAGTTGTTGGTGGTGATCACGATCATCGCGATTCTCGCGAGCCTGGCCGTGCCCGCCTACAACGGCATTCAACGCATGGGCAACCAGACCAAAGGGGTCAACAACTGCAAACAGATCATTCTTGCTCTGAAGCAGTTCTCCAAGGACAACAACAGCCAGTATCCAGACTCGGTGCCCAACCCGCAAACCGGCGGCGTCGCAGCCTCGTCCAACGATGCATTCCGCTTCCTGATCCAGGAAGAGATTGTCGCTGACGAGCGCATCTTTGGCTGCCCGGCAGGCTACAATCCCGATGGCAACATCGGCGTGGCCCCCAACTACGCCATGGCCCTCATCCCTGGTGAAAACCACTGGGCCATGACCGGCGGCCAGACGGACGCCACCCAGGGCAACATGCCGCTTGTGTTTGAAAACCCTGTCAGCCCAGGCTGGCCGCCACAGTGGAACGCGGACGTTGCCGGCCAGATCCGCCCCGGCCGCACTTGGCCTGGCGGAGAAGTCATCATTGGTCGCAATGATGGCAGTGTTCAGGTCGAAAAACTGCAGGGCAAACGCGGCTCTGTGGGACCCAAAGTCATGGCTGGCGGCATGGATTCCTTCACCCAGGCATCCCAAGGGCAGCCTCAGCGCGTGCTCAACGCCATGATCGCAGGCGGCCAAATGGGCACTGGCGGCGGTTCTGGCGGCGGCTGGACTGACCCATCTCTCCCCGGTGGTCTGCCAGGACAGCCTGGTGGCCTGCCAGGCGGTCTGCCAGGACAGCCTGGTCTTCCGGGCGGACTCCCAGGACAACCCGGCGGCCTGCCGCCTTCCCCGTTGGGCAATCCTTGATTGACCCAGCAGCGACGTTGAATTGACCACACCGCCGGAGGCCGCAAACCTCCGGCGGTTTTTTGTGCCCCGCTCCGGCGTAAAAGGCCAAAAAACTTGACCCTTTGGCCGCTTCTTCGCTTACTGTGCAAAACTGAAGGTTTGCCATCAGCCCACGCCACCTGCCTCCCATCCGCATGTCACCATTTCCCCGTCCTACTCGTCAGACAAACCGCCTTCTGGTGTGTGCTTTTTGGGTCGTGACGGCGGCGTTGATGTTCGCGGCAGAGGCCAATGCCTTCGACACGGTCATCCTCGATCCAGGCCATGGAGCCCACGATCGTGGAGCGGCCATCGGTTATGTGTACGAAAAGCACCTTGCGCTCGACACCGCGCGGCGTGTGGAGCAACTGCTCAAGCAGCAGGGATTGAAGGTCATCATGTCCCGCAGCCGTGATGTGTTCATCCCGCTGCAAGAACGCTCCGCGCTGGGCAACAGCCGTCGAGGGGCCATCTTTGTGAGCATTCACTACAACTACAACCGCGGCGGCAGTGGCGCGGGCGCGGAGACTTATTATCACTTTTCCTCCAGCTACATGCTGGCCGCCTACATCCAGGCTTATCTGGTGCAGCGCACCGACATGACCAATCGCGGCGTGAAAAGCGCCGGCTTCCACGTCATCCGCGCCACCTCAAAAAACCCCGCCGTGCTGGTGGAATGCGGCTTCGTCAGCAACTCGACCGAGCGCGCCCGGATGATGACCGGGGAGTATCGCAAACGCATTGCCGAGGGCATTGCGCAGGGCATCATCGCTTATCGGAAATCGAAGTGAGCTGGCGGCTCAGCCGACGGGGGATTCAGCGCCTTTGACCTCTTCGGCTGCCTCTGGAAATTGGGTGCGGCGATCACTCCAGGAGAGAAACAGTCCGTAAATGAGCAACGCCCCCTGGCTGAGCCAGTAGCCGTAAATTTTCGGCCAGATGCCGTCGGTGAAACCGTAGGCATGCAAACCGACACCAAGCTGGTTCACGCCGAACCAGGAGAAGATCACGATGCAGCCGAGGATAAGATTGCAGCAGTGCAGGCCGATCTCACGAATGTAGCCGCCCATGCGGGCGTGCAGGATGACCAGGCACATCAGCACGATCATCAAGGCGCCGTTTTCCTTCGGATCCCAGCCCCAGAAGCGGCCCCAGCTGTAATTCGCCCAGATCCCGCCGAGCACCGTGCCCACCAGCGAAAGGAACAGGCCTGCGGCGATGAATCCATAAGCCACGCGAGTGAGAAAGCGGCCCTCATCCGACTTCGGACCGATTTTCCCCAGGAGACGCTGCATGAAGTAAATCATCGAGATCAGCGCGGCAACCATGCAGGCGGCGTAGCCGAGGTTGATCATCGGCACATGCGTGGAGAGCCAGAAATTGGTGATCAGCACGGCCTGGAGCTGCTGGAGCGTGTCCGTGGCCTCGGAGGCTTCAAATTGGATCGCCAGGAACATGCACGCGGTCCCGCCAACGGCGGCCACGAGCAGGCCGAGGCCGCGTTTGGTGATCCATTCGGCGATGAGGCCAAACAGGGCCACCGAAGCGCCGATGAAGAGAATCGTTTCATACAGCGTCGTGATCGGAGGACGCTGCATGATGATGCAGCGGATCACCACGCCGACCACGGACAGCGTAGTGGCCATTCCGAGCAGCAGCCAGGCGCTGATCTTTGCCAGCTTGTCAAAACGCGATCCGGGCGAGATCCACGTCAGCGCCACGGCAATGAAGCCGACGAGGAAAATCCACTGCGCGTAGAAAAAATAGTCCGCCTTCATCGAATGACGCTCCAGGGCGACGAACTGCGCCTCCCCGCGCTGCTTGGCCGCGTCTTGAATCTTGGACAGCAGAGCTTTTGAAGCGGCCTTGAACTTCGCGGCATCCGGCAGCGCCAGATAAACATCCTCATACAATGCCAGCCATGCGAGCTGCTCCGCCGCAACTTCTTTGTCGCCATTGATCGTTCCAAAGATGATCTCGCCAGGGCCGTGCCAAACGTCAGTGGCTTGAGGCGCGGGTGGGAACAGGCGGAGTTGCTGCTCGGCATTGCCGCTCATCATCGCCCCGAGCGCTCCTTTGCCGAATTCGCGGAACCAAGGGATCTGCATGGGCGGCCCGCCGCTGGTGCGCACGGCGTTGGCGAGCACGTTGAGGCTCTTGGACAAGCGAATGGGCTGTTCGATGCCAGCAGGAAGCCCTTCGGGCTTGGCACCGACGGGCGAGCGGATGAAATCGAAGTGGCCGGTGATCATCTCGTAGTCGAGGAAGTTTGCGGCGAGCTGGACGATCATGCGCTGCTCCGGCGTCTGCTTCTTGGCCTGGATTTCACGATACTCGGCCATCTTTTCCATGAGCGTCTGCCTGGCAGGCTCGATCTCCGTGAAGCTGTATTGATCTCGCTTCGCCTTGGCCTTCAGCCCGAGTTCTTCGATCGCGGAGGAGTTGTCCACCTTGAACAACGGCACCGTTTTGGCGATGTCAGGGCGGAACCAGCTCATGAGCAGCCATTCCGTGGCGCTGAGCTTCACGAGCTTGCCGCCTTCCTTCGTGATCGGCTTCTGCGTGGCGGGATCGACAAGTGGTTTGCCGTCGTCCATCTCGCCGTTGTCGGTCAGCCAGATGCTGCGACGGGCGCGGAAGCGCAGCAGGCGGTAGCTGGCGACGTTTTCGAGCGGCTTGATGCGCCCGGACTCCTGCACGGGGATTGAGGCGAAGGTTTCGACGACTTCCTTGTCGCGAAAGAGATCAAGCGGGGGAAGTTCTGCCGCTGGGAGCGTCATCGAAACAAACAGGCACAGCGAAAAGCTGATGGCACCCACGAGAGCGCGGCAGCGTCCTGGAGTGCGCCGGACCTCCGGCGCTTTTCGAACGTTAAGCGACACACGGAAAGCTCCAGAGGGCTGGAGCANNGGAGCACTCCAGGACGCTGGCGCGAAGCAGAAGGCCCAAAATGGGAAAGAGAGGTTTTCATGACTTGCGATCAATAGGTTGGTTAAAGCAGCTTCCACATCGCGAGAGCAAAGGCGGCGTTGAAGGCGAGGATGAGGCCGAGGGCGAACTTCCACGGCTCCACCTTGATGAAACGGGCCAGCATCATGAGAAAGTGCAGCAGCAGCCCTTCGGCGACGATGATGCAGGAGATGAGTGGCCAGTGATCGGAAGGGTTTTCGACGATCTGGAAGCCGGAGCGCTTCACGCCGCTGCCACTGCGTGTTCCATCGTCAAACGTCTGCTGAAACACGGCGTAACCCTCGCTGCGCACGGGTTCGTTCATGGTGATGACACGCTTTTCTTCGTGATCGCCGGTGATCTTCGTGACCTTGCTGGTGAAACGGCGTGCGCGCTCGGTGCCAGGGTGTTTCTCCTGCTCCGTCTCGTCGAGCCGGATGGCAAACGGCAGCTTGTAGGAGCGGTGGTCGAGGGAAATGAGGTATTTGTCAGCGCCCACGGTGACCGTCCAGGGCGCGGCGGCGAACTCCCACAGGATGCCCTTCTGCTCCTCGCCGGATTTTTTATCCTTCACGATGGCGACACAGGCGCTCGCAAGCTGCTCATCTGGCAAGGCGGCTCCGGAATCGTCGAGCGTGGTGACTTCCTGGATGTAATAGCCGTCCACGACGTCGGTTCGGCCGCCAGCATCACGTTTCGGCTGCGCATGCTGCTTCCAATTGGTGATCATGAGATCAAACGGCAGGCTTTCATGCTTGAAGGTGCGGCCTTTGCCGGGGGCGAGGTCGCGATACTTGTCATCGCCGATCACCAGCACGCTGCGCTTCGCTTTGTCGTCCGTCTGCACCTTCTCGATCTCGATCACGCGCTCATGGAAGCTGCGAAACTCATCGCTCG
>DNXB01000340.1 GCA_003506995.1 Verrucomicrobiales bacterium
CCAGCCGAAGCGGGCGGAAGTCATCGAACTCTGGCAGCGGCGGGCGCAGCGGCAGCCGACACGCTCATACAAAGTGAGCGATGGCTCGAATGGAGGGGCAAAACCTTTGATCGTCAAAAGCATCAGCCACTACCAGCACGCAGGCGAAAATGCCTGGGTCTTGGTGGAAAAGTATCTGGCAGGCAAGGTTGTGGATCTGGGTGGCAAGCAGGATCCCAATGTGCATCTGGTGCTCACTGACACGGGAAAAAGTATTCGCGTGAGTGCCACGGAGCAGCAACTCGCCGCTGAAACCGAGAACCAGCTCTACAAGGAAGTGACTCTGCGTGTGCAGGCAGAGCAGCACCTCAAAACACGCGACCTGCGGAACGTGCGGCTCCTGGAATTCCTCCACCGCACGGATGAGGTCGATGAAGCGGCTTTGAGCCGTCTTTGGAGTCGAGGAAGCGAAGCCTGGCGTGGTATCCCATCGGCCACAGCTTGGGTGGAGTCGATGAGAGGTGTGTAATCCTGGTTATGAAGCAAGTCTCGCTCGACACCAGTTTCCTGATCGCGTTCGCCGACCCGAACCAAGTACATCACAGTGCCGCCGTGGATTACTTCAGGCACTGTCTCGCCAAACAGATTCCCATGGTGGTTTCGGTGATTGCTGCCGGTGAATTTGAAGTAGGCCAGCCCGTGAATGACCTGCCATTGCAGAACTTCAGGCTCCAGCCCTACAACCTGCCTCATGCCATACGCTCAGCGGCATACTTCAAGGCCTTGAAGCAAGGCGTTATCCAAGCTGACAAGGAGGATAAACGCGCCGTCATCATCAATGACCTCAAAATCCTGGCCCAAGCTGAAGAGGAGGGAGTGCAGATCATTCTCACCGAGGATGCCAGCACACTCTCCAAGTTTGCCGCAAGGCTCAAACAAGCTGGCCTTTGCCAGGTTGAGGTGATTTTACTCAAGGAAGGATTCACGCCCGGACGGCTGGACAATCCAAGTCAGTCTGAACTGCAACTGACCACAACAGCGGCAGCCAACGACATTTAAGGCCGCCGCCATGACCTCCCACTTCACCTTTCTCGCCGCCGAATGGCCCGCTGTCCATGAGGCGGCGGTGAAGGCGGAGCAGATGGTGCATCCCGACCCGCGCACGGCCTGCTTCTATGCGCGGCGGGCGCTGGAGGTGGTGGTGGCATGGCTGTACAAGCATGACAGCGCATTGCGGCTGCCCTATCAGGACAATCTGAGCGCGCTCATTCATGAGCCGAGCTTCAAGCAGGTGACGGGAGACGCGGTCTTCTACAAGGCGCGGGTCATCAAGGATCTGGGCAACCTGGCCGTCCACAAGCACACACCGGTGAAGCCGATGGATGCGCAGATGGCGGTGAAGGAGCTGTTTCATGTGTGCTTCTGGCTGGCACGGCATTACGCACGCGGCGCGAAGCCGGTGGACGGCGTCTTCAATCCAGCGCTGCTGCCAACGACCACACCGCTGCCCAAGCAGACGCAGGACCAGCTCCTGAAGCTGGAAGGTCAGCTCAAGGACAAGGACGAGAAGCTCTCAGCCCTGCTCTCCGACAAGACCGCGCTGGATGTCGAACTGGTGAAGCTGCGTGCCGAGATCACCGTAGCCAAGCAGGCGAATGAGAAGCAGCCGGACACGCATGATTACTCGGAGGCGGAGACACGGGAATACTTCATCGATCTGCTGCTCAAGGAAACCGGTTGGGCGCTGGATCAGGCGCGGGATCGCGAGTTCCCCGTCACCGGCATGCCGAATGCGAAGAACGAGGGCTTTGTGGATTACGTGCTGTGGGGCGATGATGGCAAGCCGCTGGGCATCGTGGAGGCGAAACGCACCAAGAAGGACGCGAAGATCGGGCGGCAGCAGGCGAAGCTCTATGCGGATTGCCTGGAGCAGCAGTTCGGTCAGCGGCCCGTGATCTTCTACACCAACGGCTACGAGCACTGGATCTGGGATGATGCCTGCTATCCGCCGCGTGCGGTACAGGGCTTTTACAAGAAGGCGGAGCTGGAACTGCTCATTCAGCGCCGCACCACCCGGAAGAAGCTGGCGGAAGCGAAGATCAACGAGGTGACGGTGGAGCGCTACTACCATACCCGTGCCATCCGCCGCATCTGCGAGGCTTTTGAGAAGGACCACGACCGCAAGTCGCTGCTGGTGATGGCGACAGGCTCCGGCAAGACGCGGCTGGTGATCGCGCTGAGCGAGCTGCTGATGCAGTGCAACTGGGCCAAGCGCGTGCTCTTCCTGGCGGACCGCAAGGCGCTGGTGAAGCAGGCGGTGAACGCTTTCAAGAAATTCCTGCCCGATGCCTCACCGGTGAATCTGGTGACGGAGAAGAACGCGCAGGGCCGTGTCTATGTCTCGACCTACCCCACGATGATGGGCTTGATCGACGATGCCACCGACGGCACACGGCGCTTCGGACCGGGACACTTCGATCTCATCATCATCGATGAAGCCCACCGCTCGGTGTATCAGAAATATGGGGCGGTCTTTCGCTACTTCGACTCACTGCTGGTCGGTCTGACGGCGACACCGCGTGAAGAAATCGATCGTGACACGTACGGCTTGTTTGAACTCGAAGCCGGAGTGCCCACGGATGCCTATCCGCTGGATCAAGCGGTGAAGGATGGCTACCTCGTGCCGCCGCGTGCGGTGTCCGTGCCGTTGAAATTCCAGCGCGGAGGCATTCACTACGACGAGCTGTCCGAAGAAGAAAAGGAGCAGTGGGATGCGGCGGAGTGGGATGAAGACGGACGGGTGCCCGACCGCGTGGAAGCGGAGGCGGTGAACAAGTGGCTCTTCAACAAGGACACGGTGGACAAGGTGCTGGA